>NZ_CP030032.1:759000-1088500 GCF_003258315.1 Bradymonas sediminis
CAGCGAGGCGATGATCTTGCCGTCGAGCACCCATTCGGCCTGCACGCCGGGGTGCAGGTAGGGTTGAGCGTCAGCGGGCACCTGCCACTCAAGACCTTCGGTCGCGAAGGGGCGGCAGATCGCCTCGACGATGCCCTTGAGGTCGAAGAAGTCCCAGGCGGTGTTTCCGCTCCAATGGTGCTCTTTTTGCCCCGACAGAAGCATCGCCAGCGTCGGGCGCTCGGTGTCTTTGAAATAACGGCGGCCGGTCTCGAAGATCGCGACGTTCTTGCGGCGGCGAGCGCGGTTGAGCGTCAGGTTTTTGAGCAGCCCGGGGAGCATCGTGGTCTGCATGAATGCGTCGTCGGCGACCAGCGGGTTGGCCAGGCGCGCGGTCTCGCGGCGGCGGTCGCCCGGGGCGATGCGCAGCAGGTCGAGCTCCTGGGCCGACATAAAGCCGTAGTTGACGACCTCATAGAGGCCAAACGAGAGCAATTGGGTGCGGATCGTGGCCAGGATTCGCCGGTAATTGCGCGAGATGATCGTCTCGGGATGGCGCGTGTCTTCGGGGCGAACGCGGTGGGTATAACCCATCGATGAGCGCGGCAGCGTCGAGGGGATCTCGTCGTACCCGTACATGCGTGCGACCTCTTCGACCAGGTCGATGGGGCGCTCGATGTCGGGACGGTAGGTCGGCACGGTGCACAGCCAGGTGTCCTCGCCCTGGGCCGTCATTTCGATGCCAAGGGCGCCGAGGTACCCGACGATGGTGTCTTCGCTGGGGTCGATGCCCAGGATGCGCGAAGGCATCGTTTTGGGCAGCGTGACCTGGGTATTCTTGGTGACGGCGTCGACGCAATGCTCGACGATGCCCGTGCGAACCGTGGGGTTTGAGTCGAGCGTCTCCTGGGTGCGCAGCATCAGGCGCAGCGCGCGGGCCAGGGCGGCGGGGAGGCCGGCGGGGTCGATGCCGCGCTCAAAGCGGTGGCTGGAGTCGGTGTGCAGGCTGTGGCGGCGCGCGCTTCGGCGCACCGTGGTCGGCTCGAAATAGGCGCATTCGATCAAGACGCGCGTGGTCGTCTCGTCGACTTCGGTGTCGGCGCCGCCCATCACACCGGCGATCGCCACAGGGCGCTCGGCGTCGGCGATGACGAGATCGCTGGGGTCGAGTTTGTATTCGTTATGGTCGATGCCGACGATGGTTTCGCCAGCGGTCGCGCGGCGAACGCGGATCTCTGGGCCCTGCAATTTGTCCAGGTCAAAGACATGCAGGGGTTGGTTCAGCTCCATCAAAATATAGTTGGTGATATCGACGATATTATTGATGCTGCGAAGACCGATGGCGGTCAGTCGCGAGCGCAGCCAGGCCGGGCTCGGGCCGACTTTGACGTCTTCGATGACGGCGAAGAGGTAGCGCGGGCACCCTTCGGCGTCTTCGACGATAAGAGGCGCGGCGTCGCTGGCTTGTGGCGCGGCGCTGCTCTCCCAGACCGGCGTCTCTTGCCAATCGGTGGGTGTCTTGAGCGCGCGCCCGTAGAGGGCGCTGAGCTCGCGCGCCACGCCCAGGTGGCCGAGGCAATCGGGGCGGTTGGGCGTGAGATCGACCTCGATGACCGTGTCTTTGAGGCCCATCGCCTCGAAGGCGGGCATGCCGAGTTCGTGGGTGCGCGCCAGGATGAGGATGCCGTCGGTGTCGTCTTCGAGGCCGAGCTCCGAGCCGCTGCAGAGCATGCCGTGGGAGAGCACGCCGCGGACTTTGCGCGAGACGATATCGAAGTCGACGCCGGGCGGGCTGCTGCCGGGTTGGGCGAGGGCGACGAAATCGCCTTCGGCCATATTCTTGGCCCCGCAGACCACGTTGCTGGTTTTGCCTTCGCCTAGCGTCAGGTCGCAGATGACGAGCTTGTCGGCGTCAGGGTGCTCGCTGATGCGGTCGATCCGGGCGACCACGATATCATCGCAGCCCTCGCCGAGGTGCTCGACGCCGTCGACCTCCAGGCCGGCCATCGTCAAGCGATGGGAGACGTCGTCGACGCTAAGCTCGCTAAGATCTGCCCATTGTTGCAGCCACTTCCAACTAATTTTCATGATATATACGCTATTTTATCGGTTTCTTGTTTTTGAACACGCGGGCGCAAAACGGTCGGATTAGAATTGCGCCAAAAAGCGCAGGTCATTGTCGAAGAACATCCGAATATCGTTGACGCCAAGCTTGAGCATGGCGATGCGCTCGACGCCCATGCCGAAGGCGAAGCCGCTGTATTTCTCGGGGTCGACGCCCACGGAGGTGAACACGTTGGGGTCGACCATGCCGGAGCCGAGGATCTCGAGCCAGCCGGTGTGGCTGCAGATGCGGCAGCCGCTGCCTTCACAGAAGATGCAGCCGATGTCGACTTCGGCGCTGGGTTCGGTGAAGGGGAAGAAGCTGGGGCGAAACCGGAGCGGGGTGCCCGGGCCGAAGACACGCTCGGCGAAGTGGCTCAGCGTGCCCTTGAGGTCGGCGAAGGTGATATTCTCGTCGACCAGCAGGCCCTCGACCTGGTGGAAGACCGGGCTGTGGGTGACGTCGGCGTCGCAGCGGTACACGCGCCCCGGCGAGATGACGCGCACCGGCGTGCCGTAGGCGAGCATGGTGCGCACCTGCACCGGCGAGGTGTGGGTCCTGAGCAGGCGCCCGTCGTCGAGCATGAAGGTGTCCTGCATGTCGCGCGCGGGGTGGTCGGCCGGGAAGTTGAGCGCCTCGAAATTGTAGAAATCCTCTTCGATTTCGGGGCCTTCGGCGACCTCGAAGCCCATGTCGCTGAAGATCGAGATGAGCTCCTGCTGGACCTCGATAAGCGGGTGGCCGGAGCGCACCGCGGGGGTGCGGGCGGGCAGGGTGACGTCGATGGTCTCGGCGGCCAATTGGCGGGCGAGTTCGCGGGCGTCGAGCATGTCGTTGCGCGCGTCATAGGCGTCTTGAATGGTCTTTTTAGCGAGGTTTGATGCCTGGCCGGCGAGTCGCTTCTCGTCGTTGGGAAGCTCGCGGATGAGCTTCATCAACTCCTGGACTCCGCCTTTTCGGCCCAGATAGCGGTTTTTTACCTGGATGGCGTCTTCTTTTCGCTCGACTTCAGCGAACTCGGCGACGGCCTGCTCGGCGAGTTGGTTGAGCCGGGTTTCAAGTTCCGAAATATTCATCAAGATCCTCGTATAAACGCTTTTGCTGGGCGGGTGTGTGGGGCGGGCGGGGCCGCCGACCGAGCACATGCGCCCAAATGGGTGTCCAAGAAAAGCCATCGCCCCACAACGACAAGCGAAGCGGGGCGGGGCGGTTCATCAAAGAGCCGGGCTGACGCGCGCCGTGCATCGAAAAGAGGCGCGAGTGCGGCACGGTTTGTGGCTGCTTAACCCAGGGCTTGACGCGCAGTCTCGACGACTTTGCTAAATCCTTTGGGGTCAAAGACGGCCATGTCAGCCAGGACCTTACGGTCGAGCTCGACGCCGGCTTTGTTCAGGCCACCGATCAGCTTCGAGTAGCTCATGTCATTCTGACGCGCGGCAGCGTTGATACGCGTGATCCACAGGCGACGGAATTGACGTTTGCGTTGGCGACGATCGCGGTAGGCATAGCACCATGCGCGATGAAGGGTTTCTTTAGCATTTGCGAAAAGACGGCGACGGCCACCCACAAATCCGCGAGCGGATTTCAGGACTTTTTTACGGCGGGCGCGAGCCTTGGTTCCTCGTTTAACGCGCGGCATAACATTACCTCAAAATCAAAGATAGGGGAGCAATTTCTTGATGCGTTTTGCATCGGCATCACACAGGTATGAGCCCGCGCGCAACTGACGTTTTTGCTTGGGAGTCTTACAAGTCGTAAGCAAGTGAGAGCGATAAGCGCGGCGGAATTTCACCTTGCCGTTTTTGTTAATCTTAAATCGCTTAGCAGAACCACGATGGGTTTTCATTTTTGGCATTGCGTCCTCGTTTTTTCTGTATGTTGAACGCTTTATATCGCGCTCATGAAAACAAAGTAGGCGGAAATTTAGCGTTTTGGCGCGGCCGTTCCCCAAATGGGAGCGAAAGCGAAGACGAGTGACTACCCGATCGCTGTCAGAAATTCAAATGCTATTTTGGAGCGGCTCGTCGCCGGTTGCTTTTTCGGCGCTGCCGAAGCGTTTTAGGGTGCGATAATGCGACCCCACGGCGTCGCCGAAGGTCTCGTAGCAATGATAGGGGACTCCGTATTCCCGGGCGGTCTGGCGCACAATTGAGGCGATATCGGGGTAATGAATGCTGCAGATGCGCGGAAAGAGGTGGTGCTCGATCTGGAAGTTGAGCCCGCCGATATACCAGCACAGAAATTTATTATCCTGGGCGAAGTCAGCGGTGGTGGCCATCTGATGGACCAGCCAATGCTCGGGGATCGTGTCGTCGGTGTCGGCCACGGGGTGTTCGGTGTCTTCGACGATGTGGGCGAGTTGGAAGATAATGCCCAGGGTGAGGCCGGCGGTCAGGTGCAGGGTGAAGAAGCCGATCGCGAATTGCAGCCAGGTGATGTCGAGCAGGAGCATCGGCACGGCGATGATATAGCCGTAATAGATGAGCTTGGTGACGATGAGGATCGCCCACTCACTGGCCGGGTGCTTCTTATCCTTATAGGGGCCGAGATCGCGTTGAAGGAAATATTTATAATCCTTGATAAAGACCCAGAAAAACGTCGCGAAGCTATAGGCAGGGAACGCCAGGAGATGCTGGAGGCGGTGGATCGGCTGGTGCTCGGTGTTGGGCGAAAGGCGAATGAATCCGGCCACTTCCAGGTCTTCGTCGTGCCCCTGGATATTGGTGTAGGTGTGGTGGATCACGTTGTGGGTGATCTTCCAGATATACCCGTTGGCCCCGAGAAGATCGAAGCTTAAGCCGAGCAGTCGGTTGACGTGTTTGTTGGCCGAATACGCCCCGTGCAGGGCGTCATGAGAGACAGAGAAGCCGATGCCGGCCATCCCAAGCCCCATGACAAAGCACATCGCCCACATGCCCCAGACGGGCAAGATATCGCTGATGATCAGCGCGTAAGAGCCAAAATAGAGGGTGAATAGGGCGATGGTCTTTCGAATCATCGCCGCGTTGGCAAATTTTGAGAGGTTATTTTCGGCGAAATACGCGTTGACACGCGCCTTGACGGTTTTGCTGAAGTCGCGATTCCTTCGATTGTCGAAGGTGATCTTGCGCTGGGTCTCGTTCATATACTTCCTACGTCTGAGCGAGGGCGAAACTAACATAAATAGGGTGGGGAAGGAAAGGTGGACGAAATAAGGGAGGTTTATCTTTGGTTTGAAATACTGTTATAGTCGAGTTCTACCGCAAAATTGCTTTCGTGAAGCAGGATTTTTGATGGGGCTATGGTGCGCATTATTTGAGGATATAACCAAATCCGTCGATAGGGATTTGGTCGGCGCGCAGGTGCGCGCATGCCTCGGTATTGCGGCGGCCCTGGCTCAGGGAGGCGCGTCGGGTGACGCGTCGGCGGGCGCAGAGCTGCTCTGGGTGGATTGGCTGGAGTGGATGAGCGCGTGCGCGTGCGCGGGGATTCGGCGGGACGAGGCGGTCTTCGAGGTTATTTTGGATCATTTGGTCGCCGGGGATCTTGGCCGGCGCATAGAAAATGGTCCTTCGTCTGGGGCGCCGAGGAGGCGTTGGCGATTTGTGACGGCCGAGGCAGTTCAAGCTTTGGCGAAGATCGCGGTCGAGGACAAGGGTTGGGTTCGGTATCACGCGGCGTGTGCGCGCGGGTTGCTAAAGACGTACGGCGATGACTCCCATGACCGTCGAGGGCGCGTGGTCGCCGGGCGCCGTGCGCAGCATCTGATCGCGGGCCGACGGGTTGATGAGGCGCTTGAGATGCTGCTGGTCGCCCAGAAGGTCGCGCTCGACTCCGACGACCATCTGGCGTGCCGAGCCTATCTGGACCAGCGCGATCGCCTCCTCGATGAGATGGAAGTTGGGCCCGGGAGTCCGTTTCGGGCCCAGAACGATACGCGTCGCGCGCGATCTTATTTTTTGAAGGGGGAAATCCCGCGCGCACAGGAGTTGGTCGATCGCGCGCTGAGGGTCTTTCGCCGCAGCGATTGGGCGGCTGAGACCGGCTACGCGATGCTGCTCTACGGGCAGATCCGGACCGGTCAATGTCGCTACGCGGACGCGCTGCGTCTCAATGACGACGCGTGTGGGTATCTGGCGGTTGCGGGCGACGAGCACGGTTTGACGCGTGCTCGGGCGAATCGCGCGTACGTGATGATGCTGCAGGGGCGCTACGTGGAGGCGCGCGAAGGCCTGCTTAAGGCGGTCGCGACCTTCGAGGCCCTTGACGATTATTTTATGCAGGCGGTCAATAATAATTTTATCGCCCAGACCTGGCTCGGGGAGGGCAAGTACACCGAGGCGGTCCGATACGCCGAGCTTTCGCGAAAGCTCGCCCGTGAGCGTGGCTTTCGGGTCGTCGAGGGGACCGCGTGGACGGTATTTGGCGAGATCGCGCGCCACGCCGAAGATTGGGAGCAGGCGCGCCATCATTATGCCAAGGCGCTCGATCTTTTTCAGGTCGATAATAGTCGCCCGGCGCATGTGGCGCGCTATAATATTGCGCTGGTTGAGATCGGCGCGCAGAATTTTGAGTGCGCCCGGCCCGTCCTGATTAAGCTGATTATGTCCTATGTGGAGCTGGGCTATCAGTCGAAGTTGCCGCTTATCTACGCCGGGTTGATGGTCTGCGCGCTGGGCCGGGGGGATTGGGCCGCGTGGGATGAGAGCTTGGCGCGCTTCGAAGATTCGTTGGCGAAAATTAGTGGGGCCCACGAGGACCTGGCCTGGTTGGCGGTGCGGGGGTTGCGCTACCTGGATGCCGTCGAGGACGGCTCGATGTCTGAAGACGGCGCTGAGTTCAAGCGCCGTCGCGCGGCGCGAGAGGTGCTCTACACGCTCGCCTGCCAACAGAATGACTTGCTGGGAAATAGCGCGCGACTGAGCGCCCTGCGCGCGACCTACGCCGACGCGTCGCCGACTCTTGTCGCCCAGTCTTATTGAGTATCCCCGCCGACACCGCGTAAGATCTTTCGCAGCCCCGATCAGGCGCTCATCTCTGGCGCCGAGTCCATCACCGCCAACACGAGGAATACCCCATGAAATCAGCCCTATGGATGAAATTGGGTCGCTTTCGAATTAACCTTGCCCAGGTTGCGTTTATTGAGCGCGACGCGGAGTGCCTGTTGTTTTTTAACGCCGATGGGGCTCAGATCTTTGAGCGCCGCTTCGAGACTCAGCGCCAGGCGGATCAGGTGCTGCGCGACCTGTTCGGCTACGAGGATATTCAACTCGTCACCGCCCGGTATGAGGGCGTGGACGCAGGTTCAAAGGCGAGCGCCGCAGATGCCGGCGCTGAATAGATGCGTGACGTGATCGGCGTGCGCGTCGATGTTATGCTTAGAGCGCAGATTCATCGAATCCGAGCAGTTCACTTCACCCCAGGAGCCGACCATGTGCCTAATTTGCGTTGAATTTCAGAAAGAAAGAATGACAGTCTTCGAGGCGCGCCGCGCGTTTGGTGAGATGGTCGAGGGGCTTGACGCTAAGCACGCCGCCGAGGTCGAGGAGATGCTCGACGAGGCTGAAGAAGCCGAGGAAGCCGCTGACGATTGAGCGCGGCCGGGCGGCGCGTGAGTTGCATTGGTATTCATTTCTATCGACACCCCTGAAGTCTTATAAGTACGAGTTTTTTATGGCCATTTCGTTCGCGCAGCAGATTATGTCGAACCCTACGGATAAAGACGCATGGGTAAAGGCGTTTAAGGCGACCACCGGGCATACCGCGATGGCGCCGCATCAAATTGAGTTGGTCGATATCGGCGACGATTTCGCGGTGCTCGAGATGCCGATCGGCGACCACGCGCGCCAGCCCTTCGGGCTGCTGCACGGTGGGATGAGCCTGTTATTGGCGGAGTCGGCGGCGAGCATGCACGCCTGTTGGGGCGTCGATTTGAGCAAGCGCGTTCCGGTGGGGATCGAGGTGAGTTGCTCGCATCTTAGCTCGGCGACCGAGGGGAGCGTGCGCGCGCACGCCACGGTGATTAAGCGCGGCCGCACCCTGATTCGCCATAAGATCGATATCATCCATATCGAGACCGAACGGCTGCTCTGCGAAGTGCGCGTGACGAATCTATATAAGTCGATGTGATGATTGCGGGTCAGGTTATGTGCTCGGCGAGGCCGGTAGCGCGTGGTCGGGCCCGCTTTTTTGTGCGCTCTCATCGGGCTCGGGCGGCGATTCGGCGACGAGGTCGACTTCTCCGCCCTGGTAAATGGTCGTCTCCTGGTAGAGGGCGCGCAGATCCGGGATGATCACCTTGACGGCCCCCGCGATGGGTATCACCAATAGGATGCCCCAGAGACCGGCCAATTCACCGCCGGCCAGCAGCAAAATGATCACCGCGATGGGGTTCATGTCGACGGAGTCGCCCAATACCTTGGGGCCGACGATATATGCCTCCAAGATGTGGTTCACCAGGAAGACGCCGACGACAAAAAGGATGCCGATCCATCCCGGCCAGTCCAGCAGGACCACCAGGGCGGTCATGGCGATCGCCAAGATCATGCCAAGGTAGGGGATAATATTGGTGATCCCCGCGGCGACGCCGATGGCGATCCCGAGTTGGAAGTCGATCCCGAAGAGGGCGAAGACGATGGCCAGCCCGATGGCATAGAGCGCGCCGACGATCGCGGCCACCAGAAGTTGCCCGCGGAACCACTGCCCGACGGCGACGTCCATCCTCGCCAGAATCGAGAGATAATATGCGCGTCGTTTGCGCGGAATCCACTCGACCACCGCCGTTTTATAGCGGGCGAATTTCATCAGGAAATAATAGGTGAATAGAGGGATAAGGATGAGGTTGAACGCGGCGAAGAGGGCCCTTCCGGTTCCTGAGACCGCGCCCACGCCCCAGCCGCCGATGCGTTGGGCGAGTCCGGGCAGCGCGTTGGCGGCGTCGCTGATATAGCCTTGAACGGTTTCCTGCATGGATTCGGGCAGCCGGGTTTCGATCTGGGTCGTTATCCAGGGGAACCAGGTGTCCTGAATCTCGCCGATGAGCTCCGGGATATTGCCGATCCAATAGCTGAGTTGGGAGATGATCGAGGGGAGCAAGAATAGCAGGACGACGGCGATGAGCGCGAAGACTGAGCCCAGGCACACCAGGGTGGCGGCGCGCCGGCTTAGGCCGCGGCCTTGGAGTTTGCGCACGAGCGGGTCGAGCAAATACCCCAGGATGAAGCTGCCGAGCAGGGGGGTGAGCAGGGTGCCCATGGAGATGCTCAACCACCAGGCGATGGCGACGATGAGCGCGAAGAATAAGATGCGCATTGAGATATAGACGTAGCGCCAGACGCGCGCGCGGTATTGCTGGGCGCTGAGGCGCGGGAAGAGCGCTGGCCCGACGGCGGCGTCGCGCGGCGGCGTCTCCTCGGGAGCGCCGTCGGGCAGGTGCTCATCGGGATGCTCGCCTATGAAGCTAGCCATAAGTCATTCCTTCGAAGCGCTCAGTGAGATGCGGCGCGGCGTCTATTCGATGCCGACCTTGCGGCGTCGAATCATCGTGTGGACCCGCTCGGGGCGGCGTACCCAGGCGACAAAGGTCAGCAGGAGCAGCATGGTAAATGGGATCAGCGCGTAGATGGCCTCGCCGAAGAATAGATGTGTGACGATTGCGCCGATCATGACCACGCCCAGGACGATGGCCGAGTAGAGCGCGGTGCTTGGGATGATCAGGAAGATCGCCGCGGTGGCTTCGATCATCCCGATACCTTTGGCAAACCAGGTTGGGTATCCCCAGCGGGTAAACCCGGAGTCAAAGAGGCCGAGTTCGCCCAGCTTGGGCACCGACGCGCCCAGGAAGATGGTGGCGAGCAGCAGGATGATAAACCAGGTGCCTATGCGCTTGAGGGACCGGTTTGGGTAGACCTCGGGGCGGCCAATGAGGTCAGACGGGGGCGCGTTCAACGATGAGGATTCCATGGTTCTTCTCCCGGGTTCGCTTCGCGAGGCCAATGCCAACCTGCACGGCCGGCGCGACGTCGATCGGTTACGTGCGTTCAATGGGTTCAATTTAAACGCCGCGCACGCGACTGCAATCGCCTAGAGCCTGCAGGCGCGCTTGAGGCTTCGCCCGTCGGCGGTGACTTGTTGCTCCTCTTCGATGGTGATGGAGGCGCAATTGGTGCTGTGAATCTTGGCCCCGGGCTCGATATGCATCCCGGCGCCGCCGCTAAAGCGCGTGGTCACGTTATTGAGGGTGGCCGAGACGAGGCCGAAATAGTCGTCGAACATCAGGTTGGCCGGCTCGGCGCCCTTGAAGGTGCGCGCGCTGCCGCCGTATTCGATAGTGACATGCTCGAAGGCGTTCTCGACGCTCGAGGTGTCGACCAGGTGAATGCCCTTCCAAAAGCCAGGCTGCTTGGTCTGGGCGGTGAAGATGATCGGTTTTTCGGCGGTGCCCCGCGCGGTGATGCGCGCCCGGAAGACCGAGATGCCGGCGCCCTCGGCGAAGACCAGTGTGACCCCCGGCTCCAGGATGAGGTGGGCGTCGTCGCGCACCAGGATGTCGGCGCGCACCAGGTAGTCGGCGTCGGTGGCGGGCCAGCTGGAGGTGACGCTGTCGAGGTTTGCGCCCATCACCTCGATGGTGCCTCGTGTGTCCGGGGCGGGTTTGGTCGGGGTGTCGACGGCGTTGGCGGCGGTGGCTGCGGCGTCATGGCCGTCGTCTTCGCCGGCGTCCGGGGCGTCGTCGAGGCTATTATTGGACTCGGCGGGCTGGGGCGTCGGCTTGCCGAATTTGGAGGCGTAGGAGCTCTGGGCGTCCAGGGCGCTCACCGCGCTGGGATCGAGCAGGGCGGCCGCGCGTTTATTATCGACAAGCTTATTATTGCCAAAGTCGAGGTCGACCTTTGCCTCGGCGTAGAGGCCGTAGCGCCCGCTGTGGGAGAGCTCGGTATTGTTAATCTTCAGGCGCACCTTTCCGTAATAATCGTCGAGCATCAGGTTGGCCGGCTCGACCCCCTTAAAGGTCGGGTTGGCGCCGCCGTAGCGAATCGCGACGTGCTCCAGGACATTGTCGACGCTATTGCTGTCGATATACAAAATCCCCTTCCAATACCCCGGAATCTCGCTGAGCCCGGTGAAGACCACCGGGGCGTCCTTGTGGCCGCGGGCCGAGAAGCGCGAGCGAAATACTGAGATGCCCGTGTTCTCTGCGAATTTGAAGACGGCGCCCGGGGCGACTTCGACGAAGCTATTCTCGGTGAGGTTGAGGTCGCCGGAGACGATATACGGCACCTTGAGCCCCGGCCAACTCAGGCGCTCGCCCACCAGGTTGGCCCCGCTGAGTTTGACCAGGTCGTTTTGATTGCCGGTGAAGTCGCTGTCGGCGTCGAGCTGGTTGAGGAATAGCGGGCTGAGGTAGGCGGCGCCTTTTTGGTTCTCGGTGAGGATGTTTTGGGCGAATTTACTGCGCGTATTTGCCTCGGCATAGAAGCCGTAGCCGGCGCTATTTCGCAGGGTAACCTCCGAGATGTCGACGCTGACTTTGCCATAATAATCGTCGAGCATCAGGTTGGCCGGTTCGGTGCCCGCGAAGCCCGGGGTGGCGCCGCCGTATTCAATGATGACCTGGTGAAGGATATTTTTGGGGCCCGCCGAGTCCATGAATCGTACGCCCAGCCAACTTCCGGGCTCCTTTCGCTCACCGGTGAAGACGATGGGCGCGTCGGCGGTGCCGCGGGCGTGAAGCACGCCCTCATGCACGCTGAGGCCGGCGGCGTCGCCGAAGACGATTTTGACGCCCGGGTCCACGGTCAGCTCAACGTCGGTGCCCACGGTGAGCTGCTCGCTGACGGTATAGCAGCGGCCCAGGCCGGCTTTTAGGTGCACTGACTTTCGCAGCATCTCGGCGGTGAGCGCGGTGTTGCGGCGGCAGTCGACGGCCTGGGTGGCCGGGTCTTCGTCGGTGCGCTCGGCCCAGCAGGCGGGCAGCGCGGTGCTCAAGCTGAGCAGCAGCGCGGCGCTGATGCTCAGGTTGCGGCGCAGCGCGCGGCGCGTGCGGCCATCAAACGACCTCGAATCACCGAGTCCCCCGATAAATTGTGTCATGGTCTGCTCCTCTTTGTTGCGCAATAAAAATGAGTGCTCAGAGGCGAAATTCGTAGCCGCCGAGGACCTCGGTTTGGTCGTAATTTTGGGTGCCCGCGGAGTCGTGGCGCTGGGTCACCGCGATCAGGAGGCGGTGGTGAGAGGTGAGCATATAGCGAAAGCCCGCGGTCACCAGCCAATGCGACTCGGAGTTGATGTCGCGCGGCTCCAGGTAGTCACTTTTGCCGCCGCCACCGCCGCCGATATAAAATTGTGTCAGGTTGCTAAAGAAGTAGAACGCGCGCCCGAGTCCCGAGTGGGCGACGGGATCGCCGTCGTCGGAGAAGGTCATAAAATAGCGCAATTCGAACATATAGGGCTTGATATAGATCTCGGCGTTGGCGTTGAGGACCTCGTTGGATTCATCGGGAAATTCGATATGCCAATAGCGCGCCGATGCCTGAAAATACTCGAAGGACCAGCCGGCCTCGACCAGCGCGTTCCACTTGGGCGAGAAGATCGGGTCGATGGCGAAGCCGCCGCCGGCTTTGAAGAAGAGGCCGGAGTCAAATTTATAGTCGCCCCAGGCGTTGAAGCGCCAGTCGGCGGCGCGGTGGTCGAAGAAAGGGCGGTGCAGCCACTCCCAGGTGCCCATCAGGGTGAGGTTTCGCGAGAGTTCGCTGCCCACGTCGCCCCGCAGGCGCCAGCCGTCCAGGCGATTGATGATCCGGCTATAGCCGTAGAGAATATTTGCGTAGAGCTTGGGGTAGGAGTCCTCGGCGATTCCCTCGTGGGCCTTGCAGGCGTTGGTCGCCTCGGGGGCGATCTCGCAGGATTTCGCCAGGTCCTCGAGCGCTTTGGAGTCGTCGCCGGCGCCGCGGTGGGCCATCGCGCGTTTGTAGAGCACCAGGGGGTTGTCGGGGTCGGCCTCATCGTAGCGATTATACCACTCGATGGCCTCGTCGAAGGAGTCATCCCAGAGCAAGATATCGGCGCGAAGCCGCATCGCTTCGGGGCGCTCGTAGAGGTCTTCGGGGAGCGTCTCAAGGAGCTTTCGCGCCGCGTCGAGCTGGTCGGTCCAGGCGAGCAGCCGGGCTTTGAGAAGTTTGAGGTCGTTGCTGTCCGGGTAGTCCAGCAGCGCCTTGTCGACCCATGTGAGGGCTTCTTCGGAGTTGCCCTGGGCGGCCAGGGCGCGGGCGAGTTCGACCCAGGCGTCGGGGTTCCCCTGCTGCTCTTCGGTGCAGGCGCGCGCGGTCTTTTCGGCCTCGCTAAAACGGCGCTGCATGCGCAGGCCGCGCGCCGCCTCGACGCAGTCGACCTGGGGCCGGGCGCGCTCGGGCGGCGCCTCCAATTCTTCGCTCTCCTGGGCCGCCACCAATCTCGGCAGGGACAGGGCGAGCAGGAAGATGACCAGCATCAATAGCAATCGCATGGCAAGTTTTGAATTCATGCTCAGCTCCATCATCGGCACCGGGGCCGCGCATCGTCGCGTGTGTGTGCGATGCGCCGGCGTGCAATCAGCGGGCACCTAAAAAGTCAGTGAGGGCGTCGTCGATGCACTAAAAATCGGCGCATCTCGCCCGGTCGCCATCTCGCGCTCTAAAAAGAGAAACCACAGCGTCGGCGCGGCCGCTGCGTGCGTGGAAAATCCCGGCAGTTGAACCGTCGAATAGGGTATCCCCGGCGCGCCCGTGCAACTCAGGGCGATCCCGGTGCGCAACATCTTCTGCGCGGTCTCCGGGTCGCCAAGGCGGTGGGCGGCGATGCCCATGCCCATCGCACCCTCCACGAAGATATGATCGGCGGCGGCGTCCACATCGTAGCCGTCGATATCGTCTTCGTAGGGGCGAAATCCCTGGAGTTTAAGGGTCACCGGACCGTGCTTGGCGTGGCCCACCAGGAGGGCGCTGCTGGCGAAGGTCTCGCGGGAATACCGATAACTCTGGGCGGCGAGTTGGGGGTGTCCGGCCCCCAGAAGCCACAGGGCGCCCCAGGCGCCGGCGGCGTCGAGCGCCCGGCGGGTGTCGACGCGCTCGGCTCCCGCGGCGACCGCGAATCGCCCGGGGCGTTTGAGCCACAGCACGTCGAGCATTTGCTCGGCGAGGCGCTCGGCCTGCATGGGGAAGAAGCGGGCCAGGACGATATGCGCGTCGAATTGATGCTCGCTGACCGCGAAGCCGAGCTTGGGGCTCGGCGGGGCTTCCATCAGGGTGCTCGGCAGGCCGCGCCCGGCAGACACAAGCCCGCGCGTCGGGCCGCTGCCGCCAAGGCGCATGGACTCCAGAAAACGCGCGGCCCGCTGGGCGCTCAGCAGCGCCGCGGGCTCGCCAAATTGCGTGCCGAAATAGGCCAGCGCGTGCGCCGCCCAGGCGACCGCCCCGCTGCGAATATAGCGCGCGTGATGGTCCTGCGGGTTGTCCAGGTGAAAGCTATAGCCCCAGCTGCCGTCCTCTAATTGCAAGTAGCGCAGGGTCTGGGCGAGGGCGCGGGCCCGGCTATATTGCCCCTTCCAGGCGTACCAGAGCAGGGCCAGGGCGTTGTCGTAGAGATAGCTTCGCCGGGAGATGGAGGTGGTGGCCTGTGGGAAAGACAGCAGCGCCATCGCGGGCGCGCCGGGCAGGGACGCGGCCTGGTATTCGGCCAGCTGCAGCCAGTCCTCGGCGCGTTTTCGCGCCGTGCGATGTGTGTCTTGCATCGCGCGCTCCCTATGCGCTCGCCGCGTCGGGTTCTCGGAGGGGTCGGGCGCCTCGGCGTCGTTTAAGATCTGCATGAATCGCGGATCACAATCACGCGACTCCGGCTGCTGGTGATGGGCGGGACGGCTGGACGCGGTCGCGCGGTGGCAGCCCGCGCCGATGAGTCCTGCGGCGAGCATCACCAGCGCCGCAGCCATCGCGGACCGTGGCCAGGCTTTCGGTGGCATGCTCATTCGCCACCGCCTGACGCGGCCTTCGACGACTCGGCCAGCGCCTCTGGGCCGCTCAGCTCCAGCATCTCCTGCGGGCTTGGGAGCGCCTCGACGCCCTCCTCGGAGTCCGGATGTCGCTCAAAGCCTTTGCGTGTCATTTTGCCCCATGATTTTTCCCCAACCATATATTTAACCAGCCCGCGGATGCGGAACCAAAGCGTGAGTTGGCGGTAGCCGAGGTTCTCGAAGACCGCCGCGGCGAGCAGTTTGAGCCGGGGTTTTGCGCCGCGAAAAAGGTTGAACCCCCAGTTGTCGATGAGCAGCGCCTGCACCGACATCATGGCGCCGAGCCAGAAGGCCGCGATCAGGAATAGAATCGCGAATTTCAGATCGACAAACCCAAAGATGAGTCCGGCGCCAAACCAGAAATACCCGAATAGCTCGATGACCGGCCCGAAGAGCTCGAACATCAGGTAGGCCGGGTAGACGACCAGGCCGACCGGGCCGTATTTGGGGTTGAGCATCATCGCCTTGTGGCGCCACATCGTGTCGGCCATGCCGCGGTGCCAGCGGTCGCGCTGGTTGCCCAGCAGCTCCAGGGTCTCGGGCGCCTCGGTATACGCGATGGGGTCGCTGATATGGATGATCTTTCGCGGCGGTTTTTCCTCCAGGATATGGCGCTGCAATTTGACCACGACCTCCATGTCTTCGCCGACCGAGTCGCGCGCGTAGCCGCCGACCGCCACGACCGCCTCGCGCTTAAAGAGCCCGAAGGCCCCGGAGATAATGAGGTTTCCGCCCAGGCGATTGAGGCCCATGCGGCCGAATAAGAAGCCGCGCAAATACTCGATGATCTGGAAGCGGGCGAGCCAGGATTTCGGGACGTCGACCTTCTGCAAAACCCCGTGGCGAAATTGGCAGCCGTTGGCCAGGCGCACCGTGCCGCCGACCGCGACCACCCCGCGCGGGTCGTATAGGAAGGGCTCGACCATGCGCAAAAGCGCCTTGCGGGTGACGATGGTGTCGGCGTCGGCGCAGCAAATCAGTGGGAAGCGCGAGGTGTTGATGCCGACGTTGAGCGCGTCGGCCTTGCCGCCGTTTTCCTTGTCGACCACGAAGAGGCGCGCGTCTTTGCGGGATTGGTAGATCCCGCGAATCGCCTCGGTCTCGATCTCGCGGCGGATGATGAGGTCGACCTTCTCGAGGTCAAACTCCTCGACCAGCTTTTGCAGCGTCATGTCGGTGCTGCCGTCGTTGACGACCAACACCTGGTGGTGGGGGTATTCGAGCTGCAAGAAGGCGCGCACCGAGTCGACGATGGTCTGCTCTTCGTTGAAGGCCGGGGCGATGACCGAGATGGGCGGGGTGCTGGCCTGGGCGAGCACCAGCGCGTCCAGTTCGGGGACCTGGCTGGCCTTTCGGCGCGCGATCTCAAAGACCGAGAAGATGATGAGGAGCCCATAAAATGCGTTGAGCCCAATAAAATAGCATAGAACAAAGATATCAACCCATTCTCTCATATCGAGTTACCCCCTGAAATTTTTGAAAGTCATCGCTCTCTAGAGAGAAAAATACGTGACGGAAAAATTGCTTAGACGGCGCGCTCCAGGAGGCGCTGGCTGCGCTGTAATTCCTGGGTGGCGGACTCGGCGGCGTAGCGGTCGTCGCAGTAGGCGGCGACGTGGTGGAGCTGCTCGGCGCCGGGTGCCCCGAGCATGCCGAGGGCGCCGGCGGCGTCCTGGCGCACCCAGAACGCGCGGTCCTTGAGCGCCTGGGCGAGGGGGGCGGCGGCGGCGGGCTCCTGGCGACGCCCGAGCGCGCGCGCCGCGCGGGCGCGCACCTGCCAGGTCGGGTCGTCCAGCGCGCTCAATAAGAGGTCGAAGCTCGGGCGCCCCTGCAGTGAGCCGGCCGCCTGGCAGGCGCCGATCCGGACCTCCATATCCTCGGAGCGCGCCGCCGGTGCGAGCAATTCGGACACGCCCTCAAGCCGCTGCTCGGCGGCCACCGTGAGTAAGAGTCGGCGCACCCGCCCGCACTCAAATTGCTGCCAGCGCGCGAAGACATAGCGAAGCGACTCCGGCGGGAGCTTGGAGAGCACCGCCTGCACGGGCTCCTCCATCATCTGAGAATAGAGGCGGGTGACCTGCAAAAGCGCGACGATATCCTCGGGCTGGCCGACCCGGGCCAGGGTTTGCATGGCGAGGACCTGGGCCAGATACTCCGCGCCGGCCTGCTCGAGCAGCACGGGGCGGTCCTCGGCGCTGCCCAGGACGTAGAGCCTGCGAAGGGCGCGCAGCCGCTTCAGCGCATTTTTCGAGCGGCTCGCCGCGCGGTCTTGCTCGGCGTAGCCAAACTCGTGGTAGAGCACGATCAGCGCGTCGTAGGCGGCCCCTCGGGTGTGCAGCAGGACGCTGGCCAGAAAGTCCTGGACCAGCGAGGGCTCAAATTTCGCCGCCCGCTCCATCCACCCGCGCAATCGCTCGGGGGTGGGCTCGCCGAGGGCCTCAAAGAAGTCGTCCTCGAGGGCCTCCATGAATAGGCGCTTGGCGCGCCCCTGGCGCATCTGGCGGGCCGACTGAAAGATCATCCACGCGATCAGGGCGCCGACCACCACCAGCTCGGCTGCGATCAGAATGATCAGCCCACGGTACAGCGGCGTGGACCAGAGGATCTCCCAAAAAATAAGCAATGTTTCGGACATCGAAACTCCTATTCGACCGACATGATGGCAGATCGCCATGGGGGCGAAACCAGTATTGTTGCGGCATACGGTCGATCAACATCAGCACATATTCGGGCGTTTAAAGAGGCGGTCGATGCGGGCGATAAGAATCTCGGGGACCAGCGGTTTGTCGACGAAATCCTCGGCCCCCAGCTCAAAGGCGCGCAGCACGGGCTCGGACTGGGTCTGGGCGCTGATGACCACCGCCTTTGCGCGGCGGTCTTCGGGCAGATGCTCCAGCGCGTCGAGCAACTCGAAGCCGTTGATAAAGGCCAGGTTCAGGTCGAGCACGAAGAGGTCAAAGCGCTCGGTTTGCATCAACTCCAGCGCCTCTCGCCCGTCGGCGGCCTGGCAGACGAACCAGCCGCGGCGCTCAAAGGCGGTGCGTAGAATGCGCTGCACGACGGCGTCGCCGTCGGCGGTCAAGATGGACAGCGGGGTGTCTTCGCCCGGCTGGGGTGGGCGCGCGGCGGCGGCGCTGCCGGGCAAGGCCGGCGGCGCGCTGGGCATCTTCTGATCTTGCTTCATAAATTCATCTCCAAAAAGTGCTTTTAGGGGCAGTGGGGAATATCAGCACTGTTGGGGAGGGCTGCAAGGGGGGGCGGTGGGTTTGTGGGCGGCGAGCCCGGGCGGCGGGGCTTGGCGCTGGTTTGGGGGCGCTTAACTTGGGGGAGACGGGTGCGGTTGGCTTGGCGATATGATGATTTTGGGGGGATAAATGGACCGGTTAAGGCGCTTAAATATCTGGGTAATGCTGATACTTTGCGGGTTTGTCGCGCTGAGCGCGCTGGGCTGTGAGGATATCGACCCGCAGAATCCGCCGATCCCGAATAATGACCCGGGAGACCCGTTGGACGCCGGCACCCCGGCGGCCAGCGACCCGTGTAAGGGGGCGCAGATCTGTCGCCTGGATGAGTCGCCCGAGAAGTCCGGGACACGGGTGCCGTTTAAGACCAATGAGGACTTCTTGATGGTGCGAAAGGGCGGCAATTGGCGCTCGATTTTCATCAAAGGCGTCAACCTCGGGGTCGGCGTGCCGGGGACGCGCGCCGGGCATCTGGCGGCCACCCGCGAGCAATACGCCCATTGGTTTGACCTGATGACCAAGAACGGGGTGAACGCGCTGCGCATCTATACGCTGCACTATCCGCGTTTTTACGAAGAGTTGGCCAAACATAATAAAAAACACGCCGACAACCCGATTTATCTATTGCAGGGCATCTGGCTCGACGAGCAATTTAAGGGGCTGGATCTTCTGACCGAGGATTTCGACTTTAATATCCGCGAGATGGTGGATTGCACCCGGGGGAATTGTCATATCAATCACCGCTACGGGCGCGCCTACGGCACCTTTGAGACGGATGTGTCGCAGTGGATCCTGGGGTGGGTGATCGGGCGCGAGGTGAACCCGGAGGAGATCGAGCGCACCAACGAGCACCTCAACGACAGGACGAGCTTTGCCGGAAAGCATATCTCGGTCACCGACGCCCAGCCCTCCGAGGTGTGGTGGGGCGAGCGGGTGGATTATTTGATCGAATATGAGCTCGAAGGCTACGGGCAGACGCGCCCCATCAGCGTGTCGAGTTGGCCCACGCTCGACCCCCTGGACCACACCACCGAGGGCAGCATTTATACCTCGGAGGATATCCAGAGCTTCGATATGTTGGAGCTCAAGCCGGTGGACGCCCCCGGCGGGCTCTTCGCGACCTTCCATGCCTATCCTTACTATCCCGACTTCATCGTCGACGACCCCGGGTTTCGCGAGCATTCGGATGCCGAGGGGCCGAATTCCTATATCGGGTATCTGCTCGACCTGAAGTCCCACTACGCCAAGATGCCGCTCTTTATCGGCGAGGTCGGGGTGCCGTCGAGCTGGGGCTCGGCGCATTGGGGGCACAAAGATATGAACCACGGCGGGCATACCGAGGTAGAGCAGGGAAAGGTCAACGGGCGGCTATTTCGCAGCGTCTATGACACCAACGGCGCCGGCGCGGCGGTGTTTGCCTGGATCGATGAGTGGTGGAAGCCGACCTGGATTGCCGATGCGCGCGGCTCCGGCGAGGAGCGCCGGCCCTTCTGGCATAATATCTGCGCGCCGGAGCAAAATTACGGCCTGATCGCCTACGATCTTGGCGAGCCCGACTGGGCAAATCCCGGCAAGAGCACGGAGTCGTCGGGGTTTGTGACCAGGGTGTCGACCGTCGCGGACACCCAGTTTTTTCATGTGCGTTTAAACACCCGCTCGGCCCTGAGCGGGTCGGATAAGATGGTGGTGGCCTTTGACACCTACGGGAGCAAGGACAGCCCGCAATTCGACAAGGAGCTCGGCGAGTCGGTGCTGCCAAACGGGGTGACCACGCAGAATCGAAACGAGTTCGCGCTCGTCATCAACGGCAGCGAGAGCGCGGAGCTGATGGTGACCTTTGCCTACGATAGCAAGCGCATCTGGCACGGCAGCCCCATCGAGGGGCAGGTCTACCACTCGACCCAGACCGACGGCGCGCCGTGGAATCTGGTGACCTGGATGAATAGTCAGGCGCATGGTTCCAACGACAAAGAGTTCTGGTTCGAAGAGACTTTTCACGAGATCGGCAAGCTGAAGATCCGGCGCGCGGGCGACCCGGCGACCAGCCACGATGCGGTGGTTATCTACGATGACCATATCGACATTCGGATCCCCTGGACGCTGCTGAGCGTGACTGACCCGAGTCGCCTTGAGGTGTTGCACTCCAGCCCGAACGCCGCGCGTAAAGGGCGAAATTCCCGCGCGATCACCCGCGGCATCGCCATCGGCGTGACCTATAACGGGCAATTGCTGGTCGAGACCGACCGCTATATCTGGGACACCTGGGGCGAGAACGAGAATATCTACGACATCCCGGGCTTTGAGTTTGACGAGGAGGTCGGGCCCGATTGGATGAAATACGAACGCATCAAACCGACCATGCAGATATTTAAAGAGGCGCTCGACGCGTTGCCCGATTGGGTGGATTAGAGCGAGCGGGTCGAACGCAAAAGCCCCTGCAGTCCGCGAACTGCAGGGGCTTTTGCTGATGCGTGCGCGTACACAAAAGCGATTAGTGCACGCCGTGCATCCACCTATTGAGCAGCGGCGAGACGGCCAGGCACAGGACGCCGACGACCACCGAGATAAGGGCGATGGTGGTGAAGAGTTCGGTATAGATCGGCAGGGTCTCGACCGCCGACAAGGCGTTCATATCGGCGCCATCGGGGGCGCTGGCCAACTGGGCGAAGACCGAGGCGATATAGTTGGCGAAGGAGCTCGACAAGAACCACACGCCCATGATGACGCCGACGAGTTTGGGCGGCGACAGCTGCGTGATCTTCGACAAGCCGACCGGCGACATCGACAGCTCACCGGTGGTGTGCAGCAGGTAGCCGAGCATCAAAAAGCTCATCGGCACCAGGCCGGAGTCGCCGGCGAAAGCCGCGCTCCAGGACAGCAGGGCGAAGCCGGCGCTGACCTGCAAGAGGGCCAGGCCGAATTTGACCGGGGTGCGCGGCTCGAAACCCTTTTTGCTCAGCACCTGCCACATCCAGGCGAAGACCGGGGCGAGCAGGATGATATAGGCGGGGTTGGCGCTCTGGAACGCGGCGGCGGGGATCTCCCAGCCGAAGAACATCCGGTCGACGTTGCGCTCGGTGAACAGGGTCAGCGAGCTGCCGGCCTGCTCGAAGAAGGCCCAGAAGATCGTGCTGAAGAGGATAAGCGCGAGGATGACGAAAATCTGGTCGCGCTGGGCTTTCTCGGAGCGCGCCGCCAGGATGAGCATGCCGACGAGCACGAACGCGCCGATTCCCAGGAGCAGTGCCTGCATAATGCCCTGGGCGCTGACGAGGATCGCGACCAGCGGGACCGCCAGGAAGGCGGTGATGTAGATGGTCGTCCCGAGTGAGATCCCCGGGGCGATTGGCCGATTCAGCAGCTCCAAATTCGTCGACTCGCCCTCGCCGTAGAGCCATTTTTGCAGCCCCATAAACACCGCGAGCCCCGCGACCATGCCGAGCGCAGCCAGGCCGAAGCCGTAGTGCCAGCCCCATTTGGCCGCCACCCAACTGCACAGGATGCCGGAGATAAAGGCGCCCAGGTTGATGCCCATATAGAAGATCGTAAACCCGCCGTCGCGTTTGCTGTCGGAGGCCTCCTCGGCGTCGTAGAGCTTGCCGACCATGGTGGAGATATTGGGCTTGAAGAAGCCGTTGCCGATGATCAGAAAGGAGAGCGCGGTATAGAGGAAATACGAGGTGTTGATATCATAACTCGCCCCGCCCAGGACCACGGCGAGTTGCGTGGCGCCGTCTTTGGTCGCTGCGATCCCCAGAAGATTGAAGATCGCGAGCAATGAGGTCTGGTCGATCGCCATGGCCGCGTGGCCAAAGACCATCAGCACCCCGCCCAAAATAACGGCGCGCTTTGCGCCCAGGACCTGGTCGGCCAGCAAGCCGCCGATCAGCGGGGTCGCGTAGACGAGGGCGGTGTAGGAGCCGTAGATCCCCACGGATTTTGCGTCCGAAAACAGCAGCGCCTGCACCATATAAAGCGTGAGCAGCGCGCGCATGCCGTAATAGCTAAACCGCTCCCACATCTCGGTAAAAAATAGGACAAATAGGCCGGCGGGGTGGCCGAAAAAGTGTTTCCGCCGGTTTGCATAAGTTGCATCGGTCATCGCAAGAAACCTCTTGAAAGTTCTGAACTCGCAGGGTGTTAGAGCATTTTTGTGCCGAGGTCTAGTTTCACGTGCTCGGGCTGGGCCCAGCCGAGGGGGGAAAAAATACCGGCACCGAAATGGAACCGCGAGGGCGATGGCGTTGTCTATCTATTTGTGACGAAATTTGGGAGTCGCGGGGATGCGTTTACCTTAGGTCTGGCATTGATTTTTCCGTGCACATTGAGGTCTCGAATGAGCTCGAAACGGAATAAAGGACGAAATCGGAAAGAAGGGCGCCGACGGTTTTTGAATGAACTTTCGGCCTCGGCGGTGGCGCGCGATCCGCGGGACGCCGAGTATAAGGAGGGGTTTTTCCGCGATATCGTGGAGCACAACCCTGACCTGATCTTGTGCGTCGCCCCGGATGGTGTGATTCACTACGCGAACCCGGCATTTTGGGGGCTTGTAAAGCGGGACTCCGGCCGGGGGGCCAATTTTATGAAGTCGCTATCGATCGAGTCCCGCGGGATTTTTTTGGCGGCGGCCGAGGAGTTAAGCCGGGGCGGGGACACCGAGCGGGTTGAGCTGCTCCTGTGGGATACGCATAAGCAGGCGCACCCGGTTGAGGCGCATATTAACGCTCATTTCGACGGGGAGACGGTCACGTGGTTTCGCGTGGTGTTGCGCATGCAGCCGGTGATTGAGGGCGCCGCGGCCCCGGTCGACGAGACCCCGCGCATCCTGGTGGTCGAGGATGACCCGGTCAGCGCGCGCATGCTCTCGCGGATGTTGGAGAATGGGGGCTTTGAAACCGAATGGGCGGCCACGGCTGCCGCCGCCATTGAGATGCTCTCCGAGGATTATTATGACGCGATGACCCTGGACCTGATGCTGCCGGACCGCAACGGGCTCGACCTATTGCGCGAGATTCGCGCCGACGCCGAGACCGAGGAGATGCCGGTGATCGTGGTGTCGGCGTCGGCCGATAAGACCCGGGATTCGCTCAGCGGAGACGCGGCCTATGTGGTCGACTGGCTCAATAAACCCTTCGACCCAGGCGCCCTGCAGAGCGCCATGGCCGGCGCGATCCGCAACGATAAGGAACGCCTGCCTCGGGTGCTTCACGTCGAAGCCGACGACGCGTTCTTTGAGCAAGTAAGCCAGACCCTGCTCGGCAGCGCCGGGATCGACCGGGCCCGCACGCTCGGCGAGGCCCGCAAGATGCTGCAAGACAACGATGATTATGACCTCGTGCTGCTCGGGCTCAACCTGCCCGACGGGTTCGGCGCCGAGCTGCTGCCATTTTTGAACCGCCCGCGCGGCCGCTCGGTCCCGGTGATCCTGGTCTCCTCGGATGAGGCCGTCGACGCGCTCTCCTCGCATGTCGCCGATACCCTGAACAAATCGCACGCCACCCAGCAGCAGATGCTCGAGACCATCCGCGCTCACCTGCGCCCATCGCCGCCTGCGCATTAACGCGTTCGGTTGAATAGCGATGCGCCCACGTTCGTCATTTGACCGGGCGTCGGCGATAAGATCCCCAATAGAAGAGACAATAGCGCGCGACTCAGCCATCCGCGCATCTGCGGGTTGGCGTGTCGACAGCGGATAGTCGGTGCTCCAACTCGCCTGCGGATTGGGTAGGGCTTATCCGCAACGTTGCAAGTCTCGACGAAACATTGGTCTTGAAAGGGCGCTCGGGCTGCTATAAGTCACCGTTTTAACGGATTTTTGTTTTTGGCATATCTTATGCATTGTATCTTAAGCATCGAAAGCGCGAAGGCGCTCAACCTTGTGTCCAACTATTTTACTGCGGAGTTTAGAATGAAGAGTTTAATTTCAAGCGGCGTTGTCTCACTGGTTTTGTTGGCCTCGGCCTCGGCGTCCGCAGCGGTTTGTGTGCAGGTCGATGAAGCGCGCGATAACCTGGACCCGGCGGAGCGTACGGCGGTTAAGACGATGGTTGAGGAGTCGCTTCGCGGCCAGAACCAGAGTGTCAGTGACGCCAATTGCGACACGACCTACAAGATCTACAGCCTGCGCCTGGGCAATTCGGTGACCGCGAATATCTCCGGGCCCAACGGGTCGAAGTCCCAGAAGGCGTCGAGCATCGAAGAGTTGCCCGAGACCTACGACCAGCTGACGCGCTCGCTGCTCAACGGAGAGACTGGCAGCACGACGACGGCCGGGGTGAACCGTCATAATGTGACCAAGCAGCAGGCCGTGCAGCGCCGCATAGTCGCCGACAACCTGTGGTTCTTGCGTCTGGGCTACGGCGCGGTGGCGGGCGGAGATATCGCCAGTGGGCCGGCGTTCGGCCTGGGCTACCGCTACGAGCTGGACCAACTCGGCATCGAGATCTCGACCCTTAATATCGTGGCGGCCACCGACGGCTCGTCGGACGACGGCCTCGGGGTCAGCGCGAGCTGGATTCGCCTGGGCGGCCTGTATTTCTTCAACCCGGTCGCGAATCACTCCGCGTATCTCAACGTCGGGTTGAGCTGGGGGACGTCGGCGTCGCGATCGCAATACCAGGGGGAGAGCTATATCTACTCAGGAAGCGGCATCCAGGGTGAGATCGGCGGCGGCTATGAATTCCTGCGCGCCAGCACGATTCGCATGTTCGTCGAGGCCAACGCGGTGCTGCCCTTCTACACCTCCTCGATAGATTGGAGCATCGTCGATGACTCGATTTATACCCCGACCTTCACGATTTCACTGGGCGTGGGCTACGGCTCGTCGAACCGCAGCGCGGTCGAGATTTACTAATTCTGGAGTGCTTTGACTCCCAGGCGGCACGCCTCTAATGTGCGCAGGCGACTCCGGTGGGAGTCGCCTTTTTTTATGCAATGATACAACCCCCGCCCCGCAGAACCGCTATGAATAATTATCTTGAACTGATGGCGCATGTGCTCGACAACGGCACCGACAAGGCGGACCGCACCGGCACCGGCACGCGCAGTGTCTTCGGCTATCAGATGCGCTTTGACCTCCGGGAGGGATTTCCGGCGGTGACGACCAAGAAGCTGCACTTTAAGTCGATTATCCACGAGCTGCTGTGGTTCCTAAAAGGCTCGACCAACGTCGGCTATTTGCAGGAGAACGGCGTGCGCATCTGGAATGAGTGGGCGGACGAAGACGGCGAATTGGGGCCGATCTATGGGCACCAGTGGCGCAGTTGGCCGCGCCCCGACGGCACCTCGGTGGACCAATTGCGCGCAGTGGTTACCTCGATTAAAGAAGATCCCGACAGCCGTCGGCATATTGTAAGTGCTTGGAATGTCTCACAGATCGACCAGATGGCGCTGCCGCCGTGCCATATCCTTTTTCAGTTTTATGTCGCCGATGGCCGCCTGTCCTGCCAGCTCTACCAGCGCAGCGCCGACATCTTTTTGGGGGTTCCCTTTAATATCGCCTCTTACGCGCTGCTGACCCAGATGATCGCGCAGGTCTGCGGCCTTGAGCCGGGGGATTTTGTGCACACATTGGGCGATGCGCACCTGTACCAAAACCACCTCGACCAGGCGCGCCAGCAATTAGAGCGCTCGCCCTACGCGTTGCCGCAGCTCAAGCTCAACCCGCAGGTGCGCGATATCGACGCCTTCACCTACGAGGATATCGAGATCGTGGGCTATCAATCGCACCCGAAAATCAGCGCGCCAATCGCGGTTTGATTCGGCCGCGCGCACCCCGGGAACTCAGGTGAATTTTATGGGAAAAAGTCCGTTGAAAATCTCGGCAATCGCAGCCTGTGACCTGCAGATGACCATCGGCAGCGAGGGGGGCATGCCGTGGGATTTGCCCGCGGATATGCGCCATTTTGTGCGGACCACCCGCGATAAGCCGGTCATCATGGGGCGGCGCACCTTCGAGAGCCTGCCCGGCCCGCTCAAGGGGCGGCTCAATATCGTGCTCACGCGCCAGACCGACTTCGCCGCCCCGGCGGGGGTGCGCGTGGCGCGCTCCATTGAGGAGTCGCTCGAAATCGCGCGCCAGTCGGCACCGCACGAGGTGATGGTGATCGGCGGGGCGGGGATCTATGCGCAATTTATCCCGCGCTGCGACCGTATCTATCTGACCGTGATTCACGCGCAATTTGAGGATGGCGACACGTTTTTTCCCGCGATTGACCTTGTGGAGTGGGATATCGTGTCGCGGGATGCCCACCCGCCAGACGCCAAAAATGCGTATGCGTATCGGTTTTTTATCCTCGAACGGGCCGCCCCCGGAGCGCTGCAGGCGCGGCATTTGCAGGCCGCTCAGCCACTTCCTGAGGCGTTGCGGGCCTAGGCAACGCGCAGTCGAATCGGCGTGTGGGCCGCGTCAGGCCCCAAGAGGTGGCGTGCGCGGCCAACACAATGTTGTAGGTGTTGGGAGAATGTTATATGGTCGGTTTGAATCGGGAATTCGCTGCAGCCATGGCGCGAGTCGAAGGGCTCGCATGCATCGTCGCAGAGTTTTCGAGGCGAGATATAACTAGAAAATCAACGCTTATTTCCCCCTCTGTCGCGCCGTAGGCTTAAAAACCACAAACTCGGCCCGTACTTTGGCACTCTTCTCAAGGAGGAGCCCACGTAATGCGTTTCTGCACGACCTGTGGACGAAATTTTGACAACTCGATAGTCGAGTGCCCGCACGATGGCACGCCCCTTTTTGAGATGCACGGGGGCGACGATGATGCAGCTGAAGAGCTGCAAAGCGACGGCGGCGCTCCTATCATTGGCAACGCCGCGGACGGCGTTATTGAGGCGCCGGTTGGCGCGCTTGCCGAAGACGCTGCGGCGCAAGCCCCGGTCGTTGACGACGCGGATGATGCGGCGTTGGCGGACGCGGACGCGTTGGCGGCTCCGAATTTTGCGGAGGTCGACGACGACCCGTTTGGCGTCGGCGATGACTTCGATGCCTCCGATATGGACGCGGCGGACTTTGAGGACGCGCCGGCCGACGACGTGGTCGACGCCGCGCAGGAGGACGCTGACAGCGACCTCTTCGCCGGAGACGATGAAGGCGCGGCCGACGCCCTGGGCGCCTCGGATGCGTTCGACTTTGACGATGCCGAGGCGGACGCTGAGCAGGACGTCGCGGCCGAGCTCGACGCCGATGAGCCTGCGCTTGCCGAAGAAGACCCGGCCGCCGATGCAGACGCGGTCGCGGACGAAGACGAGTCGGACCTGGCGGCCAGCCTCTTCGACGATGACGACGCCATCGATGATATTCCGGCCGCGGACGCCGCGCCGTCTTCGGACCGCATCGCCGCGGGCATCCAGGACGCGCTGGGTGATTTCGAGGATGACGCGCCGGTGGCCGCTTCGGCGCCGGTGGATACCGCGTTCTCGAAGGAAGAGAGCGACGATGTCGCCGCCGCGGTCCCGGTAGCTGAAGAAGAGAAGAAGGGCGGAATGGGCAAGATTCTGCTTGTCTTGCTCGTGATCGCCGGCGCCGTGGGTTGGTATTTCATGATGGGACCGGGGGCGGATTCTGGAAAGACCGAGAGCGCGCCGACGACCCAGGAGAAAGCCGCGCCTGCTGCACAGACGCCGCCGGCCGCTGAGAAGGCGGGCGAAGCTGAGGCGGCGGCCGATGAAGCTGCTGCGGACGACGAGGCTGCGGCAGGTGAAGAGGGCGTTGACCCGATGGCTGCAGGGGATGACGCGGACGCCGGCGAGGAATCGTCGGACGCATCGGACGCCGCAGATGGGGCGCAAGTCGAAGAAGACCCCGCCGAAGCTGCGGGTTCCGAGCCGGAAGCCAAAGCTGCCGACGCTCCCGAGAAGCCGGAAGCAGTCGCGCCCGCAAAGTCGAGCGCGGCGCGCACTCCGACCGCAGACCCGCGCCCGAAGACCGAGCCGAAGATTCAGCGCGACCGCGTGCCGGAGCCTGACCCGGTGGCGAAGCCTGCGCCGAAGAAGACGGCGCCTAAAAAGGAGGCGCCGAAGAAGGCCGATAAGCCTGCCGAGAAAGAGGCGCCCAAGGCCGACGGTGTGGAGCTGCAGTTGAAGCAAGAGTTGGACGCGCTCAAAGGAAACTAATCCGACAGCGCGCGACGCGAGCAAAAAAACCGCCCATGGGCGGTTTTTTTGTGTGTAATATGAGCCGCTTGACGCGTGTTCTACTCGGAGCTTTCGGGCGTGGGTAGCTGCGGGGTCTCCTCGACCTCGACCTCGAGTTGCGGCGGGGAGGGCGGCGCGATGCGGTGGCGCGAGAGCAGCCAGCCCTTGAGGAGCGAGGCCTTCTTGAGGCCGCCGGGCATCAGGGCGGTGTGGACCAGGCGGTACAGCGTGCGCGCGGCGCGGCCCGTGATGGCTGAGCCGGCGACATAGGCCGCCGCCTGCTCATTGCCCAGCGAGATCAACTCGGCGCTTGGGCGGTATTCCCACTCCCGATAGGCGCGCCCGGAGAGGTCGGCGACGATATTGTAGGCGGCGTCATACGCCTGTTGGGACGCCACCTGGGCGTTTTGCAGGCTCTCTTCGCCCACGGTCGCGGCGTCTCCGAGGGCAAAGATCCCCGCGACCGAGGTCGCCGGTGAGATCGCCTTCAGGGTCTTATTGACCAGGATGCGCCCCTGGTCGTCGACGCCAAATCCGGCCTCGGCGACCATGGGGTGCGCGCGCACGCCGCCGCACCAGATGAGGTTGTCGGCCGGGATAACTTCGCCGGTGGACAGCCCAACTTCGGTCGCGCTGCGCGACACCACCGAGGTCCCGAGGCGAAACTCCATGCCGAATTGGCTCAGCTGCGCGCGCGCGATATCGCCGACTTCCGTGGGCATATCGGGCAGCAGTCGCGGGCCTTGCTCGACCAGGATGACGCGGGTCGCGGCCACCAATTCGGGGGCGACGTTGGCGATAAGGTCGCTTTGGAGCGCGGCCACCAGGGACCCGCTGATCTCGACGCCGGTGGGGCCGCCGCCGCCGATCACGAAGGTCAGGCGCCGGCGGCGCGCCTCGGCGCAGCTAATCTGGGCGGCGTCATTGAGCGCGCGGGCGACCTCTTCGCGCAGGCGCAGCGCGTCCCCCGCGTTTTTGAGCGCCAGCGCGTGCTCGGCCCACTCGGGGTGCCCACCCCAGTTTACCTGGCTGCCGCAGGCGATCAGCAGATAATCGAAGTCGATGTCGCCCGCCGGGCTGCGCAGGCAGCGCGCGGCCAGGTCGATGGATTCAACCGTTTGAATCAGCACTTCGGTCGTCGGCTCGAACGCCTCCCTAAGCCCAAACGTAATATGCGAGGCGTCCAATTCGCCGGTCGCAACATTGGGCAGCAGGGGTGTATAAAGGAAGTCAGGGCGGTCGCTGACCACCGTAATCTGGACCCGACGCCCGGCGAGCTCGCGCTCCAATTCGCGCGCGGCCCGAAACCCACCAAATCCGCACCCAAGTATGACGATTCGTCTCATGTATCTTTTGAACCTCTTAAGTGAACCGAAGCGATTGCTCCGAAGACTCTGCGCGGTGCGGCGCGATCAGGTCAAGGAACAATTAGAAGCGGCGCGATTTTGCGGCCATGATCGGGCGCGAGTGTCGCCGGCGTTGATGTTGACGGGTGCCATCGGGCTCAGCGCGCTGGTCGGCTGTGAGGCGCCTGACCCCGACACGGTGGAGGCGCTGGCGTCGCGGCTTGAGCAGGGGGCGCAGCGGCGCTTCGGCGGGGGGCAAAAGACCGGGATGCTGCGGGCGCTGGAGGTCTCGCAGCGCGCGGTGGGCGTGGCGCGGGCGATGCGTGAGCGGCCGGAGCCCGCGTGCGCGATGCGGGGCGTGGACGGGCGCGCGTTCCGCTATGATTTTGAGCTTGTCTTGGAGCGCCACGGGCCGGGGAAGGCCGGCCTTGAGGCGAGCTGGCGCGAGACGCGTCGCTTTCGGCGCGCGGAGTCGGGGCGCCTCGAATTAGTGATGAATGCGCAGTTTCGCAATCCCACGATGCAGCCCACCGACGCTCCGGCTAAGCGAGCGCTGCGCTGGGCGCTCGCCGATGGGCAGAGCTATTTAAGCGATGATCTTCGGGAGGGCGCGCCGCAATATTATCGGAGGGAGGCGAGCTTTGGGGAGGCGGCGGCGCTCGAATATGCGGCCTTTGGCACGCTTCAAACGCTGCTCGATGCGGCCCCCGGCGGCTGGGAGCGCGTCGACGCCGCCCACCCGACATGGACGCCTGGCGGGCAGCCGCTTCGATGCATTAAGCCTATCAGGGGTTTGCAAAACGCGAAGAATATGCAAATGCAGTCGCCGGTGATTGAGCGCAATTGGCTGCATCAATTTGGCGCCGTCGCGACGCTTAAGGAGGCGCGGTTCGAAGTGCTGCGCGCAGCGGCTGCGCCGGAGGCGGCGGGCAATGAAGCCGACGACGCCCCGGCGAATTCGCGCAGGCTCAGCCTCGCCTGGCGCCTGAGCGATGGCGCGACGCTCAAAGCTAAATTTCGTGACTCCTGGGCGCCCACGGGCGCGCCCCTGGAATCGCTCGACACCACCAATATTATCGAAGTTGAGCGGGACCGCAGCCTATTTGAGGCCAAGCAACGCCTTCAAGAATGGCGCGAGAACGCCTGGATCCGATCTGCATCCGAAGATGAGACACCATGACAAACCGCGAAGAAATTGAGAACGGCCGCAGCGCGATCGCCGAGGCCGAGCATTGGGTTGTAAAATTAGGCAGCGCGGTTTTTCTGGGGGACTCACGCCAGCTCGACCGCCCGGTGTTCACGGCGCTTATCGAGGATATCTCGAAGTTGCTGCGCCGCGGGAAGCGCGTGACGCTGGTCTCTTCGGGGGCGGTGGCGCTCGGGCGAGAGCATCTGGGTTGGCCCGAGGACGGTGGGGCGAGCATCCCCTGCCTGCAGGCGTACGCCGCGGTGGGGCAGTCTCGGTTGATGCAGCTCTACGCCGATGAGTTCGTCCACCACGGCCATAAGATCGCGCAGATTCTTTTCTCGCGCGCGGACCTCGACGCGCGCCGGCGCTTCTTAAACGCCCGCATGACCCTGGAGCGCCTGCACCAGATGGGCGTGGTGCCGATCATCAATGAGAACGACACGGTGGCGACCGAGGAGCTGCGCTTTGGCGACAACGACCGGCTGGCGGCGATGACCTGCGGCGTGGTGCACGCCGATATGCTGGTCATCCTGTCGGACGTCGAGGGGATCTTCGAGGTGGAGCAGGCGAGCGACGGCTCGCGAAAATTTGGCGAGCGCATCGCCCAGATCGAGGCCGACGATCCGCATTTGATGGAGATCGCCGGGCCGTCGATCTCGGGGGTCGGCACCGGCGGGATGACCTCGAAGGTCCAGGCCGCGCAGATCGCGGCGCGCATGGGCGTGCCGACGGTGATCGCGCGCGGCAAGCGCCGGGGCGTGCTTGGCGAGATCGCGGACCAAAAGGATGTCGGCACGCTCATCGGCGCGGACCGCGACGCGGGGTTGGCGGGCAAGAAGGTTTGGCTGGGGACCGGGGCGCGCCCGGTGGGGCGGCTGCTATGCGACGCGGGGGCGGTGCGGGCGCTACGGGAGCGCGGGGCGAGTCTTCTGCCCAGCGGCGTGCTGTCGGTGGAGGGCGCGTTCGACGAGGGCGCGGTGGTCGAGCTATCGGATGAGCATGGCGTGGCGTTTGCGCGCGGCATCAGCGTCTACGGCTCCAGCGATATCGAGCGCATCGCCGGGCATCATAGCGACGAGATTGTGGGGCGCCTGGGGTTCCGCATTCTCGACACGATCGTGCACCGCGACGGCCTGGTCATGATTTAAGGCGCGGGCGCGCGGGCTCTATTTGGGCCAATACGCGCGCAATACCTCGGGCCCCAGATAGATCATGATGCCGGTTGAGACCAAAATGATGAAAATCAGCAGGGGGTGCAGGAAGTCTTGGACGTCGACCTTGCCGGTCTTGATGACCTCGCCGCCGACCGCGATCTCGCAGGAGGGGCGAATGCCCACCAGAGATACCAGGTCGGCGGTGAAATGGTGAATGTCGCCCTGCTCATCTTCGACCATCGCTTCAAGGCGCGGGTGTACGCGAGGTCCGCCGATGCGGTCGATGAACTCATCGTCGATATGCAGCTCGTAGGTGGGCGCCAGGAATAGCCAGCGCCAGTTCCAACTTCCCGAGACCGCGATCGTGTGTCCCTTCCATTCGACTTCCAGCGCCATGATCGATCCTCGCAGAGACTGCCGTGAGTGCGTTCACCAAATATTGACTACATTATAGCGCGTGCGGCGCAGCGGCGCCAATAGGCTGGCGCCGCTGCGCTCAATCCCAGCCAATCCCGGGGAGTGGGTCAGCTCGACGGGTGCTGCTCTTTGGAGAGTTGAGCCTCGTTCACCAGGATATAGACCTTGCGCACGGTCTGGGCGAACTCGCAATTCTCGGCGATCGACTTCTCGGTATAAGGCGTGTGGCGGCAGTCGAGGACTTCGGTCCAGCCGCCGATGGTGGCGGGGAACTCGACGTCGCTGCCGTGGCCCACGGCGGTTTCGGCGCGCGTGGCGTCCTCGGATTTGAAGAGATAAAAAGTTGTATTAGCCATCGTTACGATCTCAGATAATTGCAGCGGGTGTCGCCGCGATACATACGGTTGGGAAAATGGAGGCAAACCCGCCCGAGAGGGCGGGGTTTGGACTTATTCTGCGAAGTGGCGCTCGCGGCGCTCCTGGTCCTCTTTGCACGCGATGCACATCGTGGTCACCGGGCGGGCGGCCAGGCGTTTGTGCGAGATCTCCTCGCCGCACATCACACACTCGCCGAATTCATCGGCTTCGATGCGCTTGAGGGCGTGGTCGATCTTGTCGATCAGCGTGCGCTCGCGCCCGCGCAGGCGCAGGTTGATGGTCTGGTAGGACATCACGCTGGCCAGGTCGGACTCGTCGGCGAGGTCGTCGGGGTTGAGTTCGATCTCGTTCTTGATGGTATGGGCTGCCTGCTGCAGCAGCGCCTGTTTCTCTTCGAGCAAGATCTGGCGGAATTCTTCGAGCTTTTTCGCGTCCATTCGAAAACCTTTGGGTATGGGGTTGAAAGTAATATTTCGTGCGGGTTCTGCATGCCGTCGTAGACGGCAGGCGCGGTCGTTATCTTAGGTTAAACCCGGGCACGAACTACTCACTGTCTATAATTGTGGCCGCTTTTTGCGGAGGCGTCGTGTTACCCGAAGCCGAAAGAACCGCCAAATTGAGAGGTTGTTTCGACAGCGCACGCGGCAAAAGCCATTCTGAGTCTATGCTGAAACGCGCATCTTTTAAGTTATATGGCGAAGTAGCGCAACCCCACTTCTTCGCCGCGGCGATCTTGTGCCAGCGCGTGAGCAGCGACTGTAAATTAAAACACCATTTTCTGTGGAACAACTCACCGGCCGAAAACGGGCCGCGAGCCCGCGCCAAACGTCCCAGCGATGCCCCCAGGTTTCTTGGCAACACCGCGGGGTGGCCTGAATAATCCCGGCAAGGTAAGATTTTTTTAATCCCCCCGCCCGGGCGCCCAGCGGCTCGCACCCGGCGAAACCGCAAGGGGGGAAGGGGAATATCAAAATTGCAGATAAAAAAATTTCGTATTTTATCAAACGGGTGTATAAAGAGAACGAACTTGGAGGCATTGCATCGCTGGCAGGCATAAATTGACGGGCCTGCGACGCAAAATGACCTCCGTATTTTTTCAGCTAACTGCCCGAATCTCTTGATACAATCGATCGTTTTATAATTGTTGACAGTGGTTCGAGACGCGTGGCACGATGCGGACAGAAGATTTGCATCGAAACTTAGAATTCCCGCAGCTTAGAGGATCGTACGCATGGCGAAGGGACGAAATTGCATTGGTCTCGATATCGGGTCGAGTGCGGTCAAACTCTGTGTCCTCAAAGAGGCCAAGAAAGGACTGCAACTGCAGGCTTTTGACCATATCACTCTGCCTCCGGAGACGATCGTCGACGGCGCATTAATGAACTCGACGGTCGTGACGGACGCGATCGTTCAATTGCTCGGACGCAATAAGGTGCGCCAGAAGGAAGTGGCGCTGAGCGTGTCGGGCAATACCGTTATTATCAAAAAGATCACGCTGCCGCTGATGACCCAGGAGGAGCTCGAAGAGTCCATCCAATGGGAGGCCGAGCAGTATATTCCCTTTGATATCCAGGACGTCTATATCGGCTTCGAGGTGCTCACACCGCGCACCGATCAGGGCCAGATGGATGTGGTGCTCGTGGCGGCCAAAAAGGAGATGATCAACGATTATACCTCCGCCTGCCACGAGGCCGGGCTCAAGCCGGTGGTCGTCGATGTCGACGTGTTCTGCATGCAGAATATGTACGAGGTCAACTACGGCTACCACGAGGGCGAGACGGTGGTGCTGCTCGACATCGGTAACTCGGTGGTCTCGATGAACGTGGTGAGCGACGCGATGAGCGTGTTCACCCGCGATCTGTCGATCGGTGGCAGCGACATCACCGAAGAGATCCAGAAGCAGCTCAATATCACCTATCAAGAAGCCGAGATGTATAAGCGCGGCGGCGCGCCCGGGGGCGGCGCCGACCAGGTGCTGCCGCATGAGGTGGAGTCCATTATTCAGGACAAAGCCGAGGACATGGCCCACGAAATCCAGCGATCGCTGGACTTCTACACCGCCACCGCCGCCAATAATCGCATCGATCGGATCGTAGCCTCCGGAGGCACCGCCGCCATTCCCTCGTTGATTCGCACGATTTCGCGCATCAGTGGAATTCCGGCCGAGGTCGCCAATCCTTTTCGCAATATTAGTTATGATGAGCGCCAATTCTCCCCGGATAAGATCCAGGAATGGGCGCCCATCGCCGCCGTTTCGGTCGGCTTGGCCTTGCGCAGGAGCAATGAACGATGATTCGCGTAAACCTATTGCCCATAAAGAAGGCACGCCGCCGCTCCGAAGGGCGCACCCAGATGGTCGTGTTCGTCGGGTTGCTGCTGCTTCAATGCGCGCTGATGGCTGTGGTCTATATGGACCTCAGCAGCCAGGTCGACGACCTCAAGAAGGAAGTCGCCGTCAACCAGCGTGACGTCGCCGCCGCCGAGAAGGAGCTTGAGAGCGCCAAGGTGCTCGAAGCCAAGCAGGTCGAGCAGCAAAAGCAGGTCGATATCCTCAAGGAGCTCGAGGAGAAGCGCACCGGTCCGGTGCGCGTGCTCGACGAATTGCAGGCCGTCTTAAGCCCGCCGCGCAACGAGGCCGAGCGCCACGCACGCGCCCGCATGAATTGGAATGTCGAGTGGGATACCCGCCGACTGTGGGTCGAGAGCTGGGGCGAGGCCGACGGGACCTTTAATATGACCGGCAAGGCGCTCAACGCCGATGACGTCGCCGAGTACCTCGAGCGGCTCACCAGCGCGCGTTATTTCAGCAATATTCGGCTCAATTTTGTCAAGGCCGTCTCGGCCACCAAAGACAGCGTTGACCTGGTCGATTTTAGCATCACCGGCACGCTGTCATACCAGGATGAATCCGCTGAGGATGACGGAAAATCGGGCTCCTAACGCGGCGCCCCTTATTCTTCGCGCTAACGGCTTTACTCTGGGTGCGCCGACCCAAGCATAGATGGGACTAAGAACTCATGAACGACATTATTGATAAATTTAATCAAATCCCCCTGGCTCAACGGGTCATCCTGTTGATCCTGACGATGGTGGCGTTGGGGGCGGCTTTCTGGTTCTTAGCCTATGAACCGATGCAGTCCGATCTCAAGTCGAACCAGAGTCAGCTCCAGGAACTCAAGCACAAAAAGCAGGACCTCGCTCGCCTCAAAGAGAAGAAGGCGAGGATCCAGGCCAAGATCGCGTCGCTTGAGCAGGAATTGCTGATTGCCCGCGAGAAATTGCCTGAGTCGGCCGAGATTCCCAGCCTGCTTCAGCGCATTTACAACCAGGCCAACACCGCCGGGTTGGACATCCGCACCTTTGAGCCCATGGAGCACCAGACCCAGAGCTATTATATCGAGATTCCCGTGAAGATGCAGTTGGTGGGAACCTACGATGAGTTGGCCAACTTCTTTTATTATGTTGGCCGGATGACGCGTATCGTGAACGTGAAGAATCTGGACATTAAGCGCGAAAAATCCGGAATCAATGAGAATGGAAATCTGGTCGTGAGCGCTCAGGCCACCACCTTTCAGATGAATTCCGCCCCGGACGCCGGCGCAGCCAAGAAGAAGTAATTGCCGTGAGTATTCGGCCTGGCCGACATGGTGTCGCGCCGGTGAGTCCCAAGCGAATGGATTGAACGCCAATGGATCGTAAGTCAATGGATTGCACGCAAAATAAAAGACGCACGTCCCCTCTCGACTCAGCCAGCAGGCTGCTCGTGCTCCTGGTGATCTTGAGCCTGGGCGCCGGCGGCTGCGGGTTTCTTGGGTTAGATGGTGGCGACACCCAGTCCGGGGACTCCCAGCAGGCCCAGGCGCCGGCGGTGAAACCGCCGCCCGCCGCCCCCGAGGCCCAGCTCGACGCGCCGGTCAAAGAGGAATACGAGCGCCCCGCTTATCCCGACCAGATCCGGCGCAACCCGTTTCTGCCCGAGATGGACGTGGTTCGCCCCACGCGCAACGTCGCCCGCGGCGAAGTGCGCCCCAAAGATCCCCTGGAGCAATACTCGCTCGGCCAGCTCAACCTGGTGGCGATCATCAGCTCGGTCGCGGTGCCCAAGGCGATGTTTTTGGACCCGGTCGGCTTCGGGCATGTTGTTAAGAAGGGTGACCGCATTGGACTCAGCGGCGGGATCGTCAGCGATATCCGCGACAACGAGGTCGAAATTCGCGAGGTCTCCGAGGGGCTCGACAGCGAAACCCGCTTGAGCACCATCAAACTCACCAGCGATCAATTGCGCGAGGACGATGACGAGTCGCTCAGCGATGAAGAGCGCGAGGCGCTGCGCCGACTGCTCGAGAGCGAGCAAGGCCGGCGCGTGCTCCAGGAGTCGTTGAACTCCGGGGCCGACGCCGCCCCGCAAGATGCAGACTCCATGGGAGCTGCGGGGCAGGGACGTCCATGAAAGTTGATAGGAATAAAGATGTTAACGCCGACACCACGGCGCTGAATTCACTGGAAACGCTTCGAGCCGGAGCTAATAATACGATGAAGCTGATGAACCAAAAGAACAGTTCCCCGCTGAAGCCCACGCGCCCTAATAGCCGGGTTGTCAGCTCATTGAGCGGCAGGAGTCACGCCATGAGACGCACTTTATCCGCCCTCTGTCTTTGCACCCTCGCCGGATTCGGTGGCTCGGTGTTGACCCCGACCACCGCCTTTGCGCAGGGCAGCGCCGCCACGAGCGTGAAATCCTCGGGTGCGCTGCAGGTCAGAGAGGCCGACGACGGCACGTATATTCGCCTGCGCGGCACCGGTGAGCCGACCTTCTCGGTCTTCAAGCTCACCAACCCGCTGCGACTCTTTGTGGACGTCTCCGGCTGGGAGCCCGCCTCGGGCGACAGCGCTTCGGCGGCGACCCAGAACGTGTCAAACGGCGTCATCTCCAAGGTCGCCCTGGTCGGCGTCGATGAGAATGCCCGCCCCATCACCCGTCTGATTATCGGGTTCGACGAGGCCGCGCATTATGACGTCAAGGCCGATGGCAACGATATTGTGGTGTTCGTCGACGGCGCCAAGCGCCAGCAGGCGCCGCGTAATCTGGCGCAGGTTCAGCAGCGCACCAAGCAGCTCGAGGCCGAGCGCCAGGCCGCGCTCAAGCGCGCCGCAGAGCTCAGCAACGCGCTGGGTTCCGCGCGCAGCGAGCTCGACTCGGTCGCCCACGAAAAAGACCAGGTCAAGGCGCGTCTGGCCAAGATGGCCGCCGACGCCCAGCGCTCGGCCCAGAAGGTCGACACGCAGATCGCCAAGCTCGAGGCGGCGCAGAATCGCCAGCGCGAGCTGGAAACCCAGATCGACAAATTGCGCGCCTCGCTTGCCCAGGGCAACGAGTCGGTGCGCAGCGAATTGGCCGAGTTCGAGAAGACCCGCGACCAGCTTAATAACAGGCTGAAGACGCAGCGCTCCGAATTGCAGGCTGCGCGCACCCAGGCCGATAAAGCCAACCAGCGCGTCGCCGAGATCCAGGCGCTCGTGAATCAGCGCGAGTCCGAAATCACGCGACTTCGCGCCGAATTGCAGCAGACCCGCGCGCGCCAAAAAGAAGTGGCCAAAGGCAACGAGAGCCTCGAGGCAGCGCGCAAGAAAAACGCGCAGGAGCTCGCAAGCCTGCAGAAGTTGCGCCAGCAGCTCAAGGGCGAGCAGCAGCGCATGGCCGCGCTTGAGACCAAGCGTCAGGCCGAGCAGACCCGCCTGGCCGAGCTCGCCAGCGAGCGCCAGGCCGCCCAGCGCCAGCTCGCCGATACCGAGTCCCAGCTCGCCGAGCGCCGCCAGGAGCTCGAGGCGATTCGCAGCCGCGAGAACCTGCCGGCCGCCCGCGCCGTGGCGCTCAACGCCCAGGAAGCGAACTCGGTTCGCGATATCCGCCTCGAGACGGTCAACGGCCGCTCGCGCATCATCGTCGAGCTCAACCGCGCGTCCTCTTCCTTCGAGACGCTTCCGTCCAAGGACAGCCGCGCGGTCATGATTCTCAATAACGTGTCGCTGCCCGACGCCCTTGAGCGCACGCTGTCTAGCGACGCGCAGAGCGGCGCGGTGCGCCTGCTCTCCAGCTATACCGACCGCGAAGGAAACGTGCGCGTCGAAGCTGAGCTGGGCGGCAAGACCTCCGAGATCATCCGTCAGGATGGCAACCAGGTGGTCTGGGAATTCGCTCCGGAGATGACCGAGGAGCTCGCGCAGAACGCCCCGCAGAACACGGTACACCCCGGCGGCCAAGCTCGCCCGTCCACCCAGGGCACCAGCTTCACCTCGGCCCCGCCGAATTACCCGCGCACCGTCGCCGACCCGTCCAAGGTCAGCACCGTCCCGGGCATGAAGCGCAAGCGCCTGACCATTGACCTTCGCTCGGCCGACATCCAGAACGTGCTGCGCCTGCTGGCCAAAGAGGGCGGCGTCAACATCATCTCGGGCGACGGCGTCAAGGGCAGCGTGACGATGCGCCTGCGCAGCGTGCCGCTCGACCAGGTCTTTTTGACCGTGCTGAACTCCCAGGGGCTTGGCTTCGAGGTGCGCGGCAACGTCATCCGCGTCGCCCCGCAGGCCACGCTCTTGGCAGAGCAAAAAGCCCGCGCCGAGGCGCGCGCCAGCGCCCAGCAGCTCGAGCCGCTCGAGGTCTTTTTGATGCCGGTCAACTACGCCGCGGCCAGCGAGATGCAGCCGCAGGTCCAGGGACTGCTGAGCCCGCGCGGCTCGGTCACCGTCGACGCGCGTACCAACACCCTTATCATCAAGGACCTGGCCGCCAACCTGACCCCGATTCGTGCCCTGGTTGAGAGCCTCGACTCGCAGGTTCCGCAGGTGCTCATCGAGGCCCGCATCGTCGAGACCAACGACACCTTCACCCGTCAGTTGGGCATCCAGTGGGGCGGTGACTTCTCGTTCTCTCAAGGAAACGGTAACCCGACCGGGCTTATCTTCCCGAGCGTCCTGGGCGTCGCGGGTGGCGCAACCGACGGCGAGACCAACGCTACTGGCACCTCGTCGAACCCGAACTTCGCGGTCAACTTGCCCGCCCCGGCCGGTACCGGCTCCGGTGGTGCGATTGGTCTGACCATGGGCAGCGTCGGCGGCGCCGTGAACCTGAACCTGCGCCTGTCGGCCATGGAGGCCTCGGGCCACGCCAAAATCGTGAGCGCCCCGCGCATCCTGACCATGGATAATACCGAGGCGACCATCTCACAGGGCACCTCGATTCCGATCAGCGTGGTCAGCGCGGCCGGCGTCCAGACCGTCTTCGTCGACGCGACCCTGGAGCTCACCGTGACCCCGCACGTCACGCCCGACGGCAACGTCCAGCTCAAGATTTCGGCCTCCAAAAACGAGCCCGACTTCCAGAACACCGGCGCCCGTGGTGACCCCACGATCATCCGTAAGCAAGCCGAGACCGAGCTGCTTATCAAAGATGGTGACACCACCGTGATCGGCGGTATCTACACCCGAAACTCTGGTTCAAGCCTGTCGGCGGTCCCCTTCTTGCACAAGATTCCGATCCTCGGCGCGCTCTTCAAATCAACCTCGACCAGCGAGCGACGCACGGAGTTGTTGATCTTCATCACCCCGCGCATCGTCAATCGCCAGGAGTCGCTCGGAAGCAATCGTGCCGGCGGGTCAGTCGATATGGACTAAAGCGCAACGCGCTCTGGCCGCCGGGCACCGAATCGGTGCCCAGCGGTTGACTCGGGCCCGAGACTTAGGCCCAATGAGAAGAGCGCCTGATTTGTCGAATGTTAATCGGAAGTGCCGTATCTAAGATAATCAACTCGTGCCGATGCGATAATCGAGCCGTCGAGGAGAAGAAGATGAAAATGACTCAATATACAAAGATAGCTCTACTGGCGGGTTCGCTGGCTCTGGTGGGACTCACCGGGTGCGTGGAGCAGGACGTGAGCATGTCGCTGGCCGGCAGCGTTGTCTATCAGGGCGAGGTCAACGAGGACACCGGGGAGCTGCGCTGCGATATGGCCTCGGCCAAGCCGGGCTCCGTCGAGATGTATTTCCAGGCCGCGGACCTCAACCTGTCCACGCCGATGCCGCTGAGCTTCAACGCCGAGATTATCAACCTGCTCGAGGCGAGCAACCAGGCGTCGTCGGGCGGCGAGACCTTCCCGGGGCTGGCGCAGGACCAGAACTCGATTCGTGTCACCAAGGCGACCATTCGCTACCCCGCGTCGCTCAATAATTTCGCGGGCGCCGAACTTGCCGACCAATATCTGGCCAAGTCAGCGGTCTTCTCGGCGGTCCTGCAGAGCGGAAAGGGCGGCGCGATCGCCCCGTTCGAGCTGGTCAGCCTGCGTGATTTCAACAACGCGAAGGCTTTTTATGACGCCGCGATCGCGGCCTCCGGGCTGCCGGCGGGCACCGGCGACGCCATCATCCCGCTGATCGCCGAGATCCAGATCGAGGGCGAGACCTTCGGCGGCGAGATCGTCGAGTCGAATATTTTCCAATATCCGGTCAACCTGTGCAAAGACTGTAACCCGGCCGAGTTCAACACGACGCCCCCGTGTCTGCCGAATGAATAAAGGGTAGCAGCGGCTGCTTCAAACAAGCCGGCTTGCTCTTAAGACGAAGGCCCCGCAAAAGTTATTTTGCGGGGCCTTTCTCATGTCTGCTAGCGCGGGTGTCGGGGGGTAAGCCGGCCCTTTAACCGGCTCAACGCGGCGCTTAGAAACGCCAATCCGCCGCGAGTTGCGCGGCAAAATAGAGGGTGTCTTCCCGGTTAGTGTGGTTGAGCCAATAGCCGCCCAGCCCGACCAATTTCATCTCGGCGCCGGTGGGTTTGCCCGGCAGCTTCCACATGCCCAGCAGGGTCGGCATGTCGCGGCTCAGCGCGCTCTTGACCGTCTCTGCGTGCTGCCAGCGGAACCCGGTGAGCACCCACGAGTCATGCTCCTTCATGACGAAGACATAGCCCAGGGTCGGCTCGATTTGCCAGACCTGGTCGGTGGGCTCCAAAAGGAAGTCGAAGTTCGTCTCGTAATACGCCCGGTCCACGTCCATCGAGACATAGCTATATTTGGCCGGCACCATGGCGACGAAATTGCCGAACTTCGCCTGCAGCGTGGCGGCGCCCTCGAGCACGTATCCCTGGCCCGGGGTGCCCGAGGAGATCGGTTTATCCAGGGCGTCGAGGCTCCAGTCGGATTGGTCGGGGTCGGTGGGCAGGTGCAGGTAGCCGAAGGTGCCGAAGTGGGTCATCGACTGCGCGGTCGCGCGCAGCTTGAGCACCGCCACCGGCAGGGCTTCAATATAGGCGCCGCCCCAGAAGCTTGAGGGGCTTGAGATGGTGGTGACCCCGGCCTCGATATAGGTGTCCTTGAGCAGCACGGAGTCGGAGTCCGACAGGCCCAGGCGATACCCTGCGTTCAGGTCGAGCTTGGCCCCCAGCGGGATCGCTCGGAGCCCGAAGGCTGAGTAAATATGCAAACCATCGATGGACGGCTCGGTATCGGCGTTGTCACTGGCGAATGCGGAGGTGGATGCCAGCACGAGGAACGATAGGGCGGCGCTTACAGCAATGGTTTTCATATTTACTACCACTTATTTAGGTCATTGATACGAAGGTCAAATCATGATCTTCGACGGCGAAAGAAAATCCAACTGATGCTCATCCATGCGGCAAGAAGCCCGCCGGGAAGCGAAGGGTTCGCGCCGGAAGTCGCGGCACACCCGCCACATCCGCCCGAGTCATAGGAGCCCGAGGAGGGCTGGACCAGCGGGCCAAACTCGGCCTTGTGCGGGTCCTGCAGGTCCTGCTCGGTGCTGGTGCCGACGTCATTGGTTTGGGTGTCGGGGGGCGAAGTATCGGCCTGGCTATCGGCGTCCCCGGGCTGGGCCGCGTCAGCGCCCGCATCCACAGGGCTTCCGGTGTCGGGGGTACCCACGTCGGCGGGATCAGGGTCGGGATCCGGGTCGGGTGGGGTATTGGTGCTCACGCTGATCTGAATGCTGCCCCAATTGGTGACCCCGGGCTCTAAGTCCTTGGTTCGGGTGGCGGTGTCGTAGCCTGATTTTGTGGTCGTGATTTCGACGCTGCCGAGGTCTTCGCGAACCGCGTCGAAGAGGTAGCTTCCCTGGGCGTCGGTGGAGGTGGTCTGCCCGTCACTCAGGCTGATTGTCACCCCGGCCACGCCGCTTCCGGCGATGTCGCCGGCGTCGGTGTAGGCGTAGCCCGACAGGGCCACGGTGGCCGGTCCGGTTTGGCCGATATTGCGCAAGGCGAGGTTGGGTTGGTAGTGGCTGAGCAGCCAGGTGTAGGACTTCCCAGCTTCGCCCCAGGACGCCGCGCCCCACTGGCAGATGCCGCGCACCAGGCAGCGGTTGCTCCCGCTGACGGCCGTGTTGGTCTCGTGGCCGGCGCAGCTATTGTGGCCGCACCAACTTCCCACGCAGGAGCTGACCGGGGGGCGGTCAGAAACCAGGGCGGTCTGGTGCTCGGGGCGCGTGCCGTGCTTGCCGCAGCTGGCCGCGTACTCGTATTTATCCAGGGAGTTGGGGTCGCTTCGCTTCGCCATGATCTTGTTGGCGACGGCGTTGGCGGCGTTGGTCGTGATGGTGAGGCGCTGGCTGGTGTAGCGCTGGTTGCAGGCGGTGTCGTCGATATGAAACCAGGTGTAGTTATTCGGCGGGACGGAGCGCCCCAGGCTGCGTCGGTTGCCCGGTCCATAGCGCAGCACGAAATACAGCGCGTAACTCTTGGCGGCGATGGCGAAGGCTTTATAGACCTCTGACGCGCCCGGGATATTTTGGAAGACGCCAATCTCCGGGGGCAGCACGCCTTTGACGTATTCGTCCAGGCTCATCGATTCGATGGCGACGATCGGGTTAACGCTGTCGCTGCAGCCGCCGCTGCCGGTGGATTCGCGGCGGCGGCCCACGCGGATCGTCGCAGGTTGGTCGCTGGGAATGGTATAATAGAGCGGGTTTGGCTCGCCGCTGCCGAAGAGGTCGCGCAGATCGACGGTCTCGGGGCCGCCCTCCGGCCCCTCGCCGCTGAAGCTCGGCATGCCCGGGGCGTGCTTCTGCGGGTCGATGCCCTGGTTGAGGAACCAGTCGGTGTAGACATAGGGGCGCGCCTCGAGAATCTGGGGCACATATTGGCGCACCATGCGCGACTCGTAGACCGCGTCGCCGACTTCCGCCCGGATCGCCAACTCATATACGCCGTCGGGCAGCTCGAAGGCGTAGCGCCCGTGGGCGTCGGTCTTCGCGGTTTCGTGGGTCCCCATGACGCGCACCGAGGCGCCTTCGATGGGGTGGCCGGTCGCGGCGTCGGTAAAGGTTCCGCTGAGTTCGCCAGCCTGGGCGCTCCCCAGGCCGAGCGTCATGACGCACAGCAGCGCCACGGCGGCCGCCAGAAAATACCTGAGAGGAGCTTGTACGACGTCGTGTTCAATCAGCATTGTCAGCCTCGAGTCGTGTGTATTTAAGCGGTCAGTATTCATGCGCAGATAGTTCGTTTGAAAGAGAGACTATAGTTGAAGACGCGATACCTGCAACCCCCCAAATTTGCGGGTCGCGCCGGCGTTACTTCATCGGGGCCAGCCGCAGAGGTCGCCCGAAGCTGTCGAGCATCGCGCCGCTTTCAAGGTCGAGGATAAGTCCCTGCGCGTGCGGCGCGCCTTCGAAGATGTTTCCGTTTGCGTCCATCCGGTAGGAGCCGCGCTCGGAGGCAAATGCGATGCCCTGGGCGGTCCAGAAGGGAGGATTCGGGCCGGCCGGGAAGACCTCGAGTCGCTCGGCCACCAGGCGGCCGGCGGTGGGCGTGTTCGCCTCGCTGCGCGCGACATCGACCTGGTAGATGGCCGGGTCGCCGGTTTCGGTCGGCGCGGTATAGATAACCTGGCGGCCGTCGGGTGAGATGGCGGGGGACCAGGCGTTCTGGGTAAGAAGTTGGATCTCGCGCAAATTATCGTCGGCGAGCGTCAGGATATTGAGCTTGGATTGGTCGGCCAGGGCGCCGCGCATATACGCCAGGCAGCAGCCGTTCTCGGCCACCGCGATGCTAAAGCCCACGTCGCGGTCGAGCTCGACCTCGCCCGGGTTCTGCTTATTCTTCTCATCGAGGGTGACCAGCAGAAGGCGCGCGTCCGGGGTGCGCACGGCGACGCTCACGGGCTCGCCGTCGGCGCTGGGGATGAAGACCGCGTTGGTGAGCGGCGCGGCGCCAAGCGGCCAATCCACCACCTTCGCCTCGAAGCTCAGCTCCGCGATCATGCTCGGCGGCTGGTCGGATTGAGGAAGCAGGGGCAGCGGTTGCCCCCGCAGCTCCCACCCCCGGTAGACGGCGAGCAGGCGGGTGGACGTGAAGTCGAGCTTCGGCTCCTCGACGGGCGCGCTCGCGGGCATCTGGTCGGCGTGCGGGGCCGGGACATAGTCGAGGGCCTTGGCCGACTTATTCTGCGCCGGCACCGCTTCGCCTTCGGTCGAGGTGGCGGGCGAATCGCAACCCATCAGTCCCGCGCCCGCGAGGGGCATGACCAGCAGCACGGCCATCATCGTAAGGCGCGTTTTTTGCAATTTATCGGCGGACGCCTTTCGGCGGCGCATCCAGAACAAACTCATCATCAATACTCCGGGCCACAAGGCGGTCGAAAGAGGCGAGGGCGGGTTGTCGGTGCTGGAGCACGCGCAGGAACTGCTCGACGCGCTATAAAGCGTGGAGTCGCGGTCGGAGTCTGTCACGTCGTTCTCCGCCATGCCGCCATCGGGGTTATCAGGGCCGGCGTCGCCGCCGGGCGTGTTATTATGGTCGTTTGGATCTTCTTCCTCGGGCGTCGTGACGCCCATGCCAACCGTCGCGCTCGGGGAGGGACACGCGATCGGTTTGTCATTGGCGTTGAGCACGAAGAGGACTTCGTCGAAGGTCGCCGCGTCCGCCGGGACGCGCATCATAAAGGTGAGCGTGGCGATTTCGCCCGGAGCGACCGTCTCGCCGAGGACGGCCGGCGTCGTCGCGTCCTGCCAGCCGCTGGCCGGGCGCAACGCGTCGAGCGCGTCCGAGGTGTCCCCGACGGCTTGCAGCGCGATTTCTCCTGCGCTCCAGGTGTCGCGCCCCATATTCTCGAAGCGGACAACGGCTTCAACCTCGGTGCCGATATCGGCGTTCTCGGGGACCGTCGAGTCGACGAATTTCGCCGCGATGGCCGGCGGGACATGCCCCATTCGCGTAGGGGAACCCTCGTCAATCTTGCCGTCGCAATCATCGTCGAAGCCGTTGCAGAGCTCGGCTCTGCACGTGCCCGAGCCCATGCGCATGGTGCTATAGTACTTCTCCGCATCCCAGCCATTCGCGTTGCTAAACGCGTCAAGGGCGGCCACCGACGCGAAGCCATCATCGGTGGTGCGTCGGCACATCCAGCCCGCCGAGGCGCGCGCGCAGATATCGCGGCGGCGGTCCGGGTCGATATCGGTGACCGTCAGGGTCGAATAATAGCGCGCGCGCGACCAACCCGACGAGTCTTTCCACCGCGGCCCCGTAATCTTTGGGGTGCCGGGGCTAAAGCAGTCGACGCCCTCGACGCCACGCACGCAGACGTTCTCGGCGCCGTCGCCGTTGATGTCGCCCGCGCGGAACGTCGCGAAATGCTCAAGCGCGTCCAGGTCGAGCTCTGCGCTGGTGGCGAGCACCTCTTCTGGGGCAGCGAACCCGGTGGCGGTCGCCTTCATGCAGCGAAATCCACTGAAGAATCGCGCACATACGTCGTCTTTTCCGTCGCCGTTATAGTCGAAGAGGCTCAGCGTGCTCCAGTACTTCATGTCCTTCCAGCCACCGTCGTTGGAGAAGTCCTCGACCAGCTTAAAGCGCTCAAAGGACGTTCCGGTGGAGGTATAGCAATCGAAGCCGGCGGCCCGGCGGATGCACACGTCCTGCTTGCCGTCGCCGTTGATATCGCCGGTGCGAATGGTGCCGTAATACCAGGCGCGGTTGTAGCCACTTGCGTCGGTCCAGGCCGGGCCCGCGACGGTCTCGCCAAAGCCGGTGCCGGTCGAGAGCTGACAGCTCCAGCCATCGGGGCCGCGCGCGCAGACGTCGTCTTTGCCGTCGCCGTTGATATCGGTGAGGCGGAAGGTGGTGTAGTAGCCCGGATCGGTCCAACCCTCGGCGTTGGTATACCCCGGGGCGTTGGCGTAGTGCTCGAAGCCATCGCCGGTGGAGCGCCAGCACTGATAGCCCTTGGTGGAGTGGCGCCCGCAGACGTCGGCGAGTCCGTCACCGTCGACGTCCCCGGTGCGAATGGTGGCATAGTAGCGGCGGCTGCCCCAGCCGCCGCCATCGGTCATTTGGCCCGAGGCGATCTTGTCGCCCCAGCCATTTCCGGTCGACAGGTAGCAGGTCCAGCCGTCGGGGCCGCGCCCGCACACGTCTTGGAGGCCGTCTCCGTTGATATCCGTGGTGCTCGCCGGGGCGTAGCGGTTGGGCGACTGCGCCAGGAACTCGTCTTCACAAACGTCGCCTTCGTCGACCTCGCCGTCGCAGTTATTGTCTTTGCCGTCGCATACTTCGGTGCTGGGCTCGCAGCCGCAGGACGTGCCAACCGGCTCGCGGTAGCCGTTTTGCTGGCGCCAGACGCCCGAGGAGTTGGTGCAGGAGCCGCGAAAGGTGTCGCGAAAGCCCGAGCCGCTCTGCCACTGCACGTGAAGATGCGGTCCGGTGGAGCTGCCCGAACTCGCCGACTGGCCGACTTTTTGCCCGCAGCTAACCCGCTGGCCCACCGAGACGGTCAGGGAGTTGCGCTTCATATGGCAATACATCGAGAATTGCCCGTCATCATGCGTGATTTTAACGTAATTTCCGCAGCGGCCACCGCAGGTGTTGCCGTAACTTCCATAGTCACCGCAACTGTTGTTGACCGCCGTGACGGTCCCGTCTTCGCCCGCCAGCAGGTTGGTCCCAACCGGCATCGCGAAGTCGGTGCCGCCGTGGCCATCATAGCAATGGCCACCGCAGTTATAATCGGTACACCCCGCGGATCCGTAGTTATTGTCGAAGCCGTAGTTGAATACGTAGCCTTCGGTATAGGGTCGGCGCAATTTCACCGCCTCGGCGGGGGAGGCCATCGCGAAGCCGAATAGCGTGAGCGCAAGAGTCAGGGCGACTATATTAAAAACTCTGGGCATCTTCATAGAATTAGACCGTTCTAGTGGGTTCTAGCCGAGTAGCCATCGAGGTCAGGAGTATTAATTAATCTCTTGCACCATCCGTCGCGTTATTTCAACTGCTGTTAGAATAACAGCTATCCTAAAAATTCGCATATACTGTGGCCATATTTGTCGGTGCGCTGGCGTCCGGTTCAAAAAAGGCGGCCTGCCAGACGCAACAAAGCCCGGCGACCAGCGCCGGGCTTTTATGGTATCAGACGGCTTTTAAGAGCGCCTTATTGGGGGCTCAGATTTCGTGAACCACCGGAATAACGACCGGTTTACGGTCGAGATGTTTGCGGAAGAAGCGTCGCAGCGCCGTGCGAATGGCGTCGCGCACCTCATTGGAGTCCTTGCGCACTTTGACCGACAGGTTCTCAAGGGCCTCCAGGGTGAACTCGGCGGCCTCGTCCATCAGGTCTTCGGTGGCGTTGTCGCCCAGGAAGCCTTTCTGCATCAATTCGATGGGACCGCTGATGTCGCCGGAGTGGCGCTCGATGGTGGCCACGGCCACGAGGATGCCGGATTGGGCGAGGTCGGCACGGTCACGAATGACCATCTCCTTCTCGTCGCCCATATATTTGCCGTCGACCAGCAGGCGTCCGGTGAACACGCGGCCCACGACCTTGGCGCCTTTTTTGGTGAACTCGAGCACGTCGCCGTTCTCGACGAGCTGGCAATCCGGCACGCCCACCGATTTTCCGAGTTCGGCGTGACGCATCCGCATGCGGTACTCGCCGTGCACCGGGATCAGGACGTCGGGGCGGGTGAGGTTGAGCATCAATTTGAGCTCTTCCTGCTTGGCATGCCCGGTGGCGTGGATCGGTGCGTTGGCCGCCGTAATAAGCGTCGCGCCCTGTTTGGCCAGGTTATTGAGCATATTGAAGATGCCGCGCTCATTGCCCGGGATTCGACGCGCGCTCAGCACGATGGTGTCGGTTTTGTTGATGGTGACTGAGCGGTGGTCGCCCAGGCCCATGCGGGTCAGGCTCGCGCGCGGCTCGGCCTGGCTACCCGTGGAGATGATGAGCAGTTTCTCCGGCGGATAGCTGTCGATCTCACGGGTGTTGATGATCAGGTTGTCGGCGGGGACCTCCATAAACTCTTCCTCGCAGGCGAGGTTGAAGTTACGGGTCAGGCTACGGCCGAGGAGCGCGACCTTGCGGCCGTGCTTCTGGGCCAGGTCGAGCATCCCGCGCACCCGGTAAATATTGCTCGAGAACTGAGCAATGATCACGCGTCCCGGGGCGTTCTCGATGACGTCGTCGAGCCCGTCGAATACCTGGCGTTCGCTATTGGAGAAGCCGGGGGTCTCCGAGTTGGTGCTGTCGCCAAACACGCCGACCACGCCTTCGTTGCCCAGGGCAGCGAAGCGGCCCATATCCATGGGCTCCTCGTAAATCGGGGTCTGGTCCATCTTCCAGTCGCCGGTGAAGATGAAATTGCCCAGCGGGGTTTTCAGCGCCAGGCTCATCGCGTTGGGCACCGAGTGGTTGGTGTGGACGAACTCGACCACGAAGGAGCCGATCTCCACGCTCTCGCCAGCTTCCATCGGGATCAGCTCAACCTGGCCGCCCAGGTTATGCGACTGCAATTTCGCGTTGAGCATCGCCAGGGTCAGTCGGCCCGAGTAAATCGGCACGTCGACTTGCTGCAGGAAGAAGGGCAGCGCCCCGATATGATCCTCGTGACCATGGGTAATCAGGACCGCGTCAAGGCGGTCCAGGTTGTCCATTACATAGGTCCAGTCGGGCAGGATGATGTCGATTCCGAATTCATCTTCGGGGAACGTCAGCCCGCAATCGATCATGATCATGGAGCCGTTGCACTCGAGAAGAGCGCAGTTCATGCCGACTTCGTCGAGCCCGCCGAGCGGGATAAAACGCACGTAATCATGCTTCGGGGGGGCAGGAACCGAATGCTTTCGCACTTGAGTCGAGCTTTCACTTTTTGATTTTGTCATATTCTAATAATCGCTTGAAATTAACTTCTTTCGGGCCGCAGAAATTGCGCGCCCGGGAATAAATATGCCTCTTTTATGAAGGCACGGAGATCAAATGACCCCAAAAGGTCATAGGTTGGATTTCGTAAATATTACCCCACCACGAACTCGAGCATAACGCGCCAGCCCAGGGTCACGTTGACAGGGGCGTGGCTTGCCAATCCGGGCAATTACGCGCTCGGGTTCTCACCATCTTTTTGGATGCAGGGAGCGGAGGGTTGTGCCTCGATGGGCTCATCCGGGTTTAGCCAGATGGCCTTGTCTGTATTCGTATCGTCGCTGCATCGAACGGGTTCGATCGCCGGGTTGGGCTCGCACCAGATGCAGTCGGTGCCGCTGTCAAGCAGGCGCACCGGGATTTCGTCGCTTTGCGCGCTGAGCTGGGACTCTTCCACGAACGCGCGCGGCGTCAATACCAGGGCCATCCAGAAGACGGTCCCGGCAAAGAAAATGCGCAGCATTTTGGCGTGGACAAGGTTCATAAGCTCTGCAAATTCAACGCGTTGGAGAATCTAAAAATAATGAATGGCCACGAATCAATTAAAAGGATGGCCGGATATAAGTGGGCAGACCTAAATGCTTTTGATGCCCAGAAAATGGTCCCAATAAATAGTTTTGCTCTTCGCTCATTTTGTGGCGTCTTTCTAAGAAAGCGCTACCACAATTTAAATACTTTCGCGCAAAATAGTCGCGCATGTCGCGAAGGCTCTCTTATAGTATGTACCAAAATAGGGGGATATTTCAAGTGTTCTCTGGGCTCAGCGCCACAAGATTCGTACTTATTAATGATGAACGCCCGCGCCGATTGAGCAACTACTTCGCTTTTCGGGGCGAAAAGGAGCGCGAGGTTGTCCCCATCACTCAGCGCCCCTCGCCGGCGGCGTTATGGCTCGCCCGAACATCAATCGGGCCGCCCCCGAAATTCCCAATCGTCTTGTGTTTCAGCAGGCGCTTGATATACACCAGTGGAGAATTTTGGAAATATGAGCCAACCCCCCTCGCTCAGATGCGTGTGTCTGCTCATTTGAGATTTTCGGCGAGAACCAAGAGAGTGCGCTGATGTCGACACTGCTTTTAATCTATATCTTTTGCATGGTGCTCGGCGGTGTCTTCGTCGCGCTGTCGGTCTTCGGCGGGCTTTTTGACGCCGACGCGGATCTCGACGTCGATATGGACGTCGATATGGACGCAGATTTCGACCTCGACGCCGATGCTGACGCGGGGGCTCACGTAGACTTCAACGCCGAACACGGGTACGATGGCGACATCGAAGTGTCTGTTGGCCGGCGTTTTAATCCCTTTGTTAGTTTTAAATTCTACACATTTGGATTGGCGTTTTTTGGGCTCACCGGTGTGCTATTCACCGCCCTGAATTTGGTGGAGAGTTCGGCCCTTGTCTTGGCCGTCTCGCTGGCGACCGGCCTCGGGGCCGGGCTTGGTATGGCCTATGTGCTCTACCGGCTTAACGCCTCCGCCGGCTCTCAGGGGGTTACCTCGAACGATTACGCAGGGTTGCCGGCGAAGATTATGCTGCCGGTAGGCGCCGGGCGCACCGGCAAAGCCAGGATGTCTATTAAAGGGCAAATCATCGAGATGCCCGCGCGCGCCGCAGATGATGATGTTGTGTTCGACTTTGGAGAAGATTGCTACGTTTTAGGAATCGAAGATGGCGTGGTCCAGGTTGTGCGTCCGTCGGCGCTGCTTGGTGCGTCCAAGGCTGAGCTCGGTGGGGACTGAACCCAGCGGGTTATTTTATCCCGGATGAGGAAAAAGTATGGAACTCTTTTTGGTAATTTTTGCGGCGCTCGGCCTGGCCGCGCTGGGAATCGCGTTCTTCGCGCTGGCGAAGGCTTTTCTCATCGTGGGACGGCCCAATGAAGTCGTCGTCTTCTCCGGTGGGAACTATCGGAGCGAGACCGGCGGCAGCCAGGGTTGGTACGCGATGTTCGGCGGGCGCCGCTATCGCATTCCAATCTTGGAGAAGGTCGACCGCCTCGACCTGACGCTGATGTCGGTCAATATCGTCATTCATAACGCCTACTCAAAAGGCGGCATCCCGCTGAGCGTGCACGCCATCGCCAACGTCAAGGTGTCGAGTAATCCGCGCCTGGTCGGCAACGCCATCGAGCGTTTCCTCGGCAGTGACAAACAGGAGATCCTGCGCGTCGCCAAGGAAACCCTCGAGGGGCATGTGCGCGGCGTTCTGGCCTCGATGACTCCCGAGGAGATCAACGAGAACCGCCTCAAATTCGCCGAAGAGCTGCACCACGAAGCCACGCCGGACTTCGAGAAATTGGGCCTTCACCTCGACGTGCTCAAAATCCAGAACGTCGCCGATGACCGCGACTACCTTGAGTCCATCGGGCGCACGCGCATCGCCGAGATCATCAAGGTCGCCGAGGTCGCCGAGTCCGACGCCATGAAGTCGGCCGAGGAGATCGAGGCGCAGGCTCAAGGGCAGGGCGAGGTCGCCCGGCGCAACGCGCAGGCCCAGATCCAGAAGATGCAAAACGAATTGCGCGAATACCAGGCCCAGCTCGAACAACTCGCAAAAAGTGCCGAGGAGCGCGCTGAAGCCGGCGCCCTGACCGCCCGCGCTGAGGCCGAGCAAGAGCTCCAGCAGGTGCGTACCGAGCTGGAGAAGTTCCGCCTGCAGGCTGACGTCGTGATCCCCGCCGAGGCCGAGAAGGTCGCCCGCGAGGTCATCGCCGCCGGTGAGGCCGCCGAGATCGCCGAGAAGGGCCGCGCCATGGCCATGGTCCTGAGCATGATGAGCAATGTCTGGAAAGAAGCCGGCCCCGACGCGATGGACGTCTTCATCATCCACCGCCTCGAGTCGATCATGAAGCAGGTGGCCGAGGCCGCCAATCAGGTCACCGTGCGCGAGGTCGCCCTCATCGACAGCGGCGACGGCACCGCGCTTCCCAATTATGTCAGCTCCTTCCCGCGGATCGTCGGCAATCTCTTCGATGAGATGCGCGACACCGTCGGCCTGGATATCGGCGGCGCCCTGACCGGCGACCACCGCGAGGTCGAGTTGGTCCCGCGGGCCCAAACGTCGCCTCGAAAACGTCTGGGCACCGAGACCGGGCGCAAAGCGCGTAGTCTCGACGCCGGCAGCATTACCCCGTCGACGACCGAGTCTGACAACTCCTAAATTTATAGGTGTGAGCGGTTTTAATCACGCTTATCAACATAGAGGAATATTATGGAAATCATTTTCGCCGCTGTCGTCATCTTTGGTCTATTCGCGGTCGCGGTCGTTATCGGCGCCTCGAATCTGCTCGAAATTTGCGAGCCGAACGAAGTGCTCGTATTTAGCGGCAGCAAGAACGAGAAGGGCTATCAATTCCTGCACGCAGGAAAGAAGCTTCGTATCCCGCTTTTTCACCGCGTTGACCGCCTCGACGTGACCAATATGGTCATCGATCTCAACGTCACCAACGCCTACTCCAAGGGCGGCATCCCGCTGAGCGTTAAGGGCGTGGCCAACGTCAAGATCGCCAGCCACCAGCCGCTTATCGCCAACGCCGTCGAGCGCTTTTTGGGCATGAGCCGCGAGCGCGTCATGCAGATCGCTCGTGAGACCCTCGAGGGGAACCTGCGCGGCGTCCTCGCCCGACTGACCCCCGAGCAGGTCAACTTCGACCGCCAGTCCTTCGCGTCGGAGTTGTCCGAAGAGGCCGAGCATGACCTGTCCAAATTGGGCCTGGTCCTCGACACGCTTAAGATTCAAAACGTCACCGACGACAAGGGCTATCTCGACTCGATCGGTCGTAAACAATCCGCCGTCCTGATCATGAATAGCCGCGTGGCCGAGGCCGAGAACCGCTCCGAAGCCGCCATCCGCGACGCCTCCAACCAGTTGAAAAAGGCCCACGCCAAGATCGAGGCGCGAAAGGAGATCTCGAAGGCTGAGTCCGACCGGCGCGTCCTGGACGCGACGACCCGCGGCTCCGCGATGATCGCCGAGGAGCGCTCGCGCATCGGCGCCGCCGTCGCCAAAGCGCAGGCCAACGTCGACGTGCAGCGCGCGCGTCTCGAGCAGGTTAAGCGCCAGCTCGCCGCCGACGTCATTCAGCCCGCCAAGGCCCGCAAGGCGCAGCTGGAGGCCGAGGCCAAAGGTAACGCCGCAAAGATCATCGAGGATGGTAAGGCCGACGTCGAGGCGCTCCAGGCCCTGGTCAATACCTGGCGCGACGCCGGAGACTCGGCCCGACCGATCTTCAAGCTTCAGCAATTCGACTTCATCATGGAGTCTATGATGTCGACCATCAAAGCGATCGAAATTGACAAAATTACGGTCATCGACTCGCGGCTTAATAAGATCGACCGCGAGGGCTCGCTGCCGATGAAGGCCGCCAGCAGCTCCGAGCAGATCAAGCAGACGCTCGGCCTGGACGTGCCGCGCATGTTGCAGGGATTGTCGGCGATGAACACCAAAGACTCCTGAGTAAACCGGCTGCGCGGGGCCTGGTCCCCGCGCAGTGAAAAACCCCGGCGCGCCGCGATGGCGCGCCGGGGTTTTTCATTTTCTTGGCTCCCGCGCCTCAGTTCTTAAACGCGCTCGGCGACCGGTCCCGCTCGAGGTCAAAATCAAAGTCCCCCTCCAGGTCGAACTCGTTGTCGAGGTCGATGGGCGCCGGCAGGGGAGGGCGGCGGTTGGCGTGTTTTCGCTGCAGCAGGGCGCGTAGACTCTGCTGAGTGTCCGGGGCTTGTGAGTCCACCCAGCGCGTCAGGCTTAGGAGCGCGGCGGTGGAGTTCGTCTCGATAATCGCCGAGATAAGCAGCGAGGAGAATGTGTCCGAATCGGCGTAGAGCAGGCGCTCGAACTCGTGACAAAGGTTGGGCGTGTCGCCCGGGGCCGCGCGTCGAATCACCTCGAGGGCGCGCCGCTGAATCGAGGCGTTGGGGTGGTCGAGCAGCGGAACCAGCGCGCTGGCATCGCCCGGATGCCACCGGCTGTTGGCTGGATAGCCCCCGCTCGGGGTGAGGCGCTCCAGCGCGTGCAAGCAGCCCTCGGCGATGGGCAGAAACTGGTGGGAATCGCGCAGCGAATCCAGCGCGATATGCTGGGCGAGCGGGGCGTCGGGGGATTGAGGCGAGTAGAACTCGCCGAAGGTGCGAAGCAGCGCCGCCTCGGCCTGCAGCAGATTCGAATTCGGCTCGTAGGCCCGGCGCCGCCGGATAAGCTGCACGCTCTTGAGCACCTCGCGGCTCATCCACCCCGGCAGGTGCTGCGCGATCGCGTGCAACGCGGTGGCCGCGGTCGCCGTAACGATGGTGTTGTCGGCGCGCGTGGACTTCAACGCGTGGTAGAGCAGGGGCTCATGGCCGGAGCGCCCCGCCGCCTCCAGCGCCGCCAGTTGCACAAACCCGTCGCCGTGGCCCAATCCCTGCTCGATGCAGCGAACCTCTTCGGGGCGCGCGTCGGCGTTCAAGAAGTCAGCCATCAGCCGCAGGCTCGCCGCGCGGTCGGCGTCCGAACTGGTCAGCTTAAAGTGGCGCAGCGCCACCCCGCGGGCCGCCGGGTTCCCCAGCGCATGCAGCGTCTGGATGCCCAGCGTGCTCTGGGCGTCGTCGCGGCGCACCAGCGCGCTGGCCAGGGCGAACGCCTCGCGATGCTCCGGCAGCCAGCGCTCAAAGAGTCCGCGCCGCTCCTCGGGCCCACAGGTCAACCCATGGAAAAAATCGCGCGCCTCCAACTCCAGCGGGTGTATTTCCTGGCGTATCTGGGCCGCGCTAAACGCCTTTCGCGCGCTCTCTCGCACATACAGGCTCGGGTCCGTGAGCGCCTCGCGCAGATGCTCAAACACCCGCGGGTCGCGCAGCGTCGCGAAGCACTCCGCGACGTAGGTGCGCACCAGTTCATCGGGATCGTGGCGCATATCTCGCAAGAACTCGAAGAGCCGCGCGTCGTCCTCGGGCCCGGCGACCTCGATGATCGCCTGCATCGCAAACCCGCGCGTGGTCCCCACCTCCAGGTCGTCTCGGGCATCAAATACAAAGCGCATCAGGCGCACCAGCGCCTTCGACCCGCCGATCTCTGCCAGCACCCGAATCAGGGCCGGATGCGCCCGGGGCTCAAGCTTGGTCAGCCCGGCTGAGACCACCCCGAGCGCCCGCTCTCCCAGCCCCACGAGGGTCTCGTGTGCCTGGGCGGCGCGCGCCTCATCGGCGTCGGTTAATTGGCGCAGAAGACGAATTATTTGCTGACGCTCAGTGGTCACAATAATCTCGTATCCAGGGGAATCGAAATAAGCTCGATTGGGCGGATGCACGCCCCATTTGAGTCGGTAGGCTTATCTCTCAAAATAGGCACCGCCATGGCCCCGAGGAGGCCGGTCCTCGAGGATTTCTTTTCGGCGCGTCCTTTTTTGTCGCGCACCCCAGATTTTGCGGCCCTATACTTGCGCCGCCGGTCTTGGCAGGGTTAAAACAAATGTGTTCATCACTCGAAATTTAGCGCAGGACCCTTTCATGTCGCATAGCTCCGGAGATGGTACCAATCAGCCAGCCTCCGACCGCAGTCGCACTTCCCAACCGGGCCAGGGGAGCCCCGCGCAACTTCGAGACCAGTTGCCGTCGGTGCATCGCGAAGATGAGACGCTCAGTCGGGTCACCCGCACGCTGAAGCGCGGCATCGCGCCGGGCGGCTGGGATGATTTTGCCGAGGCCGACCGCGGCCTGCTCGAGAACCTGGGCGGCCTGGACCAGCCCTTCGCCCTGGACATCAACGCGGAGTTCCGGCGCACCGTCGAATTCGAGGATGCCTTCCCGCGTTTTCGCCCCCAGGACTATGACCGCGAACAGACCCCGCGCGACGCGGTCGACCCCTTCGACCTCGTTGACCTGCGCATCGAGCCAGACCCCGACGCGCCCGCCGAAAACGGCCGGCCAACCCGCATTCTTGTCGGCCTGGGCGCCCACGGCGGGCGTGTCCCCGTCGCCGCGCCGTGGGCGCAGTTTTTAGAAGAACTCCGCGAAGAAACTAGCGTCGAGGGCGACCTGCAGCTGCGCTCCAGTTACGTCTTTTTGGTCGCCAACTTATTGCGCTTCTACGGCGCCGACGCCCCGGAGGCCGCCGCGATCGCTGACGCCTTACACGGCGCCGCCACTCAATTGCCGGGCGGATTGCGCGCCTCATTGGTCGACCTGGTGGTCCAATATTGGGGCGATGGGGGGCTCGACTTTATCGAGATGGTCGAGCAGCTCGAGCAACGCGACAACCGGCACGACCCCAAGAGCGCCGGGCATCGGCGCGCAAGCATCGCCCTGGAGCGGCTGCTGGGCGGGGCGCTTGAGGAGGACGTCGCCGACCGCATGCGCGCCTGGCTCTACGCCCCCGAAACCCTGGCCGGTCTGGGCTTTCGCGGGATTCGAGCACATCAGCAGGGCGCGCGCGTCATCGCCGCGCAGATCTGGGAGCAGGCCGCGACTTATCTGCGCGAGGAGCCGCGCCAGGTCGTGGCCGACACCGCCGTCTATTTTATGCGCGACGCCCCCGGCTTTTTTGAGCGGGTCTATCGGCAGCCCAACCTCGCCTCGCGCTCGCGCGCCCAGCTGTTGATGATGCAGCGCCACGCCGCGATGGTCGGCGACCCGCGTGGCGAGGCGATGGCCCTCTATGAGTTGGTTATGGGGGATATCGAGGTCGGAAAGCGCGAGCAACGCAGCAGCGCCGGGACCCACGAGAGCAGCGGACAAAGCGCCTGGCAGGCCCGCCTCAAAGCGCTGGCGGCCGCGAGGCTCTTTCGCCTGTCGACCCTGCTCTACCGCTTCAAGCAGGCGCGCGAGGCCGCCGCTGGCCCGCTGGCCGGCCTCTCCGCGTACCGCGTGCTCCACGACGCGGCTTCATTGGCGCCCGATAACCGCCTCTATTTGCGCCGTCTTGTGCGCCGCTCCCGCCAGCGCGGCGACCTCAAGACCTGCGCCAAATCACTGCGAACCCTCGCCCGCGATTATCATAACCATCAGCTCGCCGCCCTCGCCGCCACCGAGTTGGCGCGCACCATTTTCCTGAGCGCAAACCCGCTGCCGCCCGAGAAGCTCTCGCTTGTCGAGCGCTATTTGGGTGAAGCCCTGGCGAGCGACCCGGCCTGTGAGCCCGCGCTTCTTGCCCTGAGACGACTTCATCGGCGCGACGACGGCGAGCGGGCCGATGACGCGCGCGGCGCCGACGAAGCCGAACTCTTTGCCCGCGGCGATTGGAGCGCGCTCGCCGACCGCCTGGAGCAGCGACTTGGCGAGGTCGAGGAGCCCCAGGAGTGGAGCGCGTTGGCGTTTCGCATCGCGCAATTGCACGCCTGGCACCTCTCGCCGATCTCGGACTCGCGCCTGCGCGCGGAGTTCTTGGAGCAGGTGTTGATCGGCGCGCCGGAGCATGTGCCGACGTTGGTCGAGCTGCTCGACGTGCGCCTGGCCCGCCAGGAATACCCCGCCGCCCATGACCTCCTGGAGACCCTGGCCGACCTGGCCCACGACCTCGATGAGCGCGGGGCATGGTTGGTGGAGCGCGCCGAGTTGCTCGAATACCACCTGGGCGACCCGGCTCAGGCGGCGCGGGTATTTCGCGACGCGCTGCGCCACGCGCCTGCGAATACCGACGCCTTTTTGGGTCTGCTGCGCTGCGACGGGTTTTTGAGCGACGCGGAGATGGAGCAGGGCGTGCTCGTTGAGATCGTGGCTCGCCTGGACGCGGGCGTTTCAGTCCACGAGAGCGACGCGATGGCCGTCGAGTTGATGTTGCGCGCCGAGGTCTCCGAGCGCGCCCGCGAGATTTTGGAGCAGCGCTTCTCGGGCCTACCCCTCTGGCAATTTATAAAGCTCTGCGCCAGCGTCTCCGATGATTCCCTGAACCACGACGCGCTTCGCGTCCTCAAGCGCATGTGGATGTTGCCGCGCGCGGTGGAACTGCTTGACGTCTTCGAGCGCTTCTTTGTGGACCCCGATACCCTGCGCGAAGCGCCGACCCGTGAGGCGGTGAAGGCCCAGCTTGGCCGCATCGATATCGCGCCCGCGCACGAAGGCCGAATGCTGTGGGCGATGCAGGGCGCGCGCGGGCTCGCAGACCCCGAGATCTTCGGGCTTATCGCGGCGCTCAACGCGCGGCGAAGCCGGGATTTTATCGCCCGTGAATCCCACCTCTTGTGGATGGCGATGAGCTTTTTGTGGCGCGGCGAACAGGCCTCAGCGCTCAAGATCTGCGAGCATATTCTGGCCCGCTTCCCCGACTTTATGCCCGCGCTGAAGTTGGCCAAGATCATCGGCCCGAGCCTGGGGCGCTGGGCTGAGGTCGCGCGTTGGTGTGAGCTCGAAGCCCGGCGCACCCGCGTCGAGCGCGTCGGCTTTGAGAGCCGCCTGATGGCCTCCGAAGTCCAGCAAAACTACCTGGGGGACTTCGACGCCGCCTGCCTGCAATTTCGCACGCTCTTGCAGCAAGACCCGGCCCACCCCGAGGCGTTCGAGAAGCTCAAAGACTTGCTCCTTCAACGCGGTGATATCCCCGAGGTGCTGGAGCTATTCGAGCAGCGCCTCTCCCTATTTATCCCCGACCAGGAGCGCATCTCGTTGCTCAATGAGATGGGCAAAATTGCCCTGTACCGGGCCAATAATACCCGCCTGGCCAAGGGGTATTTTGCCCGCTCGCTCGACCTCGACCGCCAGCAACTTCGGGTGCTGCGGATCATCGGCGAGTTGCACCACGAAGTCGGCGACTACGACGAGGCGATTCGGGCGTACCGCGACGCGGTCGCCCTGAGCGAGCACACCATTTTGATCGAGCGGCTCTTGCTTGGAATCGCCGCCCTCCACGAGCTCGCCGGGCAACCGGCTCAGGCCATCGGCGCCTACCAAGAGGCGTTGGATATTGACCCGGATCGCGTCGGAATCCTGCTCGATATCGCGCGATTGCAGATGGAGTGCGGCGCCAACGAGGACGCGCTGGGCGCCCTTGAGCGCCTCATCGCCCACGAAGAAGAGGAAGATGTTCCGCCCGAAACCTCGGTCTTGCGCGAGGCGCTGAGCCGGCGCGCCCAATGCCTGGTGCGCCTTAAGCGCCCGCGCGCCGAGGTCATGTCGGTCTATCAGGCGCTGCTCCAGGCCTATCCCGAGTCCAGCGAAGACGTCGACGCCTTCGCCGAGTATATGCGCGCCGGCGGCTTCGAAGACGAGGTCGAGCCGTTCTTCGACAAGCTGGCGGTCCACGCGTTTCTGAATATGAGCGGCCGGCCCTTTGCCCCGCATTTCGACATCGCGCGGCGCCTTGGCCACGTCGACCGGGCGTTTAATCTGGCGGCGGTCGCCGGCGTGCTCGGGTATACCAACGACGTGATGCAGCGCTATCATGAGGTCGAGTCAAAGCAGCGGCGCTGGCCCCACACGCCGCTGCCGGTTGATATCGTGGCGGAGTTGACCCCCGCGACGCTGACCCCCGCGTTCGTGGGAATCCTGCGCCATAGCGAGGCCGCGCTGGCCGTGGCCTGCGCCGCAACCGGCGCGCTGCCCGAGGCGCCCGCGGAGTCGACGCGACTGGATCGTCGCGACCCCGCGCTGCCCGACGCGCTCAAGAAGGCCACCGCGTGGCCGGGGCTCTTCGGGCTCGAATTGCGCGAGGTGCGCGAATATTCGGGGGTCAGCGACGCCGCGAGCGATGCGACCCGGCGCGCGCTTGCTGGCGGAAGTCTGCTGGTCGAAGATGACGGCGCGCGCCTTTATCTCGACGCGCGCTGGCGCGAGGCGAAGGACCCCACGCAGCTCTTGGTGCATCTGGGGCAGCAATTGGCGGCGTGGAGTTTGGGGATCGGCAAATGGCAATATCTTGACCTGCGCACGCGGTTTCTGGCGGTGTCACGGGTGGTCGATTCTTATGTGCCGGGCTGGGGCAGCGGGGCGGTGGGCGCCGAGACCATCGACCTGGACGCCGTGCAGCAGTGGGCCAAAGAGGCCGCGACGCCGGAGCTGGCGGTCCACGCGCTCGACATCGCCGCGCGCCTGAGCGTGCAGGGCGTCGAGCCGGAGTTTCGGTTGGTCGAGCTTACCCTCGAGCGCGCAGCTTGCGTGTTGCTCGACGACCCGGCGCGCTTTTTGCCCCACACCAAATACCTCGGCAGCGAGCATGGCATGCTCCAGCAGCCCTGGAGTTTCTTATTCAGCGATATCGCGGCGCATATCCGCCACCGCGTCGGCGTGGCGCGCGAGCGCGAAGTCGGCGTTGCCGGCGCCGCCGACGACGGATGAGCCGGCCGGGCTCAGGCCGGGCTCATGCGCAACGCGTCGGCGACCCGGCGCGCCTCGACCTCGTAGGGAATCGCGCGGTACGCGGCGCTGTCGCCGAGCCCGCGCAGCAGCCCCGCCATATAGTCGCGCAAATATTTATACAAAAATTTGAGCATCCCATCGCGCGAGAATTGAACCACGTGGGCGACTTCGTGGGCGACGAGGTTCAGCGGGATTTCACCGTCATCGCCGAAGAATTCGCGGCGAATATAGACCTTGGACCCCAGCGTGATCGCGCTGGCGCGCGTCTTCAGCGCCGCGTACGCCACGCCTCCGCCCAGCCCCCGAATCTCGCCGACCATCGGCGTGCGCCGCAATAACACGCAGCGGTCCACGGCCTTCTGGCACAGCTCCGGCGGCGCGATCTCGCTGGCCTGGAGCGCGGCCAGCACATGGTCTCGCTCATCGCTATACAGTCGTCGCTTTAACATGCTCATTTTTCTACCCGGTGAGGCTGAGTTTCGCCTCTGATTTAGGTCCGTTCCGCGCATCAGCGCCCAAAAATTATTGGGCCTTTGCCCGGAGTGTAGCCGAACCTGACTCCCGGGTCACGGCGCAGCGCCCAGAACTTGCCGACCGTTGCGCATCACCAACAAAATAAGCCCCAACACGATCAGGATGGCCCCGGTCGGCGGCTCCTGCTCGCCGGCGCCGGTGTTGCACCCGGAGCGGCGCAGCCCGAGGTCCGCCTCGCTGGGGAACTCACTGGCGCGCAGGCATTGCGGCGGCTCTTCTGCGCGCAGCGGGTAGGTCGCGCACAGCCCGTTGATATCGTCGGGGTGCAGCGCGCGCTTGCTCGTCTCGCCGACCGGCGCGGTGCTATACATCGTGGCGTTTCGGAGGTCCGAGTGGTCCAGGCCGATAAAATGCCCCACCTCGTGGGTCAGCGTATTGCGCAGGTCGACGTGGTTGGCCCGCGGGATATTGCCCGCCGAATAATTATAGAGCTCGGTATTAACCTGGATATCGGCGTCGGCGATGATCCCGTTTCGCGGGTTATAGGTGACGCTGGTCAGGGCGAATGCCTTGGCGGTTGCCAGTTCGTCCCAGTCCTTATCGCGCCACATCACAAGGTTGGTGTTGCGGGAGTCGCCGGCGCGAAATGTCGAGTCTTTTTGGGTGGTTAGGCCGCCGTCGACCAGCGTCATGTCGCTGCACTCGACGTCGGTCCATGCCTGAAAGGAGAGCGCCACCGCCCGGCGAACTTCGGCCAGCGCGGCTTCGTCATTGGACCCGCCCGCCACGCTCTCCAGCGCATCTTCGTTAATGTGATAGAGCACACAACGCGCGCTCCATCGCAGCGGCTTGGGTGTCTGGTCCTCGGCGCAGCGATGCTCCGATCCCTCCAGATTACACGTCATCGTGTGGCGAAACGCCTGGGCGTCGCTGGTATGAAAGAGCACCAGCGCCGCGGCCGCGGCAAAGACCATCCCCCCAAATATTTGCTTCACTCATTCCCCCCGGTGTGAGTTCTGCGCATCGATTTGGCCTGGGCCAGCGCGCCGATGCGAGAGCGCGCGCTTTGGTTATTTCTGCTCGTCCACGACCCGGCGAATCTCCTGCTTAAACTCGCTCAGCGCGCTCACGCGCCGGTAGATATCCGCGGGCTCGGCGCGCTCAAAACGCTGCGGGTTCTGGGAGACCTTCGCGCGCTGCTGGGCCTCGACTTCCTTGAGTTCTTGGCCCTGGGCCTGCGCGGAGGCGTCGTCCTGCGCCTTGGGTTGAATCTGCGGCAGCACCGGCGCGGCCAGGGCGAGGTCGCCGAGGTAGGGCACCACATAGGGCGTGAGGTTATCCGGCCCCAGCGCGATATGAAATTTCCCCTGGGCCATGCCGGTGATGACCGGCAGGGCGTCGGCTTTGGGCTTCTCCAAGAAGACGATCACTCGCTCGCCGGACTGAAAATGCGGGCTGCCCGCCACGCGCGTGGCCAGGTCCGGCGTGCGCCCGCCAATCTGGCGGATCGTCACGACTTCGCCGGCTTCGGCTCCCTTAAACGCGTCGGCCACCCGCACCGTGGTATAGGTGAAGACCCGGCCATCCTCGACCCGCGCCTGCACCTCGGTCACTTCGCCCTCCACGATCTGGTCGGAGTTGGCCACCAGACTCTGCATATCCAGGCGCATCACCGTCGCCGCCGACACGCTCGCGGCGCCCGCAAAGCTCACCAACACCGCCGCCATCATCAGCAGCAGGGCGCGCAGGCGACTGGGGGTGGAGCGGCGTTTGGAGGCGAGTAATTTCTGCGCGAATATATCCATGGGAGTCGATCTCATCGTTAGGCTTTAATGTGGGCTACCAAACCGCTGTCTCACCGTCGTTGCATCTTCAAATAGTCGATCAATCGGTACTGAAATTCAATAGCGTCCCGGTTTTGCTCCGTCGGCGGCGTGACTTCGCTGTGGCCGAGCGTGCGGTTGCGGAAGAATCCATCCTGGAGAAAGACCACCAACTCACCGTTGTCGATCTTTTTTCGCCGCGCAATTTCGACGCGCTTGATGCCGTTTGATTCAGGAGCACCGGATGTGCTCGCCATCGCGCTCACGAAAGATGAGCCCCAGGTGGAAGATATATCCAAAAGGTACGGAGGCAAATCCCCGCTCGGGTTCTGCGCGGGCCGGCGCATCATCGACAGCTTAAGCCCCTTGACCTCGAGCACCTCGGATTCGATGGGGTGGCTCCCCGCAATCTTCGCGATGTCCAGGTCGGTCAGTTCGCCTTCAGGCGTCGTCACAAATTCCAGGTCTTCGTCGCCCACCCGCAGCGAGAAGTCCGGCGCAAGCTCCGCCAAAAGCGCGATGGTCGCCGGGGAAATCGCGTCCGCCTCGAAGCTCAGCACCACCGTCTTTCCCTGCTTAAAAAAGCTGCGAATCCGCCGGATCGCCGCGGCGTCATAGGCCATGGTCGGGTTCATGATAAACAGCGCTTCATCGTCGGTGTCGACCCCGAGGCGTGCGCGCGCGGTCACCAGATGGTCGCGGTTGAAGTTGACGTAGAACGGATAGAAGTCTTCAGCCTTGCCCCCGCCCAGGTTGAACTCATTGCGCGACATATCCAGCCCGATATTATACCCGCTCGGGCGAGCCGCGCGCAGCGGCGCTTCGCCGTCCCGCCCGGCCAGCCATTGAAAGCTATTCATCATCAGGTCGAAGTTGTCGGCGAAATACAGCCACGCGTCCCCGAAGATATTCTGGTCGCCGACCACCACCACGCGCCCGTCGCCGTAATCGGCCGCCGACACCATCGCCAGCGGGCCGCGTGGCTCAATCGACTCGTCGCCGTCGAAGCGCCAATTGCCATAAAACCCGCCGGTATCCGTTTCGTCCCAATAATCCCCGTAGCTCTGTTTGCTGGTCCAGGCCACCCCGTGCTCGCCAAGAATCGGCCCGCCGGTCTGCGGGCTGATCATGTCGACCCCGCGGGTGACAAAATGCGGGTCAAAATCCCACAGCATCAGCCAGGCCTTGCCGTTGACCGCGTACTCCGGCGGCTCGTCGACCGTGGTATGATACCCCATCTCCATGCCCATCGGCGCCAGCAGCGGGTTGATGCGCTCCGAGCTGCGATAGACGTTGGTGTGGTCGCCGATGACGAAAAGCCCGCCGCCCTCGCGCACCCATTGCTGAATCGCCGCGTACTCCTGCTGGCTAAAATTCGGCCGCTTCGAGTCCACCAGGTTGATAAAGAGAATATCAAACCCCTTGAGCCGCTCCGCCGACAGCGGCATATCGCGAATCGAGCGCACCTTATACCCGTGGTCGATCAGGTGCTCAAAAGCCCGGTAAAAGCCGTACACCCCCTGGTAATTATAGTCCCATTTGCCCAGGCGATAGTCCTCATGATTCTGCAGGCGCGTGTGGTAGAGGTCGACCAAAATCCACGGCCCATCGCCCTCCGGCGGCGCGTAGCTCTCCTCATCGAAGATGCCACAGCCAACGAGGCTTAGCCCCAAGAGGACGATCAACAGGCCGCGCGAGAGGCGTCGAAGACGGTAATTCATGATATGTTTCTTAGGGTGCATTAAAGATGAGGAGGAGCCGTGGGCGATGCTCTGATTAGCTCAGGACTTTGCCGATCGTGTCTTTGGCGCGCTGCATCGTGGTGTCTTCGAGCACACGGCGGATATCACTATTTTCGGCGAGCAACTCCAATAGGATGTCTCGACCAATCGCCAGGACGCCGACGTTCTCGCTGAGCGCCTCGACGCTGGCGGTGGCTTTCTTGCCGCTGAGCAACGACACCTCGCCCAGATACGCCCCGGACCCCAGCGTCTCCAACTCCACCACGCGCTCGCCGATGCGCGACCAGACCCGCACCTCGCCGCTGAGCACGATATAGAGCGAGTTGACCTGCGCGCCCTCCTCAATGATCACCTCACCCACCTCATAAGGCTGAACCGACGCGGCGCGCATCAGGCGCTTCTTCCATTGCTCATTGAGGTCCTTAAATAGCGGCGATTTGCGGACGGCTTGGTCGATAATTGCGCTCATAATGGCTCTTCTTCGGCGGTTAAATTTATGCGGTCGGACGCGCGTCAGGGGGCTCGCGCGCTTGGCTCGCGACACTGTAGGGTAATTGCAGGCCGGTTTCTAGTTTCTTCCGAGTCGAACCCGCCAAAGATTCTGGCGCGCGGCGCGCCTGGCCGGCCTCGGGCGCGATCGCGAAAGTTTTGCGCATTTCAATTTGCTTGTTTTCTTATTGAGGATCTTCTAGTGCTTGCACTCATTGAGAGTGTCTCCGGGCGCATCGCTTCGCGTCTGCGAGAATATTCATCGACTTTTGGGACCCCCGGATTCATTGATATGTCGACTTCAACTCCGCGCACACAGCCCCTCGTGATGACGCGCATGATGACCGCAACGCTCATCACGAGTCTCTGCTTGGTGACGAGTTGCGCGCTCTGGGACGCCGCAAACCCTTCCTCCGACGGGGGCGACGACGCGCCGGACGCCGTGTCATTGGACACCGGCGCCGACGGCATCGACATCGACATCGCTGATGCCTCCCAGGCGGAGGACGTAGCGCAGGCATCGGACTGTCAGGTGGGCGACGGCCTGGGGGTTCTCGAGGTGGATCGGGGTAGGGTCACGCCTCAATTCCAAGCACGAGCCGCCTTTGACGGCGCAGGCATCTGGGTGGTCTATGTTCGAACCTCCGCGCAGTCTCCCGAGGGGTCCATCGAGCAGGCGCGCGACATTATCGCGACCCGAATCTCGTGCGCAGGCGAGGTCCTCGTCGCACCCTTTGCGGTCAACGAAAATCCCATCCACGTCGAGAGTCCGACACCGTCGATCGACGTTAAACGCGACACGGTTTATCTGGCGTGGAACTCGAAATCTGCCTGGTCCTCTCCCGCGCACCAGATTTATTTTCGCACCCTGAGCGTCGGCGGCGACGCGTTGATGCCGGCCGAAAGGCTGGTCAACTTTAACGGCAGCACCCCCAACGCGCGGGTGTCCGACAGTGTTACCGAGTCCGATATCGTGGCGCTAAATCAGGGAGGGGCGCTGGTCGTGGGCTCAACGTTTGATATGGCCGAGCGGCGCGTGTTTTTTCAGCGCCTCGATGATCTCGGCGAGTCGGTGGGGCCGGCGGTGCCCGTCGATTTAGCGTCGGACTCCTTCCAGACGCGCCCGGCGATCAGCGTTGATCCCAGCGACCATGTCTGGGTCTCCTGGCAAAGCTTAAGCTATGGTCAGGACAGCTACGGACCTAATTATACCGCGTATCGTAGCTTCGATATCGACGCCCCCGAGGCGCCGAGCGCGGTCGAGCTTTTGCAGATATCATCACCCAAGGACCGAAGAGCTCGCATCTCCAGGCAAATTCCGCACGCCGAGTCTGTGTATTTGGCATCGGTCACGGACGAATACGGGTCCCATCGCATCGCGTTGCTTAACGCGGCGACGGACACCGACTACCTGCTGCTCGGCCAGGAGGCCGTGACCAATGACTACCCCGCGGTGGTTTCCTGGGGCGGCGGCGGCGCCGTGGCCTGGTTCGTGCGAGATATTCGCTCGGAGGAGCTCGACGAAAAAGTGCTTTTACTTCAACCCTTTCGGCCCGACGGTGCCCATATTCAAGTTGGGGCGCCGGTTGAGGTCGCTGTCCTGAGAACCGATGTAATCAACGGTGAGCATCGCGGTGGCCCGGACATCGTTCATCTGGGCCAGGACGACTATTTTGTGCTGTGGCACGAAGGCAGTGATGCCCGCAAATCGAAAGTCAGAGGGCGCTTCGTCAAGGCCCGGGTTGACTGAGCGCCCATCCTTCGTCGACGATTTAGTGAGCACCCAGCAGAGACAACAAAGATGAACTCCTCCCATCGGGCGAATCGCCCCACCCGCCAAGCGCTGCTCGGTCAACTATGCCTGGTCGCCGCGCTGATCTTGTTCCCCGGCTGTGCCCTGTGGGACGCCGCGAATGGCTCCGATGATGATCCGGCAGATGCGAGCGATGTTGCTCAGTTCGACACCCTCGCCGCCGACGCAGATAGCCGCGACGCCGATGAGCCCGAAGTTGTCGAGGCTGACGCCACCGACGATGTCGGCGCGGATACAGCGGAGGAGCCCCACGCGTTTAAGAGCTGCTTGAGTACGGAGGCTGTCTACCCTCTCGAGGTGGGCGCTCCCAAGCCCCAATTTCACCCCCGCGTGGCTTTCGACGGCCACGCGATCTGGGTGGTCTACGCACGCGGTAGCGCGTTGGATGCGACCGCACTCGAGATTTTCGCGACTCGTATTACCTGTGACTCCGGGTTCCTTGCCGAGACCTGGCAGGTCAGCACCTTGCCGATTCTCGAAGTGGATCCCGTGCCCTCCATTGATATCGTCGGCGGAACGGTTCATATGGTGTGGCATAGTGATGTGGACACCGGGGCGGCCGACCGCTCCAAGGTGGCCTATCGTAGCTTTGGGGTCGATGGCGAGCCGAAGATGGATGCCGAGGTCTATGTCGACTTTGTCGTGCCAGGGGGAGGCGCTGGTGCTTTCCATGACTTCTACACTGCCGATATCGTTGGCCTCTCAGAGGGCGAGGCCCTCATCGCGGCGGTGTCCGACGATAATATTGGCGAGATGAGGGTCGTCTTGCAGAAAGTTAGCCACCTGGGCGAAGCTCGCGGCCAGGCCGTGGCGGTGCCGTCGACCAGCAACGCGATTCAACTTCGGCCCAGCGTCGCGGCCTCCGCCAGCGGCCCGATATGGGCGGCGTGGCTGGAAGCCGCGACCGATGGTTTAAGCGGATATCTGATAAAGAGCAGCGCCTTCGACCGCAGCACCCTTGGCGCGACAGAGCAGCCGATGACCTCCAATAGCCGGGCGTCCATCCAGGTCGGGCCCAGACACGTCAATGGAGTACTGGAGGACGAGTCGGTGTATTTTGTCCAACAAACCGATGCATTGGCAGGCCGCCTCTACAGCGCCAATCGCGCCGGGGATGTCAGCGCTTTTGGATCCGATGATGCGAATAATATCTTCCCGTCGCTCGCCTCACATGGCCGTGGCGGCGCGGTCGCCTGGTTCAGCCGTACCAATACCGACCCGGACCAACAGCGCCAGCTGATGGTGCAGACTTTTCGCGACTCGGGGAGCGTGACTACCATGGGGGTGGCCCAGGCAATCGCGCGCGTCGACGCGCCTTTAACCAAAAAATTGCCCGGAGGGCCCGAGATCATTTCGATCGGCGGGCACTATTATTTCGTCGTGGCCCAGGACGGTGGGACGACGAGCTCCACAGCGCTTAAAGGTCGCTTCGTTAAGCTGCCGGCGCAGGCGGACGCCGACTAAGCGTCGCATCATCATCGCATATTTTTGCTGTCATCGAATTTACTGATTTCACGTCTGCGCGGTTCAACCATCTGCGTCGACGTACTCCTTATTCCCGAATACTTCCGCATGATATCGCCACGACCTACGCACCATCTCCCGCGCGCCATCTTCCGTCTCCGAGCTCCGGTTGTTGCGCTGGCGTTTCTTTGCTCCAGCTGCGCCCTATGGGACGCCGCGAGTGGCCCTTCTGATGACACGGGCGACGCCGCCGATATTTCTGACTTCGATATTGGCAGGGCCGACGTCGCCGCTGACGCCGACGTCGAGCCTGCGGACGTCCTTGACGGCGAGGATGGCGCGACGCTGGGTGGGCCTTTCGATGATTGCCTGCGGGACGCGTCTGGATTTGCTCTCAACCTTGCCGGCTTGAAGCCGCAATACCAACCCCGCGTCGCTTTCGACGGCACTGCAATCTGGGCGGTGTACACCCAACAGCGGAGCCCAGCAGGTGATACCGAATTCGATATTATCGCGACGCGTATCACCTGCGAGGACGGTGAGCTGAAAAGAGCATCGTACCCGCTTAACCAGGATGTTCTTACGGCCGACTTTCCTTCTCCATCGATCGACATTGCAGGCACCACTGTTCATGTTGTTTGGAGCAATGCCGACGACGTCGTGATGAACCAGGGGCAGGTGGCGTATCGGCGCCTCCATATCGACGGCTCGTCGTTGATGGACGCCGAGACGTTCGTTGACTTTCGGCTCGAGGGAGCCGCGCTGACCCATTTTGGCTATCCAGAAATTGTCGCTCTTCCCGGCGAAGAGGCCATCATTACGGCGGTCGCGGGGTTTAACACAATCGTATTGCAACAAGTCGAGGGGGATGGGGAAATTGTCGAAGACGCAGTCGAGGTGAATACCGATGCTTCGGCCCTGCGAACTCGGCCCAGTATCGCCGCCGGCGCCACCGGACCGGTCTGGCTGGCGTGGTTGGAGCCGAAGGCATTGGGCAGTTCGCAATACCGAGTTGGCTATGCCTCATTTGAGCGCAGCAATTTTGAACCCACGGGGCAGCCAGCTACCGTAGATACCTTGTCGATTCGAAGAGGGGGGCCGCGATTCGCCCGGGGCATTTTTAATGAGGAGCACGTGTTTTTCGTCGAGCAATCCAATACGTATCGGACGCGACTCTATAATGCGACCCGGCATGGGACCTCCACTGAGTTTGGCGCGGAAGATACGACTAATTCTAATCCATCGGTCACTTCCATGGGCGCTCGCGGCGCGGTGGCTTGGTTTAGCCGGGAGGACGCGTCTTCTCTGGGGAGGCAAGTTAATATTCAATCATTTCATGACAGCCAAAATCGCATCGATATGGGCGCCCATAAGACCATCGCGACGGTAGACGGGCCGGCGGTTCCCCAACTCCCCGGGCGTCCCGAGATTGTCTGGGTTGGCGGCGATACATATTTCGTCGCCGTGCAGGATGGCCCCACAGCGTCTTCAACGGAGGTTAGGGGGTATTTGGTTCAGTTGGACTAATTGCTTGAGTATGCCTTTACATCAGGGGGGCTTGCGGCCATAGAATAAGCGGCTCACGACGCAACGACGGGGGAGCCTGCCTGCCTCGAAGATTTCATTTTAAGCGGTGACTACAGTATGATGCGACAAATATTTGCGCTAGACCTCACCGGCGCTACCGACCTATTTCGGTTGCCGGTCATCGCCCTGGCGATGCTCTTGTCGAGCTGCGCGCTGCTAGACGCCGCCGGGAATTCCTTCGACGATCCGGGTGATAACTCCGAGCTCGACGCTGCCGGCGACGACGCTGGGCCCACGCCCGATATCACCGAGGAGCGCAGCGCCTTTGCGGACTGTGTCGAGCTGAACCGTGACATCGACATCGATCCGACCGGTATGGGGCAGCGGTATCAACCGCGTGTTGCGTTTGACGGCAACGCGATCTGGGTCGTCTTCACGCAAGCGGACCCGAATGCCGCAAACCAATACAATATTATCGCGTCGCGCGTCGCTTGCGGGACCGTTGAGACCGGCAGGGTCGACACGGTCACCATCAAAGTGAACACCGCGCCGATCCCGGTGAACTCTCCGGCTCCGTCGATCGATATTCAGGGTGAGACCGTGCATATCGTCTGGAATACCGAGCTGAGCGCGGGCAGTACCGCTCACAGTCGAGTGGCGTATCGCGCCTACAATTTGGCAGAGTCCAGGTGGTATGCGCAGCAAGAATCCTTCGTGAAATTCCACCTGCCTGGCAGCACTGAGCCCATCGATGCTCTGGGCTCAGGCACCACCGATATTCATTTTTATGACGCAGATATTATCGCCCCGCCCACCGGCGAAGCGATCATAACCGCGGTCAAGGATGTGGTTGGCCAAGATAGTACACATATTGTCTTCCAAAAGCTCAGCACCAACGGAATCGTCAAAGATCAGGCGAGCGTGGTGCCTGCGGGGCCCGACTCCACCCAATACAAGCCGAGCCTCACGCTCGACGCCTCAGGCCGTGTTTGGATCGCTGCATTTGAGTTTTTGTCGTCCACCAACGAGGACTTTTTGGTGTACTCATCCTTTGCCCCACAACAGCTGCAGCCCGAAGAAACCCGGCGACTTCCAGCGGACCCATCGCGCGGAATGGGGCCGGTCTTCTCCAAGGATATCCGCGGCGAAGACAGTGTTTTTCTTGCCTACCAGGCCACTGAGTTTGAGACGAACCTGCTCAATGCCGCGGAATCCTCCGAGAGCATCACGCTCGGCGCGTCGACATCGGTGAGCTTCTACCCCGCCCTTAGCTCCATCGCCGGGCGTGGGGCGGTCGCCTGGTTTCAAGTGGACGACACCGCTGTAGTGGAGCAGCGTTCTCTAAATATTCAATCATTTCGCCAGCACGCCACCGGCCTAAAGCTTGGTGAGCCGGAACAGGTCGTCGAAATCGACTCCGTCGCTGCGGCGCAACTTCCGGGAGGGCCTGGACTCGTGGCGCTCGGCGGAGACTATTATTTCGCTGTGTATCAGAATGGGCCGGTTGGCGAGCTGACATCGGTCGAGTCGACCTCGCTGAACGGGCGTTTTGTCAAGGTTTCGCCGCCCGCCGAGTGAGTTGAAATAAACTCGCTCTTCTTAGACTCGCCAACAAAAAAGCCGCGCGCCCCGAGGGCGCGCGGCTTTTTTGTTATTTAAAGCGAGCGCTTAGATCGAGCGCAAATACAGCGTATCTTTGCGCGGGTCCGCGCTCGAGACCGTGACCTCACACACCTCGCCGACCTCCGGGCGCTTGGTGAATTTGCAGGTCGCCTTGAGCGCGACATCGTGCAAAAACACCGCCGCCAACGCGTCATTATGGTCCTTATGCTCGACGACCGTGGCCTGCATGGGCTCGCCCTTGCGACCGGCCAGGTGGTGCAGCATCCAATAGCGGGTGGTCTCGCGCTCGGTGATCTTGGCGTCTTTGGCGGTATTCTCCACGGTGCCCAGCACCTCCACGATATCGGTCTCGTCGTAGGGCAGCGGCTCGCCGGCCAAAAACGCCTTCACCTGCCGCTGGCAGACCAGGTCATTGAAGCGGCGAATCGGGCTGGAGCCCTGCACATAGGCCGACAGTCCGAGCCCAAAATGCGGCGCCGGCTCGGTGCTGACTTCGCCGGGCTTCATCTTTCGCACCAGCGCGAATTCGCGCACCACGCCCTCGGGGAGCGCCAGGATTTCGTCGGTATAAAGCTCCTCATCGGGCTTGGGCTGCGTGCGATAAATCGCCGGCAATTGATGCTCGCGGCAAAACTCCCCGAGCAATTTGTTATTGGCGACCATCCACTCGCTGACGATCTTTCGGGCCTCCGAATTCGAGTCCAAGACCTCGCAATAGACCACCGGCTCGTCGCCCGAATAATCGACCTTCATATCGAGCTCGGGCAGGTCGATGCTCACGGCGCCCATGGCGTTTCGCTCGGCCAGCATCACCTCGGCGGCGCGCTGCAAAAGGGCCAGTGCGCGGGCGAGTTCCGCCTCGCCGGCGAGCTCCTCGGGGGTCTCGGCGTCGTCTTCGCTTAACAGCGCGTCCACCGCCGCGTAGGTCAGGCGATGGTCGACCACCACGCTGGTCGGCACGACCTCGGAGCCGACCAATTCCAGGTCTGCGCTGAAGTCAAAAAAGGTGCTCACGCTCGGGCGAAGCTCACCCGCCACCAGGCTCATCAACCCGTGGCTAAGCTCCGGGCTAAACATCGGGTAATTGCCGGTGGGCAAATACACGCTGGTGCCGCGCGCACGCGCGTCCGCGTCGAGCTCACACCCCACCGGAACCCGCGCCGATGGGTCGGCGATATGCACGCCCACGCGGAACCCTCCGTCCTCCAAAAACTCAACCGACAACGCGTCATCGATATCGCGCGTCGAGATATCATCGATGCTAAAGGTCAGGATCTCAGTCGCGTCGCGACGCCACTCTTCCGGCGTCCACGCCTGGGCGCAGACCTTGCGGACTTCCTCCAGAATATCGGCGCTCATCGAGGTCGAGATATTGCGGCGCAGCAGGTGCAAATTCTCGTGGGTATCCCAGATGCCGGCCTCAACCATCAGCTCAAACGCGCGCAGGTTTTTGCTGCCTCGCAGGCGTCGTCCAGCCCGCTCCTCGATCTGGTCGAGCAGCTCATTGGCCTGGGCCAATTGATTCGAGTCCTCGTCGTGAATCGCGTAGTCCTGCACCACATGCGCCAGGCGCCGAAAGCTCGTGTCGGTCATCTTCTCGGTCGACAGCGCCGCGCGCTCGGGCGGGTCTTCGACGGCCAAAATTTCGCAGACCCCGTCGATGAAGATATCGCGCTCGCGCTCCTTTTCGAGCTCCGCCTCGCGCTGGCGCTGCATCTGCTCGACCTGGGCGATGGGGCGCGGCTCAAAACGCGGGAGGTCGTCGCGCTTGGCCTTTTTCTGCTTAAAATAGATGATATCGTCGCGAAGAACTCTAAAAATAGCCAGCAAATTCGGCGGGTTAACCTCGCCGAAGAACAGCTCCGAGAGCTCGGCGAGCGTCATCGGTTCGTCGGCGTCTTTGACGAATTCCCAGAGCATCTCGACCTCGACCTCAGCCGCGGCCTCCTCGACCTGTCGGGCAAATCGGCGCGCCCCGGACTCCGCGGTGCTCTCCGAGACATCCGCGATCTTCACGCCGCTCTCAAAGGTGACCTCCGTGCGCAGCGCGCGCATCTTCTCGCCCTCCGAGCTCACAATCTCGAGCTTCTTCTTGCCGATTTCTCCGACCACCGCCCCAAGGCGGAAGTCGTCGCCACTGCTAAATTCGATCAACTCACCGATATTCATAAACGCCTGATTTTGTTCTTTTAATAATCTAAAATCCAGATGAGCCCGGAAAGAATCTCCGAGCTCATCTGGACGCTACGACCGCTTCGCGCAGCGGTCGCTTAAAATTCCATCTCACGAAGGTCTTCGCAGACTTCAAACTCAGCCTCGGTCACCGTGCGCAGCGCCTCGACGCTGACGCCCGGGGCAACTTCGGTCAGCAGCAGGTGGTCGTCGAGCACGTCGAAGGCCGCCAGGTCGGTGATGATGCGGTCGACGCATTTCACACCGGTCAGCGGGAGCGTGCACTCTTTGAGCAGCTTCGCCTCGCCCTTGCGGTTGGTGTGGCTCATCAACACGATGACCTCTTTGGCCCCGCTCACCAGGTCCATCGCGCCGCCCATGCCTTTGACCATCTTGCCCGGAATCATCCAGTTGGCCAGGTCACCGTTCTGGGCGACCTGCATCGCGCCCAAAAAGGTCAGGTCGATATGGCCGCCGCGGATCATCGCGAAGCTCTCGGCGCTGTCGAAAAACGCCGAGTTCGGCATCGTCGTGATGGTCTGCTTGCCGGCGTTGATAAGGTCCGGGTCCTCGTCACCCTCATAGGGAAACGGGCCGATGCCGAGCAGACCGTTCTCGCTCTGCAGCGTCACTTCGATTCCCTCGGGGATATAGTTGGCGATCAGCGTCGGAATGCCGATGCCGAGGTTGACATAAAAGCCGTCTTTAAGCGCGCGCGCTGCCTGCTGGGCGAGTTGGTCGCGCGAGAGAGCAAGTTCTGGGGAAATGGCCATGGTATCTATCTCCAATGAGGCAAAAATTAATGGGTGATTCGCGACTTCAGGGCGGCTTAGGCGCGCGGGCGCGTGGTGCGCTGCTCGATCCATTTCTCGTAGTCACTGCCCTGGAAGATGCGCTGCACATAGATGCCCGGAAGATGCACTTGATCGGGGTCGAGCTCGCCGACCTCGACGAGCTCTTCAACCTCGACGATGGTGATCTTGGCGGCGCGGGCCATCAGCGGGTTAAAGTTCTGCGCCGTGGCGTTAAAGATCAGGTTGCCGCTGGTGTCGCCTTTTTGGGCCTTCACGAACGCGAAGTCCGCCGTCAGCGAGCGCTCCATCACATACGGGCGCCCGTCGAACTCGCGGGTCTCTTTTCCGTCGGCCACCACCGTGCCGTAGCCGGTGGCGGTGAAGAACGCCGGGATGCCCGCGCCGCCGGCGCGAATGCGCTCGGCCAGCGTCCCCTGCGGGTTGAGCTCAACCTCCAACTCTCCGTTGAGGTATTGGCGCTCAAATTCTTTATTCTCGCCGACATAGCTCGAGACCATTTTGCGGATCTGCTTATTCTGCAGCAAAATGCCCAGGCCGTAGTCGTCGGTGCCGCAGTTATTGCTGATGACCTCAAGGTCTTTGGTGCCACGCTCACGCAACGCGCGAATCAGATTCTCCGGGTTGCCACAAAGCCCAAACCCACCGCTCATAAGCGTCATGCCGTCTTCAATATCAAAGATCGCATCGCTCGCCGATTTAAATACTTTTTTCATCCGATCGCTCCTTCTGCAATTGGGAAAATGAGTAATTTGGGCCATTTGCCCGGACTCGCATCTCATTGGGTGAGATCGTTACTAAATGAGGGCGATTTTGCCAACCGGATAAGGTTGACGGGCGATCCTCGCTGCGCGAATCGCTTGCATTTTAGTGCGTTATTCTCGGCGCGAAGTATGGTATGCGTAGGATAAAAGATATTGCCTTCAGGGGATTTTCTCGCACACTTAAGAAACGACGATCGATAATGGACTTTAACGCCCTGGGGCAAAAATACCTGGATGATATTAACGCGTTGATGAACGGCGTGGTCGCGGCCTCGGTTGTCGGCGGCACTTCGCTTGAGGCGATGTATCACTACCATATGAGCACCGGAGGAAAGCGCCTCCGCGCGCTGTTGCCGTTGGCTGTGGCCCAGGCGCTTTCGGTGCCACCTGAGCGCCTGCTGCCCTGGGGCGCGGCCTGCGAGATGCTGCATAACGCGACCCTGGTGCATGACGATGTCCAGGACGGCGACCGCCTTCGGCGCGGCCAGCCGACGGTCTGGGCCAAATATGGCACGCCCCGCGCGATCAACCTCGGCGATGCGATGCTCTATTGGGCGCCGCTTCTACTGATGAGCATGGACGCGGCGGTCGAGAAGCGCGAGGCGCTCATAAAGCGTTTATTGCGCCAATCACTGCTCATTATGGACGGCCAAGAGCGCGAGTTTTTGCTCAAGGATGTCGAGTCCCCTTCGATGGACGCTTATTTTAAGATGGTCGAGGGGAAGACGGGCGGCCTCTTTATGCTGACGCTCGCCGGCGCAGCCGAGTTTTGCGACGCTCCGGCCAAGGCGGTTGCCGATTTCGAAACCGCCGCCGCGCACCTCGGTGTGCTCTTTCAGGTTCAGGATGACGTGCTGGATCTCTACGCCGACAAGGGGCGTTTGCAGCGCGGAGCCGATATCTTTGAGGGAAAGATTTCGGTGCTCGTCGTGCATTTCCTGGCAAACGCGCCCCAGGCCGAACGCGCCTGGTTGCGCAGATTGCTCAACGCGCCGCGCGAGCAGATCGGGCCGGATGATATCGCCAAGGTTGCCCGGGCCTTTCGTGAGCGTGGCTCCCTGGACTTCGCTGTCAGCGAGATAGCGCGGCGACACCGCCTGGCGCTGAAGTCGGGGGTCTTCGACGATTATCCTGCCCTTAGCATGCTCTTAAACGCGGTGGTCGACAGATTTGTCGCGCCGATTCGCCCGCTTATCGACGCCCGGGCCACGGGCGTCAAATCAGCGGAATAGTTGCTTTTTATTCGCTTTGATTTGGGCGCAGGACATATCCTTGTCGAGGCGCCTCATGTCAAAGTAGCTGAGCGACGCGTCGGGGTGAACCCAGGTCGGTGGCGGGTCTCCCAAAAAGATACTCGTTGAGTCGAGCACCACCTGCTCACTCTCCCAGCGGACCTCGCCGTGGATGCGTTTATCCGAGTCGACGTTGCCGCGATAGGCGTCTTTTCCGCGCTGAACCACGTAGATTTTCCCGTCCACGAGCCCCCGAATCTCAAGCGTGACGCCTGGTTTTTTGTCCTTGTCGGGATCTGTCACGCGAAAGTCGTCGGGCTGGGTCGGCAGACTCTCAGAGGACGGTTGTCGCAGCGTCGCCCCGGTAACCTGGACATTTTGGGCGACATCTAAAAAGACATCCTCCCCCGAGATGACGAGCTTCGCCTTGCGCGAAGTCGTCCCCTGCGCCTTGATAAACGCCCTGGGGACGATGGTCCGAATACGCTTGAAATCACTCTTAATATCAATATCGCAGGCCGTCGTTTTGAGCCTAATATCGCTAGCGCTCTTCTGGTCGATTTCGACGCGAAGATAGGTGATGGTCTCGGTCGTAACATTGGAGACGATGGGCGGATCAGAGACCGCAGTGAGCACAATCTTCTGCGCCCAAACGCCGGAGAGATCCGGGGATTTTGACTCGGTTTCGGGCGCGGTTTCCTGGGCCACAGCGTGGCTGGTGAGCAGCATCGCGCAGATAAAAAGAACGGGGCGCGTCAATGATAATTTCATGATGCCTGCTCATGTGAAGGTAATAATCGTGGCGTCTTGGCGGCTCTTCGCTCAAATAGCTTCTCGGCGAAGAGCTCCGGTGCTTCGAGCAGGACCAGGTGTCCGGCCCCGGGGATCTCGATATGGTCGGCTGTCGGCCAGACCTCATTCCACTCTTTGACCGACTCTCGAATCGCCCCAAAGGTATGCTCTCCAGACACCAGAATCTTATGGCCGGGCAACTCCTTGAATAGGTAGGAGGCTTCAATGGTGTTGAAGAGTTGAAGGTAGCGATACGGGATCATCAACGAGCCCTGGCCGAATGAGGCGAGCATATCGGTCTCGTCATTGCGATGCTTGGTCATCGCCTGGTTGGTGATCGCGCGCCCAATGGGCGTGCCAAACGAGGACCAATAAAAAAGCCACCCGAGCACAGGCCACATAAAAATGCGCAGATACCAGGGTAAAAAAGCGAAGGGTTCCAGGCACACAAAATCATCCAGGCGCTCGCCTGCCGCGCGCGCCACATAGAGCCCGACGATCGCGCCACCGCAGCTTCCGATCATCGAATAGGATTGCTCCCCGATGCGCTCAACAATCGCCCGGTCAATCTGCGCGCCAATCTCCGAAATATCCCACACAGGCGGCGCCTCGGATCGGCCGTAGCCGGGCAAATCCACCGACAAAAAAGTCACATTTTCGGGGATATAGGGCGCGATGGTGTCGAAGGTGCGCGCCGTGCCATTCCACCCATGCAGGCCAACCCAGATCTCCGGGCCGCTGCCGTAATCCACGATATGAACGCCCTCGCTGCTCTTGCTCATGTGTGCCTCTTCGTAAATCGCGCGGGGCTTTTTTGTTTTTGGGAGCGTCCGAAATCCTCGTGGATGGCCTGAGCGGCGAGTCGCCCGGACTGCGCGCACAGCGGCACGCCGCCGCCCGGATGCGCCGAGCCGCTGGCCAAATACAGTCCGGGGATTTCTTTGACGCGATTCTGCGGGCGCTGAAACGCCGCGAATTTCGAGTTAGAGGCTGCGCCATAGAGCGCGCCGCGCGAGCCCGGAAATTGAGCGGCCAATTGTGCCGGCGAGCGCTCCCAGATCAGCGCGTCCCCCGGGTCAATCGCCGCGGCGTTGCGCAAGCGCTTAAGCATCGCATCTCTTAGGGGCGCCCAATCCTGCGCTGAACTTTGCACCTCAGAAGACTCCGGCGGCGCGTTCGCCATGATAAAGAGCGCCTCATCTTCGGCCCACCCGGTGCGTTGATGTGCTTTTTCCTGTGCGCATACATAGACCGTCGGGTCCGTTGGGGCGCGTTTGTGGTCAAAGATATCGCGAAATTCCTGAATATAGTCCTCGGGGAAAAAGACCTCATGCCCGAGGCGTTCTCCTTCGGGGCGGCGCTTTGCTCGAATCACGCCGGTCCACCCGGACATCGACGCGGGCGCGTCCGCGTTGAGGCTGCTCTCGTCGTTATTGCTGGAGGCGGAGGCGATGTTTGCGCCCGGCAGCAGGGTCTCAACCAGGTGGCGTACGTCGGCGTTGACCACAACCGCATCCGCCTTAAATACACCCGATGCGGTCTCGACGCCGCGGGCTTCCCCTGCGCCCGAGGGGCGATGCAGGCGCAATACTGGCGAGTCGAATCGGAAGTCGACGCCCAGGGCAAGGGCGCGGCGGTGAAGGGCGCGCGCCAGCTCGATAATGCCGCCGCGCACGCCGCGCGCGCCTTGGCCCATCTCCACCCAGGCGATGCAATTAAGGGTCGCTGGCGCGCTGCGCGGATCCGAGCCATTATAGGTCGCGAAGCGGGCCAGAAGATGGCGAAGGTGCTGAGATTCCACGCGTTTGTCGATGCTCTCTAACATCGTGTGGAGCGGGTCGATGCTCCATAAGGTCGTCAGTGAAGAAAGCCCAAGTCGCGCCATGGACCCCAGCGAGGGCGCCTGACTGAAGATGAAGTTCGGCGCTGCGCTCTCCCATATTTTTCCCGCGTAGCGCATAAAATCGGCGAACTCCCCGCTCGCCCGACTCCCCAATTGCTGCCCAATCGCGGCGATGCTCTGGTCTAAGTCCGGGTAAATATCCAGGCGCACGCCGTCGGGATAGTGGTAGCGCATATAGGGCGCAGACTCGACGAGTTCGACCTCGTCGGCCAGCGAAGTGCCGGCCAGGCGAAAGAGGTCTTCGAAGACCTCGGGCATGGTGAGCAGGCTCGGGCCGGTGTCGAATTCAACACCGTCATGCTGGCCCACGCCGATCTTTCCGCCCGGGGCCGACGCGGCCTCAAAGACCGTAACCTTGACACCCTTCGCCGCTAATTCTAGCGCGGCGCTCAAGCCGCCGATACCGGCACCGATAATCGCAACGCTCATCATTGATCCGCTCCAATCGCACTTTGACTCACAGCTTCGGCTGGCGTGTTGCGTTGCTGCTTTCCAACATAACTTCGCCCACTCCACAGCACCTCGTTTTGCCGACTCCAACGCAGGGAGTTAAACGCGATCGCGACCAGGCTGATCACCGCAAGCGGATGCAGCAATATGCCCTCGATCGGCTGGCGAAAACGCAGCGCCATCATCGCGCGCAGCGCTAGATTCGCCCCGACGCCCGCCAGCGCGGACCACCACCAAATCCCGGCGGTTTGCCCCGCGATCGCGAGCGTCATCGCGGCGATATAGGGCAGCACAAAGGTGCTCAAATAGATGAATATAACGAGGGCGAAGACCAGCGCTGACGACCCCATACCCTCGAATATATTTTTTGAGAATCCCTCCCAGACTTCGCGGGCCGACCGGTACATCCGACACGACGCGATGCGAAAACCATCCGCGAAGACCACGCGTTTCTTCTCTTCCTTGAAGCGGCGAGCGATCGCCATATCGTCGACGATTTCGGCGCGCACCGCGTGAAATCCGCCGACCGCTTCGAGCGCGTCGCGGCGCATCATCATGACTTGGCCGTTTATCGCCAGAAACCGCGGGTCGTGGGTCTTCCAGATCAGGGGAAGCGGAAGCCAACAACTATAGCTCAGGTGAAGCAGCGGCAGGATGAGTCGCTCAAAAAAGGTGCCGCTGATTTGCTCGGGCACCGCGCTCACCAGGGCGGCATCGTGGCGAATCTGCAAGGACGCCAGGCGCGCGATGGCACCTTTTTTCAAGAAGGTATCGGCGTCGACAAGCAGCAGGGTATCGCCGCGCGATGCCTCGACCAGCCGCGCGCAAGCGTGCGGCTTCCCGACCCAGCCGGCCGGAAGTGGCCGCCCCTTGATGACGCGCAACTTCGTAAACTCCGACTGCAACCGTGCCAGAATCTCGGGCGTCTGGTCGGTGGAGCAATCTTCATAAACCAGGACCTCGAGGAGCGGGTGGCTGGCCTCGAAGATAGCGCGCACGCAGCGCTCGATATTTGCCTCTTCGTTGCGCGCCGGGACGAGCACCGATAGTGCTTCTTCCAGGCGCGCCGATGTCTTGCCGCGGGGCCAGAAGACGAGGTTTAAGGCGCTTAAGGCAAGCGCAAAACTCGGCAGTCCGGCGAGGGCAATGATCGGTAGAGCCGTTGTCAGAGATAGGTCGAACATCAGGTTCCAAATGGCGATGGCTTGGGAGATGGCCCGGCGTTGACGCCCGGCAATCCCGCGAGCGCGCGGTGCAGGTGCGCCTTGTGCGGCCGCGGCTTAAGCAGGCTCGACATGGCGAAGCGGCGCCCGGCCGGGCCGAGCCATAGCGCCTTCTCAAGCCCAGGGACCACCGTGCGGCCGTGCAGCGGATTGGCGTCGTGCAGGTAGCGTAGGCGCACGCCGATGCCGCGGTACACGCGCGCCGCCACGCAGATGCCGAGGCGACTCCGCGCCGGGATATAAGCGAGCCCCTGGTCGGCGCTATCGTAATAGCGGTCGGCCAATTTCAAGAGGTCGCTGACCACCTTGGCCACGGTCTCTTCGAGCTCAAAGCCGCCCGTGGCGACCGATTCGAGGAGCTCTTTCTGCGAGATCCCCGCGCGTCGAAGACGTGTTTCGGGCAAATACACCCGACCATTTTGCGCGTCTTCGAGCACGTCGCGGCAGATATTGGTCAATTGCATCCCGATGCCCAGATCGATGGCGTGAGCGACGGCCCGCGGGTCTTCGACGCCCAGCACCGGCGACATCATGAGCCCGACCGTGCCGGCGACGCGGTAGCAATAGCGAAGCAGGGCGCGGTCGTCCTCTATGAGGACGTCGCCCAGGTCGGAGGCGACGCCTTCGACCAGCTCCATCGCGGCGCTGACGTCGACGCCGCGGCGCTCCGAGAGGTCCAGAAACGCCGCGACCGCCGCGCTCGGCGCGCGCTCGCGATTCAACTCATCGCGAAGCGCTTCAACCTGCTTGGTCGCAACTTCGGGCGACTCGGCCTCGTCAACTGTATCGTCGACCAGGCGGCAAAATGCGTAGAGAATCGCGGCGTCATCGCGGCTCTCCTCGGGCAAAAAACGCGACGCCCAATTGAAGGAGCGTGAGTGTTCGGCCAGGACCTCGCGGCTATGGCGCGCGACCTCTTCGGCACTCATCTCCGGAATCCGACCCTCATCGGCGGGGATATCTAATTGCGCATTCGTCATGGGATTATCGCTCCTATCTTTCGCGTCAGACGATTGGCCATCGTTTCTTTTTTACTCGCCGAGCCCGGACCGTTCGCGCCTTTTTCGCGCTCAAGGACCAGGCGCTCAACGACCTTCGCCGAGTTGAGCACGCCCGGCACGCCGGCGCCCGGGTGAGTTCCGGCGCCCACGAAATACAGCCCTGAGATATCTTCGGAGGCGTTATGATAGCGGAACCAGGCCGATTGCGTCAGGCGCGGTTCCGGGCCAAAACCTGCGCCCGAGCGCGAGCTTAACTCTCCCTGGAAATAGTCCGGTGTCACAAAGAAGTTGGTCGTTATATGCTCGCGCAGCCCCGGCATATGGCGCTCTTCGAGGTGCGCAAGAATGCGCTCAAAATACGCCTCACCCTCGGCCTCCCAGTCGATGCCGCTCTCATTGTTGGGCACCGGCGAGAGCACATAAAAACTGTCGTGTCCCTCGGGCGCCAGCGAGGGATCGCTCGCGGTGGGGCGGTGCAAATAGAGGGAGAAATCGTCGGCCAAGATCTTCTTCTCGAAGATATCGTCGAGCAATTCCCGATAGCGCTCGCCCAGTACAATCGTGTGGTGCTCGATCTCCGAGTAATTGCGGTCGGTGCCGAAATAGCCGACGAAAAGCCCCATCGACTGCTTAACCCGCGCGACGCGCTTATCGGTATTTCGGCGGCGATGCGCCGGGTCGATAAGGTTCGTATAGACCACCGATGGGTCGGCGTTGCTGACGACAAAATCACAGGCGATGCGCTCGATTTCTCCCTCGTGTTCGATATAGACCGCTTGCGCGCGACCGCCGCGCACCTCGATCTGATCGACTGGTGAGCTTAAGCGAACGTCCACGCCGATATCTTCGAGCAGCTTCATCATGCCGCCTACGATGGCGGTGGTGCCACCCTTGGCGAAGTGCACGCCCCATTTGCGCTCGAGCCAATGGATCAGCAAATAGATCGAGGTGACGTTGAAGGGGTTGCCGCCGACCAAAAGCGGCTGGAAGGTGAAGACCTGGCGCAGGCGCGGGTCCTCGATATAGGAGGCTACCAGGTCATAGACCGAGCGATGATTGCGCAATTTAATCATCTCCGGCACGACCCGGAGCATCTCGGAGAGTTGGTCGAAGGGCTGGTCGACAAGCTCCTCATAGCCCGTCTCGAAGATACGGCGCGCGTGGTCGGCCAGGCGCTTGTAGCCCTCGACATCCGGTGGGTTAAACTCCCGAATTTGCGCGATAAGTTCCTCTTCATCGCCCACGTAATCAAAGCTCGACCCGTCGGGGAAGCTCACCCGATAAAAGGGCGTCACGGGCATCAATTCAAAATAATCACTGCGCTCTTTTCCCACGAGCTCAAAGAGCTCGTCGAAGAGATGCGGCGCAGTGATAACGGTGGGGCCGGCGTCAAAGGTATAGCCGTCGCGCTTGAAAACACCGGCGCGCCCGCCGGGTTGGTCGCGGGCCTCAACGACTGTCACATTGCAGCCCATCGCGCGCAGTCGAATCGCCGTTGCGAGGCCGCCGAATCCGGTTCCAATCACCACTACCGATTTGTTTTTCATGAATCTCTCAGGTCAATTATTTGAGCAAAATAGAAGTTATTATTTTAAGCGCGAGCGCTTAATATTGTTGGGTTTTTCGGGTGCTCGGGAGCCGCCACCAGGGGGTTCCGGGGCGGTGATGGTGCTCCCAATGATAGCCCCCAAAGTGGTAACAGGTCAGAAACGACATCCAGACGCCCAGGTCATTTGAGCGCGCGTGGTAGGCGTCGCCAAAGTCGGCCTTAGGCCCTCGATGGGGCAGATAGGTGCCGAAATAGAATAATTGCACCGTGCTCAAGAGCGACGGCATCACCCAAAAAAGATTGAGGTTCATCGCCGAGACGCCGACCAGATGAAGCAAAATATTATAGACCGCGGCCATCCCGATGATTTGCCAGACCGTGACATACTCGAGCAGAAAGCTCAGATACCAGGGCCAGAATCGGTCATTGTCGGGATGATGAAAGTCGGGGTCATCGTCCGATACGGGATGCTCGTGGTGCGCGTGATGTTTTTCGTAGAGCGTTTTATAGGAAAACAGCGCATAGAGCAGGACCGTGACGCGTCCGATAAGTCGATTAAATCCGGGATTCGACGGGCAGACGGTGCCATGCATCGCGTCGTGGGCGGTGATGAAGAGCCCCGTATATAAAAAGGTTTGCCCGACAATCGCGGCGGGAATCCACCAGAGCGCGGTGAGCGATAGATCGACCTGCAGAAGGGCGACCAAGCCGAGCGACCACATCGCCACGATCGCGGTGGCGATGCTCACTCCGGTGATGCTGGTTTTAAGTGTCGGGCTCATCGTTTGGACGAAGTCTCCCCAGGGTTTAACGCGTTAAAAATGACGGTCCGCTCGCGCGTAATAGATAGGCCGCTTGCTTGGAAAATCCCGCTCTTGCGAATTGAATCTTTAGCGCCGGTGGAAGGTGGCGAAATACCTCAAGCATCATCTGAGTAATCTCAGCAGGTGAGGCCGTACCGCTCAAATAGGCTGCCCATTGGGCTGGCGCGAGCCTAAAGAATGCATTGAAAAACACACGTGTTTCATCTGCGTTGAGCTTTAATAGTGTTTCGAGGCCAAAAAGCAATAGCTCGCGCGAGCGGCGGGTTGATTGGGGCCAGATCGCCTCGCGACCCGCCGCCACCGCACGCATCGGGTCGCCGCCGGCGCGCCCAAGTTCCTCGGCGATCGCGAAGGCCAGCGGCTGGGCCGCCTGCAAAGCGCGTCCGACCATATATCCCGTCGCCGGATGAACCATACTCGCCGCGCCGCCAAAGCCGAGGATGAATGGGTTTGAGATGGGCAAATCGAGCCCCATCGGGAACGCAACTCGCTCGGTTTCCAGAACCTCAACGACTTCCACACCGCGCATCTCAAGGCGCGTTGCGAGTCGGTGCTGAAGGCGCTCGATCTTGAAGGCTGGGCGCGAGGCGAGGACGGTCTCTTCGAGGAAGTAGCGCCCGCCGCCCATATTCATCGCGTATAAAAACGAGGGAGGCTCCGCGAAGGTGGATTCACCATCGATGGCCGAGAAATCCATCAGCGCCATCGACGCCCCGCCGAGAATTGGGTCCCCTTTGCAATGGGCCATGATGCCCCAGGCGGTTTGCCAGGCGGGGGCGACGCGCGACGCGCGTTTAAGCAGCGCCGGGAAATGTCCCGTCGCGTCGATGACCGCGCGCGCCTCGTAGCAGCGCGGTGATTGATGCGGAGCCGTGGGACTCGCGGCAATTTCGACGCCGCGAGATATGCGCGCCCAATCTCGAGCGACGCCCGTGAGCCAGGTGATATTGCCGTCTTCTGCCCGCTCGATTAGGCGCGCGATGAGCTTCTTATTATCGAGGCGCGCATAACTTCTGGGGAGACGATGAATCGTGTTGGAGCCGGCCACGACGGTCGGTGAATCCCAACAAGTATCGACGCAGTCTTGAAGCCCCAGCGTCTCCAACTCGTCAAGCCATAGCCCGTAGGTATTGGACCATCGCGGCGGATGCTGGGGCGCGAGACACCCCACCCGCAGCCCGCGCTGGGAAAGCGCCGCCGCCGCGGCGAGCCCCGCAGGGCCTGCGCCGACCACCAGAATGTCGAATTGAAGAGATGCGTTGTTCATGAGCTAGTCGATATCGCATAATATTGAATTCATTTGGAATAAGACGCCCCACATATCGTTATTCGCACGGTCTGAAACTTTGTGTGGTATCTGAAAGAATAATCAGGTGCTTTTATTCCGACGTGCGAAAAAAAAGTCCGGCAGGGTCCATCTTTGTGCGAATGAGAGTTGTAAATGATTTCAATTGGAAATGAGCCGCGAACACTCGACCATCAATGCCTCGACGCGCCGGGAGGGTTTTTATGGTGGTATGTGGATCTGATCGATGCGCGCGGGAACGGTCTCGTGCTCATCTGGTCTTTTGGACTTCCGTTTTTGCCCGGCTACGCGCACGCCGCGCGCGCCGGGCGCGCGCAGGCGGCGGGCGAGCGTCCGAGCCTGAACGTGGCGGTCTATAAGGGCGGAAAACTCGACTGCTACCTATTGCAGGAGTACACGCCCGCGCAGGTTGAATGGGAGCCCGAGGGCGGCTCCTGGCGATTCGGGAAGACCCGCATTCATACCCGGATCGAGGGCGACCAGCGCGTCGTCGACGTCGCGCTGGACTGCCCGATGCCGGCCGGGGCGGGGCGCCTCACCGGTTCGGTGCGCGTGCAGGGAAGGGCGCCAAAGCTGGAGGCGAAGATTCCCGAAAACGTCGTCTCACCAGCGGGCTTTGAGCGCGATCACGCCTGGATTCCACTCGCCGTTCCTGCCCGCGGCGAGGCCAAACTTCGCTGCGGAGAGGTCCGATATGAGTTCTCCGGGCGGGCGTATCACGACTGCAACGTGGGCGCGCGCCCGCTGCACGACCTCGGCATTAATCATTGGCTGTGGGGGCGCGCGGCGTTCGAGAACAAGCGCGCCGAAACGATCGAGCGCGTCTATTATGCGCTGTGGCCCGAGGGCACAAAACCCCAACGAAGCCCCGAAGGCGCCCGTTGCTTCGGCCTCGAATTTCATCCGGACGGCCGCGTCGAGCATGTCGAAAATCTACGCATCGAACTTCTCGAGGAGCGCCGAAACCTCGGCGGCGTCGTATGGTGGCCGCATTTTGCGCTCTATCGCACCGAGGAAGCCGAGCCCTGGATGGTAGTGACGCAAAAGTCCGCGGTCGACAGCGGTCCATTTTATATGCGCCATATCACCGAGAATCAGCATGGCGATGGTGCGCGCGCGGTCGGCTTTAACGAGGTGATTTGTCCGGAGCGCGTCGACTTATCGCGCCACCGCCCGCTCGTCAGCATGCGCGTGCATCACGCCGATGAATCGAGCGATGCGGCGGCAAAGGACGATAAAAATTCGATATGGCTGCCGCTTTTTACGGGACCACGACGCGGGCGTGTTCGCCGGCTGGGCCGGCAGGCCGTGGTGGCGTTGCTGGGGCGTGGGGAGGCATAAATTGGTGGAGACGAGCGCGAGCGTGGATAAAATCCTCGACCTCGGGGACCAATATGCGCTCACGCCTCCAAAAGATGCGCCTCGCCGATCTCCAACCATTCCCGCAACACCTCATCATCGGCGTGTTGCACCGCGCGGTCGATAAGCGTCGTGAGGACCTGAGACTTCAAGTCCGGGTTGCCCGAGATGCCGTTTTTGAGCGCTCGGCGCGTGCTGCGCGCGGCGGCCTCGGGCCACGGGTCGTCGAGCTCTTTGCAGCTCAAGACTTGCGCGCTCAGCGTCCACCAACCATAGCTTGGCTGCGGGGCGCGGACGATCCAGCGGTCGAAAATCTCGCGGGTTGAGGCGGCGATGCGATGCGTCGTGGTGGCGTCGCCTTCGGCGTCGCGATGCGCGGCGAGGTAGGCGAAGAGCGACGGCCAGATAAGCCCGATGGGCTTGAGAGCTGCGGGTTGAAGTTGGGTAATGCGCAACTTTCCTTCCAGGCTCCCGAGGGCGGTGGCCAACTTCGAGGCGTCCTCGGACAGGATGGCGAAGAGGGCGCTTAGCGTGGTGCCGGCGAGCGGAAAATAGCTTTCGATGCGGCTCAGGTCGTCGGGGTGGGGCGAGGGGATCGGTTTTCCGGCGGCCTGTGCGGCGAAATAATACTCCAGAATCTGGCAAAAATCGGCGGCCGCCTGTCCCGCAGGCCCCGAGTTCAGCGCCATCTTATCGGCCGGCTCGCCGGCGCGCGTCAGCGGCAAATCGGTGAGGGCGTGCAGCTGTGTGCGCAGCTCCAAGTTTTTGGCGAGGTGTGCGGCGTCTTCGACCGGCCCGAGCAGGTCGATCAGCTCTTCGAGGCGATCGACTTCGATCGGTTGCAATTGCAGGGGCGCCTGCTCGAAAAGATGGCGCGTGGCGAGCTCGAGGTCTGCGTCTTGGCGCGGCGGGGTTTGGGTGGCGCCGCGCGTCGTGCGCGCGCTCAAGGCGATCACCTGATCAGCCGCGCGCACCCGGTCCAGCCAAAACGAACTATGCGCCATGGCGACGGCATACCAGAGGCGGTCGGCGCGGCTCAACGCCGGCGCATCAACCTCTCGCAGCAACTCGCGCCCGCGCTCGGGTGCCTCGCCGGAGCGCAACAAAATCGCGCCGCCCCGAAGTCGCGCTCGTTGCGCAAACGCGCCCATCTCAAGCAACTTCGCGAGCTCCTCGGCGCGCCCAAAATTCTGCCCGATAAATTGCGGCGTACAGACGCTCGGAAGGTTACGCTCGCCCAGATGGAGCATGCGATCCGCGAAATGCGCGCAGGCGTAATAGCCGAGCGGAGACTCCGGAAAAACGGTGCAGATAAGCTGCGCCAATTTCAGCCCGTTCAGGTGTTTTTCCTGCTGCTCCGCCAACTCAAAGAGATCGGCCAGCTCCCAGGGCATCGCGCGGCGCTTATTTCTTAAAAACGTTGCCTCACCCTGCGCGTTCGAAAAATCAGTGGGCCAGGCGCGGGTGGCGTAGCGCTCCATGAGTGATTCAATCGCCGGAATCACCCCCGACACCGGCGCGCTGATGCCGCACCAGGCGCTCGCCAAAATCAGCTCGCGCCAGGCTGTGGGCGGGATGTCACGGCGCTCTAATTTATCGGCCAGGCCAAGGATTAACTCGGCTGCCTGCGGCCACTCCTGGTGCTCAATCGCGCGGTCGACCATCGTTAACGCGAAGGCGATGCGCGCGTTGGCGAAGATGCCATCGACCTCATTTAAGAGCGTGTCGAAGGTCGGCTTTTGGGCGACGCTCGGGGCGCCAGAAGATGCTTCGGGGGCTGTTGAATTCATCGTCGCACCAATCCCAGGGTTGAAAGTTCGACGACACGTTTCTCCAGTCGCGTGGCGGTCTCGGCGAGCTTGGCGAGCTGCGGTTTGACCACGGCGGTGTCGGCGTGTGTGTCGATTAATTTGAGCGGGTCTTCGAGCTCGTCTTCGAGGTCGGCCTTCAGGCGCATAATCTCGCGGCGCTGAAGATTCGCGGTGTCCGGATTGCTCGAAAGCGTGAACGCATCGACGGTCTTTTTAAGCTCCTCGCATTGATGGCTCAGGCCGAAATGAAGCTTCTGCACATACTCGGTTGTGTTCGTCGATTTGAAGCGAAATTCGTCCTGCGCGAGGCTCTCCCAGGTCGCCTGGATCTGGTCGAAGGTCTGTCGCCAGCCCTCCTGGTCACGCGCCTTCCACGCCTCATTGGCGTCTTTTTCGATGCTGGCCAGGTGCTGATGCCACTCGTCGATGCTGCGCCCAAGGGGGCGCGCCTCGGCGTCGCGATAGGCCACGCGTTTGATGGCGTTGAGCAGCGTCGTATAGCGCGAATAGGCCGGCGAAAGATCGGTCTGGCGGTTCTGATAATCCTCCATGACCGTCTCGAGGCGGCGCACCAAAACCTGCAATTTGTCGGGGTCGGTGCGCGCGGTTTCGTGGATGCCGGCGATCAAAAAATCGACGCGTTTTGCGAAGCTCCTTTGCTCAAGTCCCCACAGCTTTTGACGAATCGCGGCGGTGGTATCAAGCAGGGCTTCGATCTCCTCCCAATTGCGCAGCGCCTGAGCCGGCGGCGGGGCGATCTCGGCCGAAAACTCCTGCCCATTTACATCGCCATTGGCGACGATGGCCATCGTTTCGTCGACATCAATCCGTAGGTTGACCGGCGTGCCGAGCTCGGTATCGTCCGGAATCTCGAGGTGAATCGTGCGAATCGGATAGCGATTCTGAAAGAGTCGCAAGAGCACCGCGCCGGAGCGGTCGGCGGTAAAGAAGCGGAACTCCTGGCGGGTCGGAAGACTCGTGCCGCGCGGGACGAGCAAAACCCGGTCGGGCGCCGAGTCGCCGGCGACCTCCAAATAGATATCTTTGGCCAGCACGCTCGGGTTCGACAGCGCGCTGCCGGTGGGGCGATAGGGCGCGTCGTCGGCGAGGCGCTGCATAAAGATCGGGAAGGCCACCAGCGCCTCGCCGGACTCCTGGCAAAACTCGAGCACGAAGTCATGGCGCCCCTCATCGCGAAGCGTCACCGCGTCGAATTCGAAGCGAATTTGCTCGCCGGGGACGCTGAGCGCGTCCGCCCGGCAGATGCTCGCGATCTCGCCGCCGGGCGTCGCCAGGGCGACCGTGGTGACATCCCTGGGCACCGGGCCTTCGAGAAATCCGATAAGATGCGTGGTCTCGCTGCGGGTCGACAGCGACGAGGTCACGGTCAACTTGAGGGGATCTTCGTCTTCGGCGTCTTTTGGCTGCACCCATTGGACGCCGCTGAGGTTGGCGGCGTGGATCGCCGCGCCGAGCGCCACGCAGGTATCCGGCTCATCGATCAGCGGGCGCTCGCCGCGCGCCCCGTCGGGGCCGCAAAGCGCCGCGGCGATCCGCTCTTGCACGCGCGGCACATGGGTCGAGCCGCCGACGAGCAGGACATAGTCGATATCGCTCAGCTCGACGTCGGCCTGCTCCTTGGATTGAGCCAGCGCGCGGGTGCAGGCCTCAAGGCTCTGGTCGATGAGGTCTTCGATAAGTTCTTCGAATTCGACCCGCCCGATCTCGAGGTCGAGCGTCACTGATTGCGCCGCCTGATCCTCGAAGATATCGCGCCGCCCGACATATTGAACCTCGCTGCTGGTCAGCGCCTCTTTGACCTCGCGGGCGATGCGCTCCAGGAGCGTAAAACGCAGGCGGTCGTCGGCGTTGTTGGCCACGTCGAGCTCGAGCTTATAGCCCTGCTCGACCAGGTGTTTGCGCAACTTCTCGGCCAGGCGTCGGTCGAAATCATCGCCCCCCAAGAAGTTGTCGCCATCGACGGCCAGCACCTGATACTCGCCCATCAACGAGCGAATAATCGAGACGTCGAAGGTGCCGCCGCCCAGGTCATAGACCAGAAAATTGCCGTCGCCGATGCCATTCTTAAAGGCGTAATACATGGCGGCCGCGGTCGGCTCTTGCAAGAGCCCCAGGACCTCGATGCCGGCCAACTCACCGGCGACGCGCGTCGCCTCAATCTGCGGCGCGTCGAAATAGGCCGGGACCGTGATAACCGCGCGATCGATGCGCAAATGGTGGGCGCCTTGTGGGTCGCGCTCGCTCTCGAGCGCATCCAAACTCTCAACGAAATCGCGCATTTGCACGACCAGGTGCTCGATGGTCTTTGCCGAGACTTCCTCGGGCAACATATTATGCGGACCGACCTCGACGCGCTCCTGGGAGCCCATCTTTCGCTTGATCGACGCGATGGGTTGAGGCTGCAACACGCGGCGATTCCAGGCGCGATGCCCCAGCACGAAGTCCGCGCTCTCGGGGTTCCAGCCGACCATCGACGGCACGGTTTTTCGGCGCAGGCGATCCTGGAGCAGCACAATATCGTCGCCCTCCGGGCGCATCACGGCGATGGCTGAGTTGGTGGTGCCAAGGTCGATACCAGCAGGGCGGTTGATCATGGTTCGAGTCGCGTGTTGGAGGTTAAAAGTGTGCGCAAACAAGCAAGCGGTCGGGGCCGAGTCAGGAGGTCGTATCGGTCGCGAGCCCCTCGGCCTTGATGCTCATAAATCCCGAATCGGGCCGCAATTTCGCGTCGATCTGCAGGCCGCCCGGGTTATTGGAGTCGCCGAATTCGAGCAGCGCGTCGAAGACGGTCGCCGCGAACTTCGCGTCATCTTTGAGCGCAGCGCCGGCACGCGTGGGCGGAATCTGGCGGCGCAACGCGTCGATGCTCTCGGAGCTTCCCGGGTGGGCAAAAAACGCCAATTTGATGCGCTCCGAATCCTTGATCGTCAGCTCACGCCAGATGGCGCGAACCTCGTCGCGCTTCTCGGGCGTCAAGCGCTCGGCCATGCGCTGCAGGCGCTCGGTGAGCTGGGCCGGGCTCAGGCTCGGGTCGAGCCCCAGGCGGTCAAAGGGGTTCTGATAGGCCGGATTGTCAGGATTCTCGCGATCACTCATCGGGTCTTCTCCGTGCCCAGGCGCTTGGCCTCGTGGGCGAGTTGCTGGCGATATTCGTCGATCTTATCGTTGGACGGGTAGAGCGATTCCGCCTGCTCGAGTAACTCCCAGGCTTCGGCGATGGCTGTCTCGACCCGCGTCGCCGTGCCCGGCAACATCGTGATCGCCGAGGGGACCATGCGCACGCGCAAGAGCAGGTCGCTGAGGTTTAATAACTTCTCATAAGACAGCATCATCGAGGCGTTTCGGTGCCCCGGGCAAACCTTAATCGCGCGCTCAAAAAACGCATCACGTCCCTTCGAGCGCGAGCGATGCTCGCCGCGAAATACCAAAAAGTCCGCGCAGGTCGAGTTCTGCCCAAACGCCTGGCCGTCCAGGATAAACGCCTCAAGCGCGTCGTTAAACGGGCGCGCAGCGCTGAGCAGTCTTTTCATCCATTTGTCGAGCTCGTCGGGGCCGAGTTTTCGCAGCTTCCAGCCGATGTCGACCGCCGCGTCGCTCACCCGTGCGGCGACCGACGCGTCGATGGGCAAAATCTCGAAGATGGCGTCCGCCCAGTTAAACGGAGCGAGCAACGCGTCGATATTTGGCGCGCTCAAATCAAGCGCGTCGATCATGCGGGCGAATTGGCGAAGCAGCGCGGCTTGGGTGTCGCCGAGGTCACGCGCGACCGCGTCGCCGAGGCCAATCAGCGCCGGCTCTTCGCTCCCCGAAGCCTTGATTTGCGCGGCGAGGTGCGTCAGCGCCTGCCAGGCGAAGCGGGTTTTTTGAAGGTCGACAGCGGTTGGGTTTGCCGCGTTTTCCAGGCTGAGCCCGCTGCGCAATTGGGCCGCGCGCGCCGCGATGATGGGCTCCAGAAGTTGCTCGCGCGTCTGCGCTTTTGTGGCGCCCATGCCCTTTAGCCAGGCGTCCAGATAATCTGAGCTCAGCACCCGCAGCCAGGCGGCGACGCTCTCGGTCCAAAAATATTCGGCGGACTCGAAATCCTTCGCGGCGACCGCCTCATCGCAAAAACGCCCGAAGAGAAGGGCGTGGTGGTGGTCTGTGCGGGGCGACCAGCCGGCGGCGACGGCTTTTGACCATAATTGGAGCCAGTCAGCGGCCAGGCGCGTCCCGGATTTTTTGGGATCTTCGGCGAGCGCCTCGACCCGCGGGCCGATGACCTGCCAGCCGGGGTCTGTGACGATGGACTCGACCCAATCGCGCAGGATGCGCGGGTCATCTTTGCGCGCCTTCGACCGACCTCTAGACAAGCAATGGATGAGCGTCGGGACGAGGGTTTTGGCGCGCAGCGCGGCCAATAACCTGCGCTTGGGCGAGCGCTCGGGGAGGTTCTGGGGCGTTGTAATATGCCGCGGCTTCAAATTCGCTGCCTCGGTGAGTGGGGTGAATTCGAATGAGATTAACGTCAGGAGCGCCACATATTAAGCGTGGTCAGGCGGCCGCTTCGCGGAAGCAAATATCGTAAATAAGTTGCTCGAGCAGCGTTTTATCGTCGAGGCTGCTCGACTTCAGAGCGCGGTCAACGCGCAACAGTTGCGAGCGAATATTCTCGATATCGCGCAGCCCAAAGGTGCGCGCGTGGCGCTCATAATCCTTGAGGAAAAACGGCGAGACACGCACCGCGCTGGCCTTCTGGTTGCGCGTTAGATTGCGCACCGACGGGTCTTGCAGGCGCGCGACGATTCGGAAATGGCGGGCGAGCATCGCGACGGAACCGATGGCCGACTCACCATTGCGCAGCATATTCGCCACGATATGCAGCGCGTCCTCGAATTTGCGCTCGCCGACCGCGTCGGTGAGCTCAAAGACCGAGCGAACTTTGGTGTCCGCCACCACCTCGCGCACGATAGCCTCGTCGACGACCCGCAACTCTTTGGTGCCTGACTCGTTCGGGCCAATATAGAGGTCGATTTTATCCAGCGCCTGGTCCAGCGTCGCCAGGTCGGTGCCGACCGCCGCCACAAGATAGGCAGAGACCACCGGCAGCAGGCGAAGGCCACGGCGACCCGCGCGGCTGTCGAGGATCTCGGCGACCTCGTTCTCATAGAGGCTCGCAAATTCGCAGGAGACGCCCGCTTTTTTGAGCTTTTTGACCACGGCCTTTCGCCCGTCGAATTTCTTCTTGGCGGTCTGCGCGTGGACGATAAGGCAGGTCGAGGGCGACGGGTTGTCCAGATAACTCGACAGTCGGTCGAGCTCCGACAGCGGCACCTCCTGGGAGTCGCGCATCAAGACCACCCGGCGTTTGGCCATCATCGGCAGCATCTCGCAGGCCGACACGACCGAGTCCATATTGGCCTCGCGCCCGTGAAAGGAGTCGAAATTAAAGTCATTGGTCCCCTCGGGCGCGGCGTGCTTGATGATCGCGGCGACCGCCTCGTCGAGCATCATCGTCTCTTCGCCCCAGATAAAATAAACCGGCGCGGCTTCGCTTTTTTTGAGCGTGCGAAAAAAGTTGCGCGCGTTATCGAGTTTTTTGCCCATTCAAATCCCGCCTGCGATCGTGGCCGTCATTATCATCTGGATAGCTATATTCGGCGTGTCTGCAATCAATGCCCGTCGCCTCGTATCGTCGCACAGAGCTGTATCATAATCGTGCAGAAATTACGCCCGGAATTTCTGGCGAACCCGGCCGGGTTGCCTAGCTTTGAGGTCTGGACTGGGCGGCCTTTCGGGTTGACGAGGGTTGGCGATCTTGATTAGACCATCGCCCAGCGATTTAGAAGATGCAATCGTTCAACGAATTTTTTTATTTCAACCGCGTTTAGTAGGCCGGCGCGTCGACTCGCGCCGCCGAATTTTCATTTTAAACCCACCCATTTAGGAGAACAAAAATGGTCAACACCAACGCCCCCGACAACGTCGCCGCAGCCCCCGCAGAAGCCACCGTCACCGACAGCGGCCTGGCCTATCTCGTCCTCACCGAGGGCAACGGCGCGTCGCCCAGCGCGAGCGACACCGTGCGCGTCCACTATACCGGCTGGACCACCGACGGCGCGAAATTCGACAGCTCGGTCGACCGCGGCCAGCCCGCCGAGTTCCCGCTTAACCGCGTGATCGCCGGCTGGACCGAGGGCGTCTCGCTGATGAAAGAAGGCGAGACCACCCGCTTCTGGATTCCCCAGGCCCTCGCCTATCAGGGACGCCCCGGCGCCCCCAAAGGCATGCTGGTATTCGACGTGCAGCTGATCGCCGTCCTCTGAAGATAATATCTTTATAAATATTCAGTGGGTGTCACTAATCGGGGCCAGGTCATCTTGAGCTGGTAGTAAAATAGGGCTTCTATCCCAGACCTAGAAGGTCTGGCTCCGGTATTCAACTTTTGAACGTCTAAACCCGATGCCGATTGATCGGAACCTCCAAGGCAGTATCATGAGCGAATCAACTCCGTTACTCGATAAAAATACGCGCATTCATATGCTGGGCATCGGCGGCATCGGCGTCTCGGCCGTCGCGCGGGTTTTGCACCAGCGCGGCTATAAGGTGCGCGGTTCCGATATCCGTGAGAGTTCGCTCACCGAGGCGCTGCGGGCCGAGGGCGTTGAAGTTGCCATAGGGCATGACGCCTCGCAGATCGACGGGGCCGACGTAATCGTGGTGTCGACCGCGATCCCCGACCATAATATCGAGCTGGTCGCAGCGCGCGAGCAGGGCATCCCGGTGCTACATCGCTCCGAGGTGCTCGCCCACCTGATGCAAGGCTACCGCACCGTCGGCGTCACCGGCACCCACGGCAAGGGCACCGTGTCGAGCATGATCGCCTGGATTCTAGAGTGCGCGGGCCTCAAGCCCGGCTTCATTATCGGCGCGATGCTCCACAACTTCGGCACCAACGCGCGCGACGGCGAGGGCGATATCATGGTGGTCGAGGTCGACGAGAGTGACGGCTCGCACCTCAATATCAAGCCCGACTATGTGGTCTGCAACTTTCTGGAGCTCGACCACCTGAATTATTACGACGGCCTCGACGATATTATCCAAAATATGGTCGACTTTATGGAGTCCAACGAGCGGCTTAAAGAAGCGTTCGTGAACCTCGACTGCGACGGCAATCGCCGGCTCAGCGAGCTGGTCGCGCTGCGCCCGACCGGCTACGCCACCGAGCACCGCGCCGAGTTCCACGCGCGCCTGCTCGGCCCGGGCCAGCTCCCCATCAAATTCGAAGCCTCGCGTCGCGGCGAAGTGCTCGGTGAGTGTGAGTTGAACCTTCCGGGACATTATAATGTGGTCAACGCCATGGCCGCGATGGCCGTGTGTCGGCGCCTGGGCGTCGAGATGCCCGCCATCCAAGAGGGGCTGCGCACCTATAAGGGCATGGAGAATCGCTTCACCATCGCCACCGGCGGCGGCGTGACCATCGTGAAGGATTATATCTCGCACCCGACCGGCATGCGCAAAGTCCTGCAGTCCTCGCTGAACCTGGGCGAAGGCCGCGTCATCAGCGTCTTCAAGCCCTATCGCTACACGCTGATCAAATACCTGCAGCATGAATACGGCGAGGCGTTTGTGGGCAGCGATGAGGTGATTATCACCAAGATGTACGCCGCCGAAGAAGACCCGATCCCTGGCATCAACACGATGACGGTGGTCGAGCGCATCCGCGAAAATGATCTTGAGTGCACCTATATCGAAGACCAGACCCAGATTAACGATTATCTCTACGAGCATGTGCGCCCGGGCGATAAGGTCATCTTCTTTGGGGGCGATGATTTCTTCCGCATGGCCGACGAATTCCTCGCGGAGTTCACCCAACGCGCGCAGACCTCCGGCCCAAGCCCGGAGCAGCGCCGCGTGAGCGGTCCCTTCGATGAGCCCTCCGAATAATAACAATTCGAGGCAGGCCATCTTGGCCTGCTTTGGGCGCAGGCCCAAAACGATGGCGAGCATATGACAAAGCAATGGCTTGATTTCGACCGCTACGCAGTCTTTGGCATGGGCCGAAGCGGCATCGCCGCCGCTAACCTGCTCGCCAGGCGCGGCAAGCAGGTTCTGGCCAGCGATACCCGAAGCGACGAAGACCTCAGCGCGGTCGCAGCCAAGCTCGAAGACGGCGTCGAGTTGCGCGGCGGCGGGAACCACTGCGGCGACGCCCAGGTGGTCGTCGTCTCCCCCGGGCTCAAGCCCACGCTGCCGATCTTCGCGGAGCTTCGCGCTCGCGAGATTCCCGTTATCTCCGAGATTGAGCTCGCCGCCGCCGCGACCGACACGCCCATCATCGCCATCACCGGCACCGACGGCAAAAGCACCACCACCGTGCTCGTCGAGCATCTGATTCAGGCCGCCGGCGTCGAGTGCGTCGCCGGCGGAAACCTCGGCGTCCCCCTTTGCGAACTCGTCGAGACGATCAGCCCCGAGGGCTATCTTGTCGCCGAGGTCAGCGCCTTCCAATTATGGACGACGCATCATTTCAAACCGGCTGCCATCGGCCTCACAAATATCGCCTTTGACCACCTCGACTATTTCGACACCTACGCCGAATATGTCGAGTCAAAGCGTCGCGTGCTCAAAAATGCCGGCCCCGAAACTCCCGGCGTCTTTAACCTCGAAGACACCTATATCCAAAAATGGCACGCCGATTTTGAGGGCAAGGCGATCGCCTATGGGCTCTCCGAAGAGGCCGTACGCGACGCCGAACACGCCTTCTGGCTCGACGGCAATACCTTGTCCGCACGCCTGGACGGCACCGAGTACCGCGGATGGCTCCCGGACATCAAAGCCCTGCCCATCGCGGGCCCCCATAATATGCTCAACTTGATGTGCGCCACGGCCCTGGCGCTGCGCGCAAGCGTGACGCTGGAGCAAGCCGCCGCCGCCGCGAAGACCTTCAAGCCCCTGGCGCATCGCCTTGAATTCGTTGAAGAAATTGACGGAATTAAATATTTCGACGACTCAAAGGCCACCAACGCCCACGCCGCGCTGGCCGGGCTAAAATCCCTCGACGGTTACCTGGTGCCGATCGTCGGCGGCGTCGACAAAGGCCTCGACCTGGCCGGGCTGGTCGACTTTCTCAAGGCCCGCGCCGCGGCGGTCGTGCTCATCGGCGAGATCGCCGAGCGCGTCGCCCGCGAGCTCCAGGCCGCTGGCTACCCCGCCGACGCGCTACACTTCGCCGCCGATATGCCCGCGGCCGTCGAAGCCGCCACGAAAAACGCCGGACTCTCGGCCGACGGTGCGACCGTCAGCCTGAGTCCGGCGTGTTCGAGCTTCGATATGTTCGACAGCTATGCCCACCGCGGCGATGTCTTCCAACAGGCCGTGCGGGCGATGCTCAAAGATTAATCCTCTTCCATGATGATCAGCACCTGGTCCTCATCAACGGCGTCGCCTTCTTTGATGAGGATCTCTTTGATCACACCGTCACACGGCGCCTCAACCGGCATCTCCATCTTCATCGACTCGAGGATGATAACCTCATCATCTTCTTCGACCTCGTCGCCAATCTCGACTTCAATCTTCCAAACCGTTCCGGTGATATGCGCTTTGATATCCGCCATAATTCAAACTCCATTTAATCGGCTAAATTAGGTTATTGACGCTTCACTAATCACGGCGCAGAAATAGCATCGAGTTCGCCCGCAAACAAGGCGGGCGTCGCGCGCTCTCGCTGGCTGCGCGACCTGGTATGAGCGCTGATGCCCTGAGTCTTCGGCATTCGCCCACCCCGAGCTCACGAATTCGCTAGATGCTCCATCTGAAAAGTGATAGCGATGCCGTGTTTGATTTTCGTTTATCGTCCCTCTTAAAACCCGAGCAGCCCATGAAATTCATCCGACTATCTCTGCTACTTTTTACGATGCTCTTCTTTGTTGGCTGCACCAGTGGCCCCGACGAGAACGCCCCCGATAACGTCGCTGCGGCCCCCGAAGACGCCACCGTCACCGCCAGCGGGTTGGCCTACGTCATCCTCAAAGAAGGCAACGGCGCATCGCCAAACGCAAGCGACACGGTGCGTGTCCACTATACCGGCTGGACCACCGATGGGGCCAAATTCGACAGCTCGGTCGACCGCGGCGAGCCGGCTGAGTTTCCCCTCAGCGGCGTCATCGCTGGTTGGACCGAAGGCGTCGCGTTGATGAAGACCGGCGAGAAGTCGCGCTTTTGGATTCCCGAAGACCTCGCCTACCAGGGCCGAATGGGCGCCCCCAAGGGGATGCTCGTCTTCGACATCGAGCTGCTCGCCATCGTTGGAAAATAAAGCGGCTTAAATGCGGCGAAGCGCTTGTATTCTCGGGCCAAAGACGCGCTTTGCTAGATGCGATTTTAGAAAAATGTTAGGGTTGCGCCTCCGGTATTTGCTAATTCAGCTAATCATATAATTCGACCTCAGAGCAGACCATGAAATCGATACGACTCTCCCTATTGCTGTGTGCGGTGCTTTTATTTGCGGGCTGCTCGGACGACGCGCCGAAAGAGAATAATGGCGGGGCCGATATTGTGGAGGATAGCGGCGGCGACGTCGTCGATATCGTCGAGCAAGAGGGCACCAAATTGCGCTTTGAGCCCAAGAGCGCGGACTTCTTCGCGGTGCCGCTACCCAGTGATACCCGCCTGGCCGAAGACGGTTCGGTGTCGCTGCAGGCGTGGGAGAGCGCGTATGGCAACGCGCTGGTGAAGCTGTGGTTCGACGCGGCCGAAGAGTTGATGAACGGCTGGGGGCTTATCAGCGGTGTGTTTATGAATTTCAGCGCGCCGCTGGACCCCGCGACGCTCCCGCAGACCATCGAGGGGACGGCTTTTGACCTCGACTCGGTCGGTGATTTCCCGAGCGTCTTCCTCATGGACGTCGACCCGACGTCGCCCCAAAAAGGCGAGGCGCTGCCGATTGAATGCAAATTCACCGAGGGGCAGGGCACCTACCACGATGAGAATCTGCTGAGTTGTATCTCGCCGTTCGGCGTGGTGCGCCGCCCGCAGACGCGTTACGCGCTGGTCGTGACCTCGGCGGTCAAGGATGCCGAGGGCGAGGCGCTGGTGCCGGCGCTGGCGATGCAGAAGCTGCTTATGGGGCAGGACGTGGACGGGCAAAACGGCACCGTCGCCGCCGCTCCTTATGTCGAGACCAGGGATATGTTGGTCGAGGCGGGGCTCGGGGCCGATGATATCGTGTCCGTGGTCCTCTTTACCACCGGTGACCCGGCGAGCCGGTTGGTGAAGGTCAACGATTGGTATCGCCAACTTCCGGAGCCCGAGGTCGACGCGGGGAGCCTCGAATATGTCGAGGAATTCGACGATTATATCGTGCTTCGCGGCACCTATACGGTCCCGGTGGTTCAGTCCGGCGAGGCGCCGTTTGACGCGCCGCCGGCGGGTAAGATTGTCTTTGATGACGCGGGCGCTCCGGTGGAGCAGTCCACCGACACCGTGCCGTTTTTGCTCACCATTCCGAAGTCGCCGATGCCCGCGGAGGGTTGGCCGACGATGATGTATATGCACGGCTCCGGCGGCGAGATGCAGGAGCTTATTGACCGCGGCGCGCGCACGATTCGCGATAAGCCGGAGACGGCGCCGCGCGGCACCGGCCCGGGCGGGGTGGTTGCGCCCTATGGTATCGCCGGCTTCGCGGCCGAGTTCGGCTTCCACGGCACGCGCTTTAGCCCGTCGGACACCACGGGCCTGAAGCTCTATAACCTGCTGGGCAACCCGCGCGCGGCGGTCGATAACTTCCTCGTGGCGGCCAACGAAGTAACCCTGCACGGGCGTCTGCTCGCCGGCCTGAGCATCGACCCACAGAGCATCGCCGAGGTCGCCGCCGCGGTCGACGTGAGCGCGGCCTCCGATGGCATGATTCGCTTTAACGACGAGCGCCTCAGCGCGATGGGTCAGTCGATGGGCTCGACCATCGGCCTGCCCGCGCTGACCATCAGCAAGAAGATCGACGCGGGCATTTTGTCGGGCTCCGGCGCGACTCTTATCGAAGTGGCGCTCAAGACGACCAAACCCGTGACGCTCAAGCCCATCTTGCAAGGGTTGTTGCGCTATCGCTCCGACGAAGAGTTGGACCGCTTCGACCCGATCTTGAACTCCCTGCAATTCGCCTGGGACTTCGTGGACCCGGCGGTCCATGGTCGCCATCTCTTCACCGAGACGCACCCCGACACCTCGGCCAAGCATGTCTTGCAGCACTCAGGCGTCGACGATGGCTATTTTAGCATCTATAGCCGCACCGCTCTTTCGGGGGCCATTGGGCTTGATTTCGTGGACCCGAATCCCGAGCCCGAGACCCTTGAGATCATGAAGATTATCGCCCCGGACCACGCCACGCCGCTGAGCGCACCGGTCCAGGCAAACCTCGCCGACGGCACCATCACCGGCGTCGTGGCCGTCTATGAGCCCGAGGTCATGGACGGGCATAATATCGCGTACCAGGTCGATGACACCAAGGCTCAATACGCGTGTTTCGCCAAGTCGGTGGGCGTGGGCGACGCGCCGGTGTTTCGCAGCGTCGCAGACTCTCAGGTTGATACCTGTGACTAAGGTTTAAGTGCGCTAAAGCACGACAAAGAGCCCCGAGACGAATGAATTCGTCTCGGGGCTTTTTTATATTTGTGGCCGTCGCCGCAGGTTGTGTGCTGTGGGAGCCAGACCATCTTGGACTGGAGGTGTTCGATAAAGGCTATTGAGACCAAAAACCGGAGCCAGACCATCCTGGTCTGGTGGCATTTTGAGAAGAATTTTACTCGCCAGACCTTGAAGGTCTGGCTCCGGGGGAAGCGCCGGACAAGTATTGGATAAATAAGTGCCCGACACCAAAAACCGGAGCCAGACCATCTTGGTCTGGTGGGATTTTGAGAAGAATTTTACTCGCCAGACCTTGAAGGTCTGGCTCCGGGGGAAGCGCCGGACAAGCATTGGATAAACAAGTGCCCGACACCAAAAACCGGAGCCAGACCATCTTGGTCTGGTGGGATTTTGAGAAGAATTTTACTCGCCAGACCTTGAAGGTCTGGCTCCGGGGGAAGCGCCGGACAAGCATTGGATAAACAAGTGCCCGACACCAAAAACCGGAGCCAGACCATCTTGGTCTGGTGGGATTTTGAGAAGAATTTTACTCGCCAGACCTTGAAGGTCTGGCTCCGGGGGAAGCGCCGGACAAGCATTGGATAAACAAGTGCCCGACACCAAAAACCGGAGCCAGACCATCTTGGTCTGGTGGGATTTTGAGAAGAATTTTACTCGCCAGACCTTGAAGGTCTGGCTCCGGGGGAAGCGCCGGACAAGCATTGGATAAACAAGTGCCCGACACCAAAAACCGGAGCCAGACCATCTTGGTCTGGTGGGATTTTGAGAAGAATTTTACTCGCCAGACCTTGAAGGTCTGGCTCCGGGGGAAGCGCCGGACAAGCATTGGATAAACAAGTGCCCGACACCAAAAACCGGAGCCAGACCATCTTGGTCTGGTGGGATTTTGAGAAGAATTTTACTCGCCAGACCTTGAAGGTCTGGCTCCGGGGGAAGCGCCGGACAAGCATTGGATAAACAAGTGCCCGACACCAAAAACCGGAGCCAGACCATCTTGGTCTGGTGGGATTTTGAGAAGAATTTTACTCGCCAGACCTTGAAGGTCTGGCTCCGGGGGAAGCGCCGGACAAGCATTGGATAAACAAGTGCCCGACACCAAAAACCGGAGCCAGACCATCTTGGTCTGGTGGGATTTTGAGAAGAATTTTACTCGCCAGACCTTGAAGGTCTGGCTCCGGGGGAAGCGCCGGACAAGCATTGGATAAACAAGTGCCCGACACCAAAAACCGGAGCCAGACCATCTTGGTCTGGTGGGATTTTGAGAAGAATTTTACTCGCCAGACCTTGAAGGTCTGGCTCCGGGGGAAGCGCCGGACAAGCATTGGATAAACAAGTGACCGACACCAAAAACCGGAGCCAGACCATCTTGGTCTGGTGGGATTTTGAGAAGAATTTTACTCGCCAGACCTTGAAGGTCTGGCTCCGGGGGAAGCGTCGGACAAGCATTGGATAAACAAGTGCCCGACACCAAAAACCGGAGCCAGACCATCTTGGTCTGGTGGGATTTTGAGAAGAATTTTACTCGCCAGACCTGGAAGGTCTGGCTCCGGGGGAAGCGTCGGACAAGCATTGGATAAACAAGTGCCCGGCACCAAAAACCGGAGCCAGACCATCTTGGTCTGGTGGGATTTTGAGAAGAATTTTACTCGCCAGACCTTGAAGGTCTGGCTCCCGGGGGGGAACTCCGGGTTATGTCGTCACAGGCTCACCGAACAGAATTGCTCATAGTCGATAAACTCGATCGGGCCGGCGTCGTCGCCGCAGACCGCACAGCCCGGATCGCGGCGCAATTTAAGCTCGCGGAAGTTCGTCTTGAGCCCGTCAAACAAAAGCAGGCGTCCCGCCATCGACTCGCCGACGCCCAGTAATAACTTAATGGTTTCAATGGCTTGCAGGCTCCCGACGATGCCCGGAAGCACGCCCAGGACGCCGGCCTCCTGGCAACTCGGCGCGAATTCGGCGGGCGGCGGCTCCGGGTAGAGGCAGCGGTAGCAGGGGCCGACGTGGGGCACAAAACTCGTGACCTGCCCCTCGAAACGGAAGATGGAGCCATGGACGTTCGGGATGCCGAGCTTCACGCAGGCGTCGTTGATCAGATAGCGCGTGGGGAAGTTGTCGCCGCCGTCGACCACCAGGTCATAGCCCTCGAAGATCTCGAGGATATTCTTGCTGGTCAGACGAGTGTTGTGCATCTCGATTTTGACGTCGGGGTTGAGCGCCTGCAGCGTCTTCTTGGCCGACTCGACCTTGGGCTCGCCGATGCGCTCGTCGGTGTGCAGGATCTGGCGCTGCAGGTTCGAGCGGTCGACGACGTCGGAGTCGATGATGCCAATTTGGCCCACACCCGCGGCGGCCAGATATAGGCCGACGGGGCTGCCGAGCGCGCCCGCGCCGAGCATCATCACCTTCGAGTTGAGCAGCTTTGTCTGGCCCTTCTCGCCGACCTCCGGGATGATCAGGTGGCGGCTATAGCGGGTCATCTGCTCCGGCGTGAGCGTCTTGGCGATATGCACCGGGAAGCCCTGCTGCTTCCACGCACGGAACCCGCCTGCCACCGACGCGACGTTCGTGTAGCCGAGGTCTTCGAGCGATTTCGCGGCGAATAACGAGCGCGTGCCGCCGGCGCAGTAGAGCAGAATCTCGCGCTCGCGATTGCTCTCGATATTCTCGATCTTCATCTCGAGGGTGCCACGCGGGATAAACTCACAGCCCTCAACATGCCCGTCGACGAACTCGTCGCGCTCGCGCACGTCGATGATCAGCGGCCCGTCCTCGGCACCTGCTTCCTTCCACCGAGAGTGGAGTTGCTCGGCGTCGACCTCTCGAATCGTTTCCCTGAGCTTGCTGACTATTTCGTTGATTCCGGCCACGGTGGACTCCTTCGGTGAGTGAGCGATCAAAATTGAGTAGCCCTGGAAAACGGGCATATAGAAAATTTGGATGCAATGGAAAAACAGCTCGGCGCTAAATCCATAGCAACCAGGTATGGTTTGTTCAACAAATCCGCCGGTGATTTGTTCCCGTGGATCGAGACGCTGGCCAATACGGGCGCCTTAGAGGTCGGCGGCGCTCGAAGCGGTGAGGGCGCCGATACGTCAATCGCCGACATCGTCGATGCCATCTTTGATGCGCTCGAGCGTGCGACGGCGCTCGATCATCGTGATGGTTTCGTCGATGAGGTTTTGCTTTTTGGGCTCTGAGGTTTCTCGAATCTTTTCAAGGGTTTCGAGTAGCTCCAAGTCTTTATAGAAGGCGAGGGCGCGCAGGGAGATCTGCTGAATTTCGGGAGAGGTCGAGGACGCGGCCAACTCGAGCATCGCAGCGCGCGCCTCGAGATTTCTGCGGCGGCCAAGGGTCATAAAAACGCGCTGGCGCGCGATATGTTGAGCCTTCGGGTCCTCGAAGAGTTGCTCCCAACCCTGGGCGCGAAAGATGCCGAGCAAAAAGTCCTCGCCCGACTGGCTGATGTCGAGCCCGAGCAGGTTAAACATCTCCAAACGCAGCGCGACATTCACCGAGGGGTCGCGAATGATTCTCTCCGCGATCTGGGCGTCCAGGTGCCCCTCGGCGCGGCGCAGGGCGCGCGCGGCGAGCAGGGCGGTGTCGGAGTTCGGCTCTTCCGCAAATAGCGTCTGGAAGCGCTGGATCGCCCTCGGATCGCTGCTCTTTGCGAGGATGATGAACGCTCGTTGCAACCCCGCCTTCCACCGCTCGGTCTGTGAGTATTCGATGACCGCTTCGAGGTCTTGTGCAAGATCGCTTCGCTCGCTGAGGGCGCCGATCGCCGCGATGCGCACGTCCGGGGACTCGTCTTTGAGCGCCGCGACGAGGATATCGCGCGCCTCGGGCGCCGGGTTGCGAGACAGCGCCTGCACGCTGGCCCTGCGGGTCATGGGGTCCGGGTCGCTGATATATTTCGGTTGGATGATCTCGACAAAACCCGGCACGTGGAAGTATTTCGCGAGCTCGAGGATGCGAAGGCGGGTGCGTCTTTTGTCGGCCGCAGCCAGGATTTCTTTATAGAGCTCCGGGCGAGGAAGTTCGCCCTGGTCCCGATAATGAAGGCGGTGGCCGAGCAGGTTCAGGGCCTGAATGGCGTCATAGCCCGCCACCACGCCCGGGTTCTCGCTGGCGTGTACGAGCAGCGGCTCAATCATCGGATATTTGCCCGCGCTGAGGGCGCGAATGCGCTCATTGCGCTCGGCGAGGGTGCCCTGGCCGAGCTGGTCGATGAGTTGGACCAGCTCGTCGGTCGACGCCACCCGCCCGATCAGGCGCAGCAAGTCGACGCGTTTTTGGGGGGACTGAATCGAGTTTTCCCGCATATACTCGATGAGCCCCGGCGACGCGTGTTGCTGCAGCGAGGCCAGGGCGCGTTTGATGGCGCGGTATTCCGGGGCGCCCGGGTCGGTGTGGCGCAGGAAGTCGATCAGCAGCGAGGCGGCCTCGTTGGACGGCAGGCTTCCGATGAGCGCGATGATGCGCTCGCGCTCCACGGGCGTGCCCTCGCTGGCCGCGCGGCGGACTTCCTTGCTCAGCGGTGTCTTCAGCGCCAGGGCCATCTGGGCGATGCGGGCGCGGGTTCGCCCGTCGGGTTCGCTGGCGATGCGCGCGACGATTTGCTTGGCGGTTTGCTCCGGATTCGCCAGGTGCAGCGAGGAATACGGGGTGATCTGGGCGATCACCACGGTCTCGGTAGCCCAGTCCGGCTGGCTCTTAATTGGCTGGCCCGGCGTGGACTCCAATAGCATCACGCTCATGCAGTTTGTCTTGACCGGTTCGGGCAATTTCACCACGACGCCGTGGCCGGCGTTGACGCTCTCGAGGGGCACATCTTCGAGGTCGACCACAAAACGTGAGCCATCCGACAGGGCCAGCAGGACCTGGCTGGGGCGGGCGAACGCGGCGAGTGTGTCTTCGTTGGTGCCAAGTCCGGTGACGATGCGAACCGAGCTTAATTCGATCGCGTCGTTGATCTGAGCGCTGACAAATTCCCCGCGCCCCAGGCCCTCGGCGCCCTCCATCCAGACCGTGTCGAATCGCTGGTCTCCCAGCTCAAGCGGGCGAATCGTTGCGCCCTGGCGACTCCCTCCGCGACGGTCGCTTGAGGCCGCGAACCATTGGGACCAGGTGCGCAAAAAGGGCGGGTTAAAGTCATCGTCGGCCGCTTCGCTTGTGAGCGATTTCGCCCCGTCGAGCAGCGCGTCGATATTCACCCGGTTCACGAACGCGTCGCTGGCGGGCTCGTAGACCTCGAAGATCGGGGAGTATTTGCCCTGCACCGTGTCGACGCCGCAGAAATTTGAGCTTCGGTTGGGGCGGCGGCGGATCAGTCGATGCTCGCCGCGCGGCGTGATGATTTTGAATTGGGAGCCGCCGTCGAGCAGCGAGTATTTGGCGGTGCCCACGCGCCGCCACTTTCGATTCTCGCGAATCCACGCGACCTGAAATTGTGCCGCGTCGGGAGGGGTATCCGCGTTGATGCCGGGCAGCGCGGTGAGCAGAAGGATATGGGCGCCGTCGCGCAGGCGCTCGGCCTGCAATTCATAGCCATAATGCTCGAGCGTCGCCCAGGCCGGGAAGGTGTCCTGAAAGACGAGCTTCTTTTTGCCCGTCGCCGAACTTATCGTCAGCGCCCAATCGCGCTTGTTGAGCGCGCCGCGGTCGCCGGTTTGTAGCGGCTCCTCGCTGAGGGTGAGTTTAAGGCGGTCTTTTATGTTATCTTCTTGTAATATAAGGGTTTTTTGAAAGCGTTGGCCTGCGATTTCTGCGCCGGTCGCGCTCGGCTTGGCACCCGCCTCTTGAGCCGTCGCGCTCGCCGGAAGACCCAGGGAGATGAGCAATAGCCCGAGCGAAATCATGCCTGACTGCCGGCGAATCGCTGCGTAAAGTCGGTGTGCTTTGATGCTCATGAACGGCCTTTGATAATACTAAAAAAGATAGAGGCTACGCGTGGTTCTGGGCGACCGATGCGATTATTTCGCCGCGGACTTATCGCGATAGCGCTGCAGCTCGGCCGCAGGGGCGGGGCGTTTGCCGCTGCGTCGATACTCTCGGTAATGCGCCAGAATGCGCGCGTGGTCAAAGGCGATATCTTCGGGGAGCGCGTCGAGCTCAAAGAGCCGAGCGTCGGCGGCGTCATCGCGCGCGTCGGGCGCGCCGGTCGCCGTGGCGATAAACACCGCCGACATCGTGTGCTGGCGCGGGTCGCGCTGTGGGTCGGAGTAGACATAGAGCAGGTCCGTCAGCTCGACCTCAAGCCCGGTCTCCTCCATCGCCTCGCGCCAGGCGGCGTTTTCTACGCTCTCACCCTCGTCCACAAAGCCCCCCGGAATGGCCCAGCCCAGCGGCTTGTTCTTTCGCTCGATCAGCACGACGCGCCCGTCGATCTCGATGATAATATCAACAGTGGGCGTCGGATTTTTATAGTTCTCAGTCATAATTATAGCGCCGATATTTTGACAATGTGCAGAAGCAAACCTACCGTCCGGCCGAACTCAGGGCGATGATGCCCGCCCGCCTTTTTAACCCCGACAGGCCTATGTCTCAAGCTAGCAGCGACGCGATCGCACAGAATAACTCGTCAAACCCAATCTCCGACACCCAGCGCGGTTTTATCCTCGCCAGTGGATCGCCGCGGCGCCTTGAGCTGATGGCGAAGTTGGGCTTTGCGCCCAAGGTTCGGGTCAGCGCGGTGCCCGAGGAGCGCGGGGCGGGCGAATCGCCCAGCGAGTATACCCGACGCTTGGCGCTTGCGAAGGCCGAGGCGGTGCGCGATGAGATGGCCGCCGAGAGCGACGTGCGCGACTGGATTTTGGCCGCCGACACGATCGTGATTATCGAGGATGAGGCCGGCCGCGAGGTCGTGCTTGAGAAGCCCGCCGACGGGGACGAAGCCGCCGAGATGCTCGGGCGCTTGTCCGGGCGCGCGCACGTCGTGGAGACCTCTTATTGCTGGCTGCAACGCTCGACGGGTCGCTCGAAGGTCGAGTCGGTGCGGGCGAAGGTCGAGTTTCGCGAACTCACCCCCGAGATGATCGCGCGCTACGTCGCCACCGGTGAGTCGCTCGATAAGGCTGGCTCCTACGGGATTCAGGAGGTCGGCGCGGCCCTGGTTCGGCGCATCGAGGGCTCGTATTTCACGGTGGTCGGGTTGCCGGTCTGCGAGGTCGTTGAGACCCTGACCGAGCTCGGCGGGTTGAGCGGATTTCCCTTTCAAGACGAATAGACACAAGAGTTATATGTCTGAAGACACTACGGTTTCTAAGAATTCATCGGCCGACGCAGCGCTCCGCGCCAACCTCGCAGAGATCCGCGCGCGCGTCGACGCCGCGTGTTCGCGCGCCGGGCGCAGCGTCGAAGACGTCACGCTGGTCGCCGTGAGTAAGACCCACTCGGTCGAGGCGATTCGCGCGCTCTACGACGCCGGCCAGCGGGTCTTCGGCGAGTCCTATGTGCAGGAGTGGCAGGAGAAGAGAGAGCTGCTTGAGGGCGCCGGTTGTGGCGATGTCGAGTGGCATTTTATCGGCCATCTTCAGTCCAACAAGGCCAAATATCTCGCCGATGAGGTCGCGTTGATCCATTCGGTGGACCGAAAGAGCGTGCTCAAGCGTCTGCAAAAGCGCTCGCGCGAGCCGGTCGACGTGCTATTGCAGGTCAATGTGGGAAATCAGTCGACCAAAGGTGGCGTTGCTTCAAACGCGGTGATCGACCTGATTAAGACGGCGCGAGAGTTCGCGGATATCCGCGTCTGCGGGCTGATGTGCATCCCGCCTTATGTCTCGAATCCGGAGGATAATCGCGGTCATTTTCGCCAGATGCGCCAGACCTTTGAGCGTGCTCGTGAGTGGCTGGGCGCCCAGGAAGATGGCGATGAGGCGAGCGCGAATTTTCGGCATTTGTCGATGGGGATGAGCGGTGATTTTGAGGTCGCCATCGAAGAGGGCGCGACGCATGTGCGCGTGGGAACGGCGCTATTTGGCGCGCGAGATTACGATAATTAATCAATGGCTTAGGGCGGATCATCGTGGATAAATCGACGGATAAATTGGGCGCTTCGCAGGTCATCTTCGTGGGCTGTGGGCGCATGGGAAGTGCGTTGGCCGAAGGGGTCGTAAATTCGGGGCGAGTGAAGGGCGAGCGCGTGGTTTGCCTGGACGCGGACGCGGCGAAGGCGAGCGCGTTGGCCAAAAAGATCGGCGCCCAAACGCAACTTCTTGAGGGCTTCGAAGGCGCGCGGATTTGGATCATCGGCGTAAAGCCCAATGACGTCGCCAGTGTCATTAGGAGCTACGCGAGCCAGTTTGAGAGCAACGACACGGTCGTTTCGATCGCGGCGGGCCTGCGGCTTGGGTATCTGCGTAACCTTCTGCCCCCTGGGGTTGGGTTGGTTCGGGCGATGCCGAATACCCCGGCTCTGGTGCAGCGCGGTGTCACTGGGATTATGGCCGATGATAAGGAGGATTTGACGCCAATTCGGGCGTTATTTGAGGGCGTGGGGCATGTGGTCGAGCTCAAGGCGGAGTCGGAATTCGACGCGCTCACCGGCCTGAGCGGCAGCGGCCCGGCGTATATTTTCACCGCCATCGAGGCGCTCGCCGACGGCGGTGTCTTGATGGGCTTGAGCCGTGAGGTTGCTCGCCAGCTTGCGGTGCATACCGTTGCTGGGGCGGCGGCGATGGTCGAGGCCGATCCGAGCGTGCATAGCGCGGAGTTAAAAGATCGGGTGGCGAGTCCTGGAGGGACGACCATCACGGCGCTGGCGTCGCTTGAGGCCAATGGTTTTCGCCACGCGTTGATCGAAGCGGTGCGAAGCGCGGCGCTACAGAGCCGCGCGATGAGCGGGGAAGAGTAGGGCGGATAAAAACATGACGACGCGCCCAGAGGGTGTATAAAGGAAGGCGCAGTGAACGTGATGTGAGATGCGTTTTGGACCGAATAATGCGACCACGGAGGGCAGCAAGATGATAAAGTTTAGCGCTGAAGATATCGTCAATCAGACTTTCGAGACCCGCTTTCGCGGCTATGATCGCGCCCAGGTCGATGAGTTTCTAAACGGGCTGAGCCGCGAATTCGATCATATCGTGACCGAGCACAAGCAAGCGCGCCAGGAGCTCAAAGAATATAAGGCGGAGCTCAGCGAGTATCGCCGCCGCGAGGCCAGCCTGCACGACGCGCTGAATATGGCTCGGCAGGTCGGCGAGCAGATCCGCCAGCAGTCCGAGCGCGACGCAGAGTTGACCATTGCTGAGGCCGAATTGCGCGCCGAGCGGATGTTGGCCGGCGTGCAGAATCGGGTCAGCGCGCTGCGCGAAGAGATGTTTGAGTTGCAGCAGCAGCGCGTGCGCAGTCAGACCGAGCTTCGAAATGTGCTCGAGTCACACCTGAAGATGCTCGACCTGCTCAGCCCGCCCGAGAATGTGCAGCGCTCGTCGATCTCGCGCGCGCCCAAGCCCCCGCAGGGCGATCCGCGCGATCACGACGCTCATTTTGAGGTCGGCGACGAGGATATCGAAGACGCTCATGCCATCGACACCGTCTCGAAGACGGCGCCCGGGATCGTCGGCGCCTCCTGATTTGTCGGCGACCTTTGTTTAGTCGACGCCGTCGTCTGACCAGACTTGGGATGCCTGAAATGGGCCGGCCACGGCGTGCTCGTCCATGCGACCTTCGAGGTGCCAGAGCAGCAGCGCCATCGAGGTATATGCCGACGCGCTGGTGACCTGTTCGCGAGACTTTCCGGCGAAGAGCGCCTCGAAATGCCAGACGCCGTCGGGCGCGGCGAGGGCGAAATGCACGGTGCCCACGGGCTTGTCGGGGGTGCCGCCGGTCGGGCCGGCGATGCCGCTGATAGACAACGCGTAGGTCGCGCCGGCTTCTTTTTGAGCGCCGGCGGCCATCTGGCAGACGACCTGCGGGCTGACCGCGCCGAAGCGATCGATGATCTCAGCGCTCACCCCCAGAGCTTTGGTTTTGGCGTCATTGGAGTAGGTGATGAATCCGCGCTCGAACCAATTGGACGCGCCCGACACCGAGACGAATCGGGCCGCGAGTTTGCCGCCGGTGCAGGATTCAGCGCTGCTGACCGTCGCGCCTTGCTCTTGGAGCAGGGCGCCGATGCGCGCCTCGGTCGGCTGATCGCCTCGGGCGATGACCCATTTGCTGACGCGCTCGAGCGTGAAGTCGAGCATACGCGAGACGGCTTTGGCGCCGGGGGCCTTGAGGTGAATCTCAATCAGCGGCGCCTTCGCCAAATAACTGACCCGCCCGCCAACTTCGCTGGCCAATTCCTCGATGCCCTCAAGTTGGCTCTCCAGCCAACTCTCGCCGGCGCCAAAGAAGACGAGCCTTTCGCGATGAATCAGGTCTTCGGCGTCGCCCGCTGGCTTGAATTGAGGGAGCATATAATGCTCGATAAACCAGCGGAATTCGCGCGGGACGCCGGGCAAAAAGGTGATGACGCAATCGTTGTTCTCCACCGCGAACCCGGCCGCGGTGCCCACGTCGCTCTTGAGGATCTTGGCGCCCGCGGGGAAAAGACATTGGCTCCGGTTATTTGCGGTATATGAGTAGCCCCGCGCGGCGAATCGTTGCTTGAGCGCGCGCAATGCGCTCTCGTCGAGTTGCAGCGCGGCGCCGAGCCACTTCGACGCGGCGTCGCGGGTGATATCGTCGGCCGTTGGCCCGAGGCCTCCGCTGACGACCAAAAAGTCACAGGTCTGACTGACCTCTTCGAGCGCGTTGATGATAGTGTCTTGGGCGTCCCCGATGATATGGATGGAGCTCAAGTCAAACCCGTGATCGGTGCTGGCACGCGCCAGCCAAATCGCGTTTTGGTCGCGGGTTCGCCCGTCGAGCAATTCTTCACCGACGCATAAAATGGAGACGGTCTTCATAGGGGGCCTCTAAAACTTGTAGTTATCAGCTTGGTGAAATTCGATTGTTGCGTTTTGTTTAGATGGTGTATGTGCATAAAAACATAGCTTAATTATTTGAGCAAAGGTGCTAAACTCGCCCCGCGAGCGGAAGCACTTTCGAGTACCTACGAAAAGCGGCGAGAGCATCATATGGAGCAGACCTTCGGAAAGTATCAGCTGATTGAGAAAATCGGCAGTGGTGGCATGGCCGAAGTTTATTTGGCGACTCAGATCGGCGACCTCGCCGGGTTTGAGAAACAGGTCGCGCTTAAAATGATGTCTCAGAACCTGAGTGACCGTGAAGATCTGGTCATCATGTTTTTGGACGAGGCGCGCATCGCTGCCCAGCTAAATCACCCCAATATCGTGCATGTATACGACCTGGGGCGGGTTGAGGATACGCTTTATATCGCGATGGAATATGTCGAGGGCAAGGACCTGCGCCGCATCTGTGAGCAGGGAATTGACCAGGGTAATTTCATCTCGCGAGAATTCGCCGCGCGCATCATCGCCGACGCCGCTGCGGGTCTGCATTACGCGCATTCCAGCACGGATAACCAGGGGCAGCCGCGAAATATCGTGCACCGTGATGTCACGCCCCAGAATATTCTGGTGAGCATGGACGGCCAAATTAAGGTCGCGGACTTTGGCGTCGCCAAAGCCGAAGATCGTCTGGGTCACACGCGCGTGGGCCAGCGCAAGGGCAAGCTCTCCTATATGAGCCCCGAGCAATTCGAAGCCTCCAAGGTCGACGCGCGCAGCGACGTCTATGCCCTGGGGATTTTGCTCTATGAAACGACGGTTCAAACCCGTTTATTTCGCGGGCGCAGTGATTTCGAGACGATGAGCCTGATCGCGAATTCGCAGGTCACGCCGCCGCGCGAACTTCGCCCCGATTACCCCGAAGAACTCGAGGCGATCGTGATGCGCGCGCTCCAAAAAGACCTCGATAAACGCTATCAGTCCGCGCTTGAATTGCAGACCGCGCTGGAAGACTGGCTTCACGCCCAGGAGAAACGCGTGGGGCCGGCGGAACTCTCGGCGTATATGCACCAGATTTTCCCGATTCAGCCCAAGGCCCCGGCGCAAGAGTTGCCGTTGCCCCAGGCGCCCGAACCGCGCGCAATCGCGCCGCCCTCCGAAGCCGCGGCGCCCCAGGCGCAACCTGCGCAAGTAACGCCCGCGCCGAGGTCTGCGCCGACGCCGCCCCCGGCCGCTGCGCCTCCCAAAGCTGCGGCGCCGGCGCCCGAATTAGCCGCTTCGCCGCAGGTGAGTCAGGCGCTGGCGACCGAGGAGATCGACCGGAGTTCGCTTCGCGCCGACGGCGCCTGGCAAGACGATATCATGGAGATTCAGGCCGTCAGCAACCGCGGCACCTATGTGATGGCCGGGTTGGGTTTGCTCGTGGTCGCCGGTGTGCTCGGGTTGGCGGGCTATTCGATGATGAACTCCAAGCCGGGCATCGACACCTCCGAATCCCAACGCATCAAAGAGGCGCGGGCGCTGGCGGCACAGCAGTTAGATGAGCCACTGAAGCCGCCAAGTTTTGTGGACGTTACGCTTAAAACCGACCCGCCGGGCGCGCGCGTTGTGGTGAACGGTCTGGCGGCCGAGGCGATGACGCCGGGTGAGTATAAGTTGGTCCAGGGCGAGCAAAATGAGGTGATTTTTTATCACGCCGACCACCCGCCGACGCGCCTGTCACTTGCCGGCGAGGTGGGCGCTCAGAAGGAGGCGACCGCGCTCGATAAATACGCCGAGAAACCGGTCGCGGGCGTCCTCGAGATTCAGAGCGATCCGCCCGGCGGCATTGTCTATGTCGACGGAGAGCGATTGGGCGAGGCGCCGCAGGTTATCGAAGGAATTTCAGCAGGTTATGCTCATCACGTGCAGGTCCGAAAGGCCGAGCATTGGGCGTTTGCCGGCTTCTTCGAGGTTGCGCCGGAGCAGCGAAATGCGTTCCGCGTCAGCCTGGCTCCCAGGGAGTCCATCAGCTATCAGGATAAGGTCGAAGTGACCTACGATGTGATCCCGAAGAATAGCGAAGTCACCGTTAATGGCGAACTTCGCGGGGTGTCGCGACTTCAGGCGCGTGAGCCGCGCAATCAATTGCTGCGCGTCGGGCTGGCCAAGAAATATAGTGAGCCCCAGGAGTTCACGATTCTCACCCATGAGATCGGAACCTTCACCCTGCGTAGCTTCTTGGAGGCGCGAGAGCGACGCGAGGGCACGTTAAAGGTTGCGACCAGCCCGGAGGGGTCGATCGTGTACGTCAATTCGAGTTCACACCGAACGAACCCGCTGACGCTAAAATTGCCCGAGGATTCGTATGATATGGTGGTCGAGACCCCTGACGGCGTGCGCCATGAGACCCGCGTTGAGGTAAGCGCGGACTCCGCGAATTCCTATAAAATTGACGTCCAAGACGGCGTGTTGCAGATAAATTCGACAAATTGAGCGTCCGATTATTTTCGCGGCGCGTAGATTTTTTCGAATAAAAAACTCGCCTGCAAACCTGGTTGCGTTTATAGTGAGAAGACGCCGACCAAGTAGATGCGCCTGACATCCCAAACCCTATTTGGGCGTGTCGGTCGTATTGGCTGAGCGGTAGTAATAACGGTTCGATATTTAAAAAGTATGGGGTGTCGCCCGCGTGGCGGAGATATTTCTTGCTGACTCACAATAAAGCTTATTGAGTGATCCATGTTTCGAGAGTCATCTTCCAATAGGGCTGTTTGCGCTGGCGCTACCCGCGTGCTGGGCACCCTTGTTCGCGCGGTGATTCTGCTCTCACTTGTGGGCGCGGCGTCGTCTTGCACTGGCTCTCAAACGCAGACGACGAACGAGCGTCTGGAGCGTGTGTCGGAGCGACAGGTTGACGCCCTCGAGGCAGACCTGCAGGGCCTGTTGAACGAGCTCGCCGAGAATCGGGCGAGCGGCCGCAGCGTGCGGGCGATCTTGGACGCGCCGGAGGCGGAGCTCTCGGCGCTCGAACTGCAGCATCTCGACGCATTGCGCGCGCTCTACGCGGGCCGCGATAATCAACTGCTCTGGGTGGAACATATTGGCGTAAGCGCCAGCCTCAGCGCGCCGGGGCGCCAACTTTGGAAGGTGCTCGAAGACGGTGTCTTGGGCCACGCGATCTGGCCGGATGAGCTGCACTTTCGAGAACTCGACCCGACCCAATTGCCCGCCGCGCAGGCCACCAGCGGTGCCGCGTTCGAGGGGGTGCGTTTGAGCGAAGATGAGCGCAAGAAGGTGATCCAATGGCTGAATGAATCGCGCGGTGCCAACCGCCTCGTCGGCGCGCCAGATCAAGGCCCAAAGGCATTGCTCGAGGAGCTGCTTGAAGACGGCCGACCGCTCGCGCATCTGAACACCCCGGTCGAAGAGCAGGCCGCGCGACTGACCGCCGCCGCTCGTCAGAGCAGTCGCATGGACGTGCTCTTATCCGATGCTCTGGCGCAATATGCCTGGCGCATGCGCTTCGAAAATAAAGCCTGGCAAAAGGGCGTTCAATGGCCGGTTTCACTGCGCGATGCGTCGGAAGATTCAGCTGTGGTCGAAACGGAACCCAAACTCGTGGGCGTCGCGTTGACCCAGGCCCGCGCTGAGCATCTGATGATGCGGGCGCTCGAGGGTGTTTTCGACGATCCTGCCCAAATCTCTTCTACTTTGGAGAGCCTCGCGCTTCCATTTGAGCCCTACCAACGCCTGGTGCGCGCGTTTCGACAATATACTGAATATGCTGAAGCCGGCGGGTGGCCGGATCTTCCCAGCGAGGCCGAGGGCCTGAAGCGAGGTCAGCGAAATCCCTGGGTTGCCACCCTTAAAAAACGTCTGAGTCTCGAGGGCTATTATCAGGGGGACGACACCGAACTCTTCACTCAAGAATTGCGTCGGGCGTTGGTTAAGTACCAAAATACCCACCAACTTTGGGCGAATGGGCAGTTGAGCGCGGTGACCATCCGCAGCCTGAATGTGTCGGCGCTCCAGCGCCGCCATCAGATCCAATTGACCCTGCAGCGCTGGCGCGAATCCCGAATTGGCCCAGACGCTCATTTCGTCTTGGTAAACCTGCCCGATTTCCACGCATCAGTTTGGCGAGATGGTGAGCGGAAGATGTATTTTGGGGTCGTTGTTGGGGCGAATCGACGCGACCGAAAGGGCGCCTTCCCTACCGCGACGCCGCGGTTTAGCGACGAGATTGGGTATATCGTTTTTAATCCCTATTGGAACGTCCCGAAGGAGATTCGACTCAAGGAGTTAGAGCCGAAGCAGGCCAAGGACCCGACCTATTTTGAGCGCGAGGGTTTCGAGTACCACACCTCCTCGAACGGGCATCGATTCCTTCGCCAAAAGCCCGGGCCAACGAACGCCCTTGGCCGGGTGAAATTTATGTTCCCGAACCAATATAATATTTATATGCACGACACCCCGAGCAAGTCCTATTTTAAGCGGCCGCATCGGGCGTATTCTCACGGTTGCGTGCGGGTCGAGGACCCAATGACCTTCGCCGACTACCTGCTCGACCTCGACGGGCGCTGGATGGAGGAGAAGCGCGAAGAAAAGCTCGAGAAATGGTTCGAGAAAGAGGGCGAAACCTGGGTCAATTTGAGGAAGAATCTGCCGGTTCATATCGAGTACTATGTCGTGCGCGTGGACGATGAGGGGCGGGCTAACTTCCTCTCCGATCTCTACGATCTCGACGCACCTCGCCTCGAATTGATCGCGCAAAGGTACGAAGAGAGCGACGCCCTAAAGGTCGCAGATGAGGCGCAGACCCAGCAGCTAGAAACCTTTGACTAGCGCGTCTCCCCAAAACTCGAGTCATCGTCGTTTATTCCTATTAATCCGCCCATTCGGGCGGATTTTTTTTGTGCCTTCGACTCGCGGAAAATTGCTTCGCAAGAGGCGAAGTGGAGCGAGTTCGCAGGAGGGAGAAACAGAGAATCAGAAATGATCTAAAACGAGGAGTCGCTCTAAGTTGCTGATAATATTGTTTTATCGGTGGGCTCGGGGCGGGCAGTCGAAATTTGTTCAGAGAAATCCGCAACAAATGGGGGCGATTTGTCGAAAACAATAGGGGGCGCCCGCGCAACGTGCCCTTCGAGTGCGCGTATGAATGACGCAGGACTTCTTCTTGAGGAGACGAATATGGACCCAATCAGTGGGCAGATGGCAGCGCAGATGAGCGAGCAGGCGTCAAAAATCTCCGAGCATCCCGAGGCAATGGGCGGCGCAGATGCGGCGAAGTCCAGCTCATTCGAAGACGTGTTCTCGCAGGTCCAGGCGCGCGAGGTTGAAGCGTCCGCGCCGATTGAAGCGGTCGCTGAGGTGGCGCCGACGGAGGGGCCTGCGAGCACGCGATTGCGCGATTTCATCGACGGTGTCCAAAGCGATGAGACGACCCTTGATAAGCTGATGACCAAGAGCATGTCGGGCGCCGAGATGTCCTCCCAAGATCTTCTGCAAATGCAGGCGCTTATCTACAACTACTCACAGAAAATCGAGCTCGCCACCAAGGCCGTCTCAAACGCGGGGAGCGGTATAAAGCAAATCATGAATACCCAGGTTTAGCCGGGGCGAGCGTCGAGAGAAGGTTGGCGAGAATGGAGAGGGTTCAGAGTGCGGGAGCCCATAAACGAGCGAGGCGGCTTTGATGCAGATTACGCGAATACGGTGGTTTTTTTATCTGATAGCGATGGGTTCGCTGGTGATTTTGACCTCCGCCTGCGCGGAGCCGGTCTATCATGGCATTGCCGAGGTTGAGGCCAACGAGATGGTCGTCGTGCTGGAGCAGCATGGGCTTGAAGCGGGCAAAGAGCGCGATCCGGAGGGCGACAATTTGTGGATGGTGACGGTCCCAAGCGCGGAGCGGGTGCGGGCGTGGAAGGTGCTGCAAGATGAAGGGCTTCCGCGCCCAGAAGTGTCTGGATTCTCGGCGTTTTATCCGAGCGGAGGTCTCGTGCCGACCTCCAGCGAGGAGCGTGTGCTCTTGCAATACTCGACCGCGCAGGAGTTGCGAGAAACCCTGCTGGCGATCGACTCGGTGGTGGGCGCGCGCGTGAACCTGGTCTTGCCCGAGAAGCCACGGGTTCGCTTGCAAAATACGGTGATCGAGCCGCCCCGGGCGAGCGTGTTGATCAAATATCAACCAACCCAGAAGGAGCCGCCGCTGAGCGAGTTGGCCGTGCAGCGTCTTATATCAGGCGGGGTGGAGGGGCTGAGCCCGGAGAATATCGAGGTCATCTTTACGCGCTCGATGCGCAGCGCTCGTCCCCTTAGCGAACCGACCCTCGCCTCGATTGGCCCGGTCTCAGTCGCTCATAAAAGCAAATTGGCCTTTCAGGTTCTGATCTTCGGCATGGGCTTGTGCATCATGTTCCTCTGTGTCGGCCTCGGATTCATGATCTTTCGCCAGCAACGCTCGCTCAGAAAGGGTGATGAGATTGGGGCGATATCATGAGTTGTGAGTCGCTCAATCAACGTCGCCGCGTTGAGTCTGCGGCGCCGGGCGCCGGGCTCGAGTTTTATCAGCGTAGCGGGCTGAACTCCGCAGAAGCGGCGACGGCCTGGGCGATGCTTCATTTTGGCGGTGACCTTCAGGCCTGTGACCGGCTTCAAGGAGGAATTGGCGCGCGGATTCGAGAGGTCGCCGAGCCGGTTCTCGCCCTTGACGAGCGGGCGCAATTCAAGGTGCTCGAGCGCTGGCGCGAGGAGGACCGCGCGTGGGATCGACTGGACGGTCTTGTCTCCCATTGCGATAGCCCTCCAGCGGTGAACCCGCGGCCCGAGGACGCGCGTTGGCTTCGCGCATACGCGCTGATTCGCGACGCCGCTCCCGGCCGCACGCGGCCCTGGCGGAGCGCGCATTCGCGCACGCGCCGCGCCGTTGAATGGCTGGCCGTTGAAGATCGGCGCGCCACTATCCCGATATTTCGGCCCGAACTAAGAGCGCGCAAGGGTTTTGATTGCGTCGAACTCGGCGAGATGTCGCGCGTTGAATTGCAGCTCTATATTCGGCAATTGGGGGTCTATCAACTCGCGGAGCTTTCGCACCAACAACCGCGTCGAAACCTCGTGCGCCTTCGCCAGCGGCTGCTGGCGGCGGATCGGGGTTGGTTCGAGCATTGCCTCTTTTGCTCAAAGCATGTCGACGCTGAGTTTCGCGCGCGCATGCGCAAATTATTTGGCGGAATCAGCGCTGAGGGGGCGATGCTCGTGAGCTATCTGCTCAAGATAGGCGTCTACTCAGTCGCGGTCGCCACCCATTCCCGATTCCGCCATCAGATGCGCCATATCCGACGCGAACTCCCGCCACCATATGCCGAGCAATTGATGAAATTAGAGCATCGCGCGGCCAAATTGCCCGTTATGGTCAGCGCGCAATGGCAGGTGATGGTCGATGATTTCACCGACCAATGGCGTGACTATTACCGCGAGCTTCGCGCCGAAATATCTGCGCCTGATACGCGCGCCAATCCACGAGCAGTCGAGGGGACCGATGAGTGATGAACAAACGTCATGGATGCCAGTGCTGCGGGCAAGCGACGTGGTCGCTGAGAAGGTGCGTCCGCTCTTTCGTGAGCCGGGCGTCCGGGTGATTCGCCGTCGTGTCATCGAGGATCTTGAGCAGATCGATATCGCCGTGAACACCGCAAGAATCCAGGCCGAAGTGATCGTGAAAGAGGCGCAGCAGACCGCCTCAGACATTCGGGAGGCGGCCCATCTCGAGGGCCGAAGCGAGGGGCTAAAAGAGGTGCTCGTGGAGCTCGCTCGGGCCCGAAAGGTCTACGCAAACGCGCTCGACACCGCAGAAAAAGATATGGTCGAGCTCGCCTTTCGACTCGCCGCGCGCATCATCGGTGACTCCGTGGAGCGCGAACCGGAGCGGGTCGCCGCCATGGTCGCTGGAGTGCTCCAGCGGGCGCGTGGAAAGCGCGATATCATCGTCATGGTTTCTCCGGAGGACCTCGCGTCGCTCAGCGCGGCGGGGCCTGCGCTGGCGCGGTCGGTCGACGGGGTCAATATTCATTTCGAGACCGATTCGAGCCTGACACGGGGCGGTTGTGTAATTCAGACCGAAAGCGGGCGAATCGACGGTCAAATTGAAACTCAACTCGATGCGCTTCAGAAGGCATTGACGGGGAATTAGGGATGAGTGAGAAGGCAAAAATCGCGGGCGCCGGCAGCTCAATTCTCGGCAATTACCTCGACAGGCTCGACCAGGTCGACACCGTTCAGGTGCGCGGGCGGGTGCGGGAGGTCACAGGTCTCGTGGTGCGCGCGTCGGTCCCCGAGGCGCGGGTCGGTGAGGTCGTGGAGATTACCTGTCGCGGCGGGCAGAAAGTGCGAGCCGAAGTCGTCGGATTTGAGGGCGATGATATCGTACTAATGCCGCTGGGGGGCGTGGAGGGGCTGGGGCCGCGCTCGGAAGTGGAGCCCCTGGGCCGACCGATGTCAATTCGTTGCGGCCCGGGACTTTTAGGGCGGGTGCTCGACGGTCTGGGCAACCCCATCGATGGAAAGGGAGCGCTGACCGGCCCCGGATTCGAGGACTGGGCGATCATGCGGGACCCGCCGCATCCGCTGGAGCGAGAGCGCATCACGAAACCGATGCAGATGGGACTTCGGGCCATCGACGGACTTCTGACCGTCGGAGAGGGGCAGCGCGTGGGGCTCTTCGCGGGCTCAGGAGTGGGGAAATCGACCCTGATGGGGCAAATCGCCAAGGGATGTTCGGCGGACGTGATCGTGCTGTGTTTGATTGGTGAGCGCGGGCGTGAGGTGCGTGACTTTCTCGAAGAGGTCCTCGGGGACGACGGCCTCGCCCGCTCCGTCGTGGTCTGCGCGACAAGCGATAGGCCCAGCCTGGTGCGCCTGAAGTCGGCGTTCGTCGCTACCGCCATCGCCGAGTGGTTTCGTGACCAGGGCCAGAGCGTGATGCTGATGATGGATTCCACCACCCGCTTCGCCCGCGCGCAACGCGAGGTCGGGCTCGCCGCGGGTGAACCCCCGGCCCGCCAGGGCTATCCGCCCAGCGTCTTCAGCATGCTGCCGAGGCTGCTGGAGCGAAGCGGAAATAGCGCGAAGGGTTCCATCACCGCCCTCTATACGGTGCTCGTCGCCGGCGGCGACATGGAGGAGCCCATCGCTGACGAGGTGCGTGGCATCCTCGACGGGCATATTATCCTGAATCGCGACCTCGCCAGCCGCAATCACTGGCCGGCCATCGATATTCTGCCGTCGCTGTCGCGCGTCATGTCTGCGGTCGCAAGCGCCCCCCATAAGCGCGCAGCGGGCAAGTTTCGGGAGGTCTTGGCGACCTACGAATCCAAGCGCGACCTCATCTCGCTGGGGGCCTATCAATACGGCACCGACGCCGACGTCGACTACGCAATCGACCTTATTGAGGAATTAGAGGGTCTGCTTAAACAGGGCCTGGAAGAGCACACCCCGATGGCCGTCACGGTCGAGCGTATGCTCGATATCTTCGGGTAAAACTAGACATTGAGCTGAGTGCGGAGAGGCGATGGGCGACAAATATAAACTGACGGCGCTGCTTGGGATTCGCGAGCAAGAGCAGGTCGACGCCGAGGAAGAATACGCCCGCGAGATTCAGGAACTCGCGCGACGTAAACAACTCGTCACCGCCAAGGAGGAGGCGTTGGAGGCATGTATGAACGGGCGAAAGGAAGCCTGTATTGCGCATGACTCCCGCAAGGTCCAGGGGGACGCGACGATGGTCGAGATTCAATTCTTCGACATCTACTTGAGGGGACTCGAGGTGGACGCACAGCGTATCCGCGATGAGAAGCGCGCGCTGCTCCAGGCGATGAAGACCCAAGAGGCGGTTGTGGGGAGGGCCAAAGGCGCGCTGATTGAGGCGACCAAAGAACTGAAGGCCGTGCAAAAGCATCACGAAAATTGGCGAAAAGAACAGGCCGTGGAGTCTGCGCGCCGCAATTCGGCGGCGATGGACGAGGTGGCGGTTCGCCTGTGGGCGGAGAATCAACGATGAGCAAAATATCGGGACATAGCGCGGTGAGCCAGGGCGTTGAAGTGCCCTGGAACGCCGAGGCGGGCGTCGAGGTGCGTGGGTTGCGTGGCGCGATCAGCGCGCAGATGGCGCACAAGCCGGTCTCCAACGACGTAGCGCCCATGATGTCGGAGCTTCTCGCTCGCCTCGACACCCTGGTCGAAGGCGCGCCGCGCCACCATGTGGCGGCGCCTCCGTTGGGTGGGTTGAGCGAAACGCCGAGCCTTCGAGCAAGCGTGTCGGCGATGGGGAGCGTGGGCCCGAAGGTGCGCGCGTTTATGCAGTCTGAGGCCGGCGCCGAGACCCAAAACAGGGGAGCGCTTGATACCATGTTGCGCGTGCTCGACCATCATTTGAGCATGCGCCAGGAGGTCGTCATGCGCTCCCAGATATAGGAGTCGCGTTAAGGCGAGAAGTTATAGGTCACGCGAACGTAGCAGCGCCCGTCCTGCAGGGGCGCGAATCTCAGGCGCTTCAGCTTCGCAATCATGCAGCTATTCATCGACGAAATGTCGGAGACCTGAACGCTGGGGCTAAGGATGCCGCCGTCAGGCGTGATATTCCAAGACATCATAATCTTGCCCGAGGCAGTGGCGTCCGTTTCTAGGGCATCATTATAGCAGCTTAAAAACTGGCGACTTGCCGATTTTAGGACCTTGTCGACGTCTGGCTCAAGGCAGGCTTCGCCGGCGGCAGAGAGGCTTCCCTGCCTCATATTTCCCGTCGGAGCGGTCGGCTCAGGCTTCTTTGGCTTCTCCGCTGTTGGCTTCTCCTTCGGTTTGGTGGGTTGAGTATTCGTCTCTTTGTCGCGCGCATTGACCTCCACCGTGTTGGTGTTGATCACAACGTTTTGTGAGCCGTTCTTCTCGGGCGCGTTATCATTCGCCGTACTCTTAGACGGTTCTGTTTTGCCGGGGTCGGTCTTGGGCGTGTCTTTCTTGTTCTGCATGTCAACCCCAGGCGAGAGGGGTGTTTTCTCGTCCTTGGTCGCACTATTCTGGGCGAGTTCCGTGCCGGGTGCCGGGTCGTCTTGAGGGTTCGCCTGCGCTGGGTCTTCACCCGTTGGGACGACCGCCACCGGCTCGTCGTCGGTTCCCGGAGCGTTCTCAGGAGTATCGTCCAAGTCGTTGACCGCGACCTCGTCGTCGTCATCAATGGCCGCTTCACCGGTCGGTTCATCTTCACCGGTCGCCTTGGAATCATCACCGCCGAAGATGCTGGCGAGGAATCCACTATTTGAATCGCCATCGGAGGGCGCAAAGACTGCGAAGTAGACCCCAAAGGCACAGCCGGAGCCGAGAACAAGCAAGATCATCAGGCCGAGAATAATCGGCAGCGGGCTCTTCTTTGGTTCGGCCTCGAACTCGGAGGGGAGGCGGGTCATCCCATCGGGCAATGAGGTCTTTTGGGATTCACCGGTGCTGTGGGGGCCGGGAGCCGCGGGCACCGGGCTTCCGCCATCTGCCGCGGTATCTGCAGGTGCCCCAGCGACCGCGGGCGTCGTCTTGCTGCGGACCGCAGGCGTGGCTTGGGTGGTGGTCAGATCGAGGATCGCCTCGAGCTCCGCGCGGACCGCCTGGGCATCCGCCGGGCGGTCGTCGGCTTGCTTGGACAGCAAGCGCATACATAGGTCTGCGAAGGCGTCGGGGATATCGTCGCGGGTGATGAGTTCGCGGATATCGACCGGATCTTGGCTGACGTGCGCGACCAGGATGGCCATCGGCGTGTCGGCCTGGAAGGGCGGGTGACCCGCCAACATCCGATACATGATGCAGCCCAGGCTATAGAGGTCGGAGCGCCCGTCGACGAGGTCGCCGCGGCATTGCTCCGGGCTCATATACTCGGGGGTCCCAAAGACCTGTCCGGTCTGGGTCATTTGTTTCTCGGCGCCGAGCACTTTGGCGATGCCAAAGTCCAGGACCTTGATGAAGATACTCTCATCGGAGATCGAGAGCAGATAGATATTATCGGGTTTGAGGTCGCGGTGGATGATATCGTTGGCGTGCGCGGCGGCGAGGGCCGACGAGATCTGGATGCAGATTTCGATGATATCGCGCACCTTGAGTTCACCCTGCTCAAGTCGCTCCGACAGCTCCATGCCGTCGAGGAACTCCATCGCGAGATAGAGCGTGTCGTCGCTGGTCTGGCCGAAGTCCAGAATCGTGACGCAGTTGGGGTGCGATATTTTGGTGGCAACCCGCGCTTCACGGAAAAAACGATCGACGAATTCGCGGCTATTGCTCAGCTCGGGCTTGAGCGTCTTGATGGCGACCTTTCGGTCGACGCTGCGCTGAGACCCCAGATATACCGCGCCCATACCGCCCACGCCGATCTGTTTCTCGATGACCCAACGGCCGTCGAGCGCGCGCCCGATAAGTGGATCCGAAGACTCGTCCTCCAATTCATGCAAGCGCGTACCATCCTGCGCGCAGAACTCGATATCTTCGGGGTATTTTCGATCACATTGAGGACAGACTTTAATCATGCGTATATTCCGTTGGTGTCACCGATGCGCATCGACTTTACGATATATTGCGACAAAAGACAGCACCGCATTTTGCCAAAAATATCAATCCTCACAGGCGACTAGACGAGATTTATGGAAGAGCCGGGGCCGGTGCTATGTTATGGTCCTGACGTCCTCGCGGCCCTAATATTTAACGGCTTGAGCCCGGGCGCCCAATCTATTTCTCAGGAGCAACGATATGCCAGAGTCACGGTTTTGGTACCTACGCCAATTGAACGTCGATCAGCGCCTGCCCGCCGATGTCGGGGCGGAGCTGCGCTCGCGCGCGCAGCTTGAGCGGTGGGGGCACCACGCCGATATCTTCCGGGGGCCGGCGGACTCGGGGGTGTCGATTGTGTTGAAAGGCCGCGTGTGGCTGCAGGACCGCCCCGATGCCGCGCCGGTGGGGCTGCTGCGCGGGGATATTTTCGGGCGAGTTGATACCGAATTGCCCGCCGATGAGCTGAGCCTTCGCGCCCACGACGACACGCTCTTGGCCGTGCTAAGCCGCGAAGAATTTGGCGAGTTAGTCGAGCCGCATCTCGGCGGCGTGTCGACAAAGGTTGGGCGCTTTCGCAAGCGCCGCGACCTCTGGGTGCCGGTCAAACCCCTGCTCTTTACGGACGCCGGCTCGCGCCTTGCCAAGGTGCTCTTGCACCTGGTTAAGACCGAAGGCGAGTTGAACGAAGACGAGGGTTTGGCGCGACTTCGGATGAAACTTCAGGCCAAATGGCTGGCCAAGCTTAGCTCCGTGGACCCGATGACCGTGCGCCGTGAGTTGGAGGCGCTCGAGGTCAACCGCATCCTCGAGCGAGGCAGCGACGGCGAGTTGATCTGGGACGTTGAGTCCCTGGGGCGCATGGCCCAGAGCGGTGGCCAACCGCCGAGACCGTTGGCCTGAAGCCGCCGGCGCGGTCAGCGACGGCGATAATCCGGCGCGTCGATCTCAATAAACTGCGCCATCTCATGCAGACGACTAAAGATGCGCTCGCCGATGCGCTCGCGCATCGTCTCCTGGGTGGTCAGGTGGCGGAAGTCTTGGTTGCTCGGGTCCGGCCGGCCCGCCCGCGCCTCATTGACCGTGTAGTTTGAGGTGAAGAGGGTGGTCAGTTCGCGGTTGTAGCGCTTCGAAATAATCTCATCGATGATCGACAACTGCCAGGCGTTGTTTCGCCCCTTGCCCAACTCGTCGATGGCCAGCACCGGCACCTCCGAGATCGGCCCAAGAATATCCGCTTCGCCTCGGCCCCGGTCGAATTGCTCGCGAATCTCGCTGAGCAAATGCGTGAACTCGACAAAGCGACACGCGATGCCTTTCTCCAGCGTGAGGTAACGGATGACACCCGCCAGCAGGTGGGTTTTTCCGGTGCCGACGGGCCCGTGGAGCAAAAAGCCCTTCTCGCCCGGGCTAAACCCGGTCGCCCAGCGCAGCACCTTCATCTGAATTTGCGGCAGGTTTCCGACCGGTTGGCCGGAGGGATTCGTGATCTTAAATTGCTCGATCGACGACTTGTTTTCGTAGTAGCGCGCAGGAATACGCGCTTCGTTAAACGTCGCGATCCGCTGGTTAAGCGTGCCGCAGAGCACGCAGCGCTTCACATAGCTATAGCCGCGCTCGTCGGTCTCGTGGGTGAACTCTTCGCCGTGGCAGGCCGGGCATACGCTAAAGCAGGTGCCGCAAAGCGAAGCCTGCGCGTGCTCACCGACGCGACGAATGACATAGCGCTTCTCATTGCACTTCTCACAGACCTTCTTATACGGCTCAGTTTCAAGTGATTTTGTCATCGTACCAGGGGAGCAAGGGAAGCGGTTGAAGCGAGTGCGGTACGGTTATTCATCGGCTCGAAACCATCACTCGTCGGCGGCGCCTTCGCCGGCTTTGTCGTCGGCCGCGCCTTCGGTCGCCACGGGCGCCTCGACTTTCGCCTCGGCCTTCACCGCGCCCTCATCTTCGGCAGGTTTGGCCTCTTTGGCAATCGTCGCGTCCTCGCCCGAGGTCGCCTTGGCGTCGGTGACCTCGGGGATGTTGAGCCCCTTGGGCTGCAGCGGCATCCGTGCCCAGACTTCCGGATCGGTCGGCGCGTACTCTGGGTCATAGAGATGGCAGCGCACGAAATGCCCCGGCTCGGCCTCGACGCTGCGCGGCACGACCTTGCTGCACGGCCCAAAGCGCGCGGGGCAGCGGGTGTGGAAGGTGCAGCCGCTGGGCGGATTGATCGGCGAGGGCACGTCGCCCTTGAGGATGACGCGCTTCTTTTTCTTGGACGGATTGGGCGTCGGGATCGCCGACAAAAGCGCCTGCGTATAGGGGTGAAGTGGGTTCTCGAAGAGGTCCTCGGTGGTCGCAAGTTCGACGACGCGCCCAAGGTACATCACCGCGATGCGGTCCGAGATATGCTTCACGACCGAGAGGTCATGGGCGATGAAGAGATAGCTGAGGTTATACTCTTCCTGCAGGTCCTGGAGCAGGTTGATGACCTGGGCCTGGACCGACACGTCCAGGGCGCTGACCGCCTCGTCGCAGACGATAAAGTCCGGGTTCAGGGCGAGCGCGCGGGCGATGCCGATACGCTGGCGCTGGCCGCCGGAGAATTCGTGCGGGTAGCGCGTGACATAGCTGGGCTGCAGTCCCACGCGCTCGAGCAAACTCTCGACAATCGAGCGGCGCTCCTCGCCCTTGGCGATGCCGTGGAATTCGATGGCCTCGCCGATGATGCTCTCAACGGTCATGCGCGGGTTGAGGCTTGAGAAGGGGTCCTGGAAGATGATCTGCATCTGCCGGCGCAGCGCGCGCATCTGCTCAGTCTTCAGGTCGTAAATGCTATCGTCGCGGAAATAGACCTTGCCGGAGGTCGGCTCCAGCAGGCGCAAAATCGTGCGTCCCGCGGTCGTCTTTCCGCAGCCAGACTCCCCGACCATCCCGAGCGTTTCGTTCGGATAGATATCAAAGCTGATGCCGTCGACGGCTTTGACGTCGCCGACGTGGCGGCCCAGGATTCCCTTGTGAATCGGGAAATACTTTTTGAGGTCACGCACCCGCAGCAGCGGCTCGCGCTCGGAGTCGACGGACATCTTATCGTTGAGTTTTTTGGTAGAGGAGCTCATGGCGCTCTTAATATGGCTTGCCGGCAAGGGGAGTCTACCGGCGTATGAGAATAAGAGGGCAAACCCCATCGCGCGTTGGCCCGCAGGCCGCGGCGCGAGGGAGCGACCCGAATATTAAATATTTGCGTCGCCGGATTTCAAGAAATCGTTCGGGTCAGCTTTGGCTCCGCCGGGGCGAGGGCCGGTCTTCTCTTTGGTGCCGTCTCGGACCTCGTCGGCGTACCAGCAGGCCGACATATGCCCGTCGTCGTGCAGGCGAAGCGGCGGCAATTTCATGCACTCGTCGGTCGCGAATTCGCAGCGCGAGCGGAAGCGGCAGCCGGCCGGGAAATCCTGCGGGCGCGGGACCATGCCGGGGATCACATAGAGGCGGTCTTCGCGCTGGCCCAGCCGCGTCGTCTCGACCTGCGGCAGGCTGCTGAACAGACCGATCGTATAGGGGTGCGACGGGTTATTATAGATCTCTTCGGCGTTGCCGTATTCGGCGATGCGCCCGGCGTACATGACCGCGACGTCGTCGCAGATCTCGGCCACCACGCCCAGGTCATGGGTGATGAACAGAATCGACATGCCCATCTCTTCCTGCAGCTCGGTGAGCAGGTCCAGGATCTGCGCCTGAATCGTGACGTCGAGCGCGGTGGTCGGCTCGTCGGCGATCAGAAGCTTGGGTTTGCACACCAGCGACATCGCGATCATCGCGCGCTGCTTCATGCCACCCGACATCTGATGGGGGAACTCGTCGATGCGCTGCGACGGCGCGGGGATGCCGACGCGGTCGAGCATATAAATCGCGAGCTCGCGCGCCTCTTTGAAATTCAAGGGCTGATGGAGCTGGATGGCCTCAATGATCTGGTTGCCGATGGTATAGACCGGGTTCAGGCTGGTCATCGGCTCCTGGAAGATCATCGAGATATCGTTGCCGCGAATGCCCCGAAGCTCGTCCTCGCTGAACTTGGTCAGGTCGCGCCCCTCAAACAGGACCTCGCCGCCGACGATCTTGCCGGGCGGCTGCGGGATCAGCCCGAGGATGCTCAGCGAGGTGACGGATTTACCCGAGCCCGACTCCCCGACCAGGCCGAGGGTCTTACCCTTCTCGATCTTGAAGGTCACCCCATCGACCGACGGCAACACGCCGTCGTCGGTGAAGAAATACGTGCGCAGGTCGTTGACCTCCAGGATGGGGCGCTCACCGCTGGTGGCGCTGCTGGAGGTCGAGTCGTCGGCTTGTTGGTTTTGATTTGTCATAACTGCTCTTATTTACGCATTTTCGGGTCAGTGGCGTCACGGACACCTTCGCCGACCAGGTTCAACAGGCTGACAGTGATAAAGATCGCGATGCCCGGGGCGAGGATGAGGGCCCATTGGCCGGTCTCACGTCCGGTGGTCAGGATCTGGCCCCAACTGGGCGCGGTGGGTGGTCCGAGGCCCAGGAAGCTAAGCGACGCCTCGATAAGAATCGCGCCGGCGACGCCGAAGGTCGCCGAGACGAGCACGGGACCCAGCGCGTTGGGCAGCATATGGCGGAAGATGATTCGCTTCTGGCTCAGGCCCATCGCGAGCGCCGCCTGCACGAACTCCTGGTTCTTCAGGCGCAGGAACTCACCGCGCACCAGTCGCGCGACCGTGGTCCATCCCGTCAGGCCGATGATGAGCATGATGTGAAAGATCGACGGGTCGTCGATGAATCCGCGGATGGTCAGGATCAAGAAGAAGGTCGGGAAGCAGAGCATCACCTCGATCATGCGCAGAATGATGGCGTCGGTCTTGCCGCCGAAATACCCGGCGATACTCCCCAGCACCATGCCGATGCTCACGTAGATCGCCACGGCGACCACGCCGATGGTCAGCGAGATGCGCGTGCCAAAGAGCAGGCGCGTGAAGACGTCTCGCCCGGCGCGGTCGGTGCCCAAAAAGTGCAGCCAACTCATACCCTGCTGGGCGGCCTGGATATCCGGCTCGCGATAGGCGTATTGGATGGGCGGGAAGATGCTAAAGACCCCGTCGGCGCCGGCGAGTTGCTCGTAGTCGACGTAGGGGATGCTGAAGTTGGCCAGGAACACCACGATGCAGGTGACCAGCAACACGAGGCTGGAGACCGTCAGGTAGCGTGCCCGGGCGCGGCGATAGGCCGCGATATTGGCGAAGGAGCCAAATTTCTTGAGCGCAAACGCCCCGGCGATGAGCAGCGGCAAGCCGAACATCAGGACGTTGAAGAAGATATCGACGCCGCTCTCAAAGAAGTTGGAGTCGAAGAGCACGCCAAACCAGGGGAATTGCACTCCCTGGGCGGCGGCCGGCCCCACGCCGTCGGGGACCGAGATGATGAAGGGGACGTTCATCGCAATGACTGGCGCGTAGGTCGCCAGCAGAAACATCAGACCGATAGCCCAGAGGCTATAGCGGCTCATCGGATATTTCTTGAATTGACCCCACACAATCTCCCCATACGATTTATAATCGGGGCGGGGTGCTTGTTCGGTGTTGGTGTTTTCAGACATCGTATTTCGTCAACAGGGTCGATTGTACTTGGGAGCGTGAGCCGCGTTCTGCGAGATTCTGGCCTCTCAGGCCGCCCCCTGCGCGATGCAGGGAGCGGGTGCGCGATTCGCGAAGATTCGATTTAGTCAAAGCTGATGCGCGGGTCGACGATGGCGTAGCTCAAGTCGGACAGCAAAATACCGACCAGCGTCAGGACCGCGGAGACCAGCGTAATCGCCATGATGGCGTTATAGTCGCGCACAAAAATGCTATCGAGCATATACAGGCCGAGTCCCGGCAGGTTGAACACGAACTCCAGGACGACCGAACCGCCGATGATGGCCGGCAGCAGGGTGCCCAGCAGCGTCAGGATCGGGATCATGCCGTTTCGCACGGCGTGCTTTAAGACGACCATCGACTCGGACAGGCCCTTGGCGCGCGCGGTGCGGATATAGTCGGCGCGGATGACGTCGAGCAGGCCGGTTCGGGCGTAGCGGCTCAGGCTGGCCAGGGCGCCGTAGGTCAGGCAGAAGACCGGCAACACCATATGATAGCCGATGTCGATGACCCGCTCGAGGGTCGTCATATATTCGGCCCCGCTGCTCTGGAAGCCGCCGGTGGGGAACCAGTCGAAGGGCTGGCCAACGGTCAACCACTTGAGCACCAGCACCGCCGTGAAGAAGCTCGGCAGGCTATAGAGCAAGAAGAGACCGATGGTCACCGCCTCGTCGGCCTTGGTGCCCTGGCGATACGCGCTCCAGACACCCAGCGGCACGCTGATGAGGTAGGCGAAGAAGATCGAGAAGAACCCGAGCACCGCCGAGACTTTCATCTTCTCCAGCACGGTGGGCATGATGGGCTGCTTGTCAGCGCTACTGATGCCGAAGTCGAAGCGCAGGATATTGCTCAGGTATTTGGCAAAGCGGGTGTCGCCAAATGTGATGAAGAATTTGTCGTTGAAGCTATAATCAAAGCGCTCGACGTTCTCGGGCTCCTGCATCCACGGGGTCCACTTTTCGGCGAGCAGGGCGTCGATGTCGGCGCCGGTGGCGTCGGGGGCGACGGTCCATTCGCGGATCTCACGGTTCTTTTTGAAGACGACTTTATTATATTCTTCGTCTTCGGCGGAGCGCGAGCCGCTGAATTCGTTGCGCAGCTTATATTGCGCGTTGACCGACAGGTGGCTGATGGCGACGGCGCGCACGTCGTCGCGTTTATTGGTCTTGGCGATCTCGTAGAGCGCCGGGGTGATATAGGTGCCGAGGTCCTCGACGCGGTCCTGGGCCGCGATGACCGAGGCGGAGTCCGGGCGCTCCTGGGCCGGCAGGCAATCGGCGACGGTGGTGCCGTCTTCCGGGCAAACCGGGCGCGCGTAATCCGCGAGCACCGTGATATCCTCGATGATATCTTCGGGTCCCAGAGAATAGCGCAGATTCAAGAGAATCGGCTTGTCCAGGTTAAATTGCTCTTTGAAGATGCGATAACTCTCGCGTCCTTCCATCGATTGCGTGTTCTCCGCGCCCGAGGCGCTCGCCTGAGTCGGGGTGGGCTTGCCGGGCGCAAGTTGCAGCAGCCCGAACACGACCAACACGATCAGAAAGAGGGTGGGAATCATCAGGAGGATGCGCTTGACGATATAAGTCGTCATGGCTCAATACTTCCGCTTCAGTGGCCGTCGGCGCCCGGCGAGGGGTTTGTGCGAAACCCGGCTCCCCGGGGGCGCAACGGCAGTTAGATGCTCAGGGACATTCGGCGCGCGTGTGGCTGGCGTGCCCTTCCAACAGGTCGAGCCGCGGCTCGGGCAGAGTTACTGCATATCCTGGTCGATCCACCAGGGCAGCGAGAGGTCCTGCGGGCGCAGCTTCTGGAAGACCATATTCTGCATGCGCGGCTGCCAGGCGAAGGCCGTGTCGAGCTGGTAGAAGAACGTGTAGGGCTGCTCCTTATGCATGATCATATGGAAGTCTTGCAGCAGCTTAATACGCTCCTGGGTGTCGAAGGTCTCGCGCAAGGTCTCGATGATCTTGTCGGCTTCTTTGTTGCGGAATCCGACGCGGTTGGAGCCCTTGACCATATCGGCCTGGCTGGAGTGCCAGAGCTGATAGGGGTCGGTGGTCCAGCTGAGTCCCCAGCCGCCGGTGAAGGCGTCGAACTCGCGCTCGTCCATCTTCTTTTGCATCAGTGACCAGTCGAGGTAGCTCGGGGTCATATTGACGCCGATTTTGCGCAGCGCCTCTTTATAGACCGACAGATAGCTGCGGGTGGTCGGCTTATTATAGGCCAGGATGGTGAAGCGAAATTCGGTCTTCTTGCCGTCGATGACTTTGTCGAGGATGCCGTTGCCGTCGGTGTCTTCCCAGCCGGCTTCTTTGAGCAGCGCAGCCGCCTTGTCCAGGTCATACTCATAGGCTTTGACCGCCGGGTTATTGCCGGGATGGTCGGGCAAAAACGGGCCGGTGAGGACCTTTCCGAGGCCGCTAAGCGTATGCTTGATGATGCCCTCGCGGTCGAGCGCGTGGGTCATGGCGGTGCGCACGCGGGCGTCGGAGAAGATCGGTTTGTCGGCGTTCCATCCGAGGTAATAATACACGGGACGGGTCACGACGTCGTATTTGAGCTTGCCGGTTTTGAAGGGGCTATTGGGGCCGCCGTCCACCACGTCTTGCTGATAGACCGGCTCGGGGAGCGAGGTCAGGTCGAGGTCACGTCCGCTGGTCAACTTCAGGTACGCGGTGTTGGGGTCTTTGATGATCTGGTACTCGACCGTTTTAATCGGGGGCTTCGGGCCCCAATAATTGTCGTTTCGCTCCAGAGCGATACGCTTATCGGTCTCGATGGCCGAGATCTTGTAGGGACCGGTGCCGATCGGGAAACGCGCCGACCAGTGGTTGTTGAATTGCGTGCCGAGGGTTGCCTCCGGGATGTCGGTGCCGTCGTCGTTTTTGGTGAACAGCCATTTGGGAAGTGGGTAGCCGCCCAGGGTCATGTCTTGGGACTGGTAGACCTTCTTCTTCCACGTCACCTTGAAGGTGTAGCGGTCGATGACCTCGGCTTTGTCCATGTCCTCAAAATAATTCTTGATGGAGCCGGCCTGAACCTGCGGGTTCTGGATCATCTCGAAGAAGAAGACAGCGTCCTCAGCGGTGAGCTCACGCTCTTTTTTGAGCCACTCGTATTTCGAGTCCGAGAAGTCGACGTTCGGGGTCTGCCAATAGACGCCCTCGCGCAGGTGAATCGTGTAGACCAGGTTGTCGTCGCTGACCTCGATTTTATACGCGAGCTCCGAGATCCACTTGTCGGGGTCGACCGGGTCACGGTTGGCGAACGCGTTGTGCACGTAGGTCTGCAGCTCGGCGACGTCGGCGCCGTTCTCGGTCAACCAGTTATAGCCCTTGGGGGTGGAGCCCATATAGCGGCGCAGCGTGCCGCCTTCCTGGGCGTCGGCCGGGATAAGCGGCTCGGTGCGCGGCTCCAAAAGGTTGCCCGGCTCGCGCAACGCGGCCGCGTATTTGTCGTTGCTCGGCGAGCTCGTCGAAGTATGACCGCTGACCGCCACGCCTTTTTCGAGCTGGCGCAGGATCTTGGCGTTATTCTCGGAGATGGCCTCAATCTTGCGGCTCATTTCGGAGATTTTCTTTTCGGCATTATTGGTCTGCGTGACGTTAAAAACCGTCAACAGGGCCAAGACCACCAGCGATATAATCAGAGCAATTGTTGCTTTAAACGTTCTCGGCATGGAACTCGGGCTCGTCTACAGATTAAGTGGGTAACTGGCGCGCGGTATAAATTGTCTATTTTTCAATATCGAATGCGCGCGTTTGGTCGGTGCGTGTATGAGGCAATTTCAAAGTCGCCGCACAGTACAGAGGAGGGGGCGACAGTGTCAACATGATTGATGGAACGCTTGAACTATGGGGGACAGGAGAGAACTCTTGTTTTCTGCTGGGTTTGGCGCTGATTTGGGCGCGCACGGCGCGCCCGATGGCTCACGCCTTGAGCTGCTTCGGCGCGGTCTTGGAATCCTTGCGCGTCGAAGCGTCGAGGCGAATCAGGAAATGAGCCAGGTCGTTCAGTGGAATGTCGACCGGGCAGATGGCCTCGAGCGTGTCGCCGTCGACCTTGGCCAGCGCCTCGGCCGAGGGCAGGGCGAGGTCGGCGCGCGACAGGTCGCGCATCGCGCTCTCGGCGATAAGCTGCGGACCCATCAGGCGCGTATTTTTGGCGTATTCGGGGATGACGCTGAGCTGCGGACACACCGCCTCGCACAAGCCGCAGCCGATGCAGCGCTGCCACTTCGTCATCATCTCGCGCTCGGCTTCGGTCAGCGGCGTGAGCCCCTCGGGCTCGAAATTCTGATTGACCCGCTCCAATCCGCCGGGGCGGTAGAGGAAGAAGAGTTTGCTCAGGATATGGAGCCAGAAATGCCAGCCAAGGTATAGATAAGCGTGAAATTTCTTCAGCATTTATGCTCCCTGGGGCGCAGGTGTTGGGGTCGGCGCGTCGAGGCCAATTTGGGCCAGCGCGTTCTTCGCGGCGAGGTACCCGGTGATGAGGTCGACGCCCTCGGTGGTGCCGTCCCAGATGGCGTTATACCCGGCCAGGACGCGACCGGCCGCGAAGATATTGTCGGCGAGCGGCGCGCCGTTTTGGTCGAGGGGGCGAAGGTCTGAATCGGTGGCAAGACCCGCGCGAAAATACGGGTGATCCTGCCAGACCTGGCGCTCGAGAAGATGTGGAATCCAGGCCCGGTCGGGGTCGCTTATTGGCGCGCCGTCCATCCACAAATCAGCGTTGAGGATCTGCTCGCGAAGCGGCGCGGCGGCGGGGAGTCCCCGGCCCATCCAGCGCCCGGTCGCCAGAATATATGCGTCGGCCTGAATCGAGCCGACCTCGGTCTCGATATTGGTCACACTTGATGTGCCCCGGTCGGCGGTGAGCGCGCGGCCTTTAAGGCAGTCGACGGGGTTATTGGCCCGCAAATAGCGGTCGAGACGCCAGCCGTGAATCGAGTTGCGCGCGGCCGCAGATTCGGCGACTCGGCAGGGCAGGGCGTCGCGCAGCGCTTCCATCCACGCTTCGTTTTTAGCGCTCGTTTGGCCGATGCAGGGTGGTAAGATCAGCAGGTCGATTTCGCGTCGCGTGACCTGCGCCAGGAGCGCGTCGATGAGCAACATCGGCTCGGCATTGAGTAGCGCGTCGAGTTGTGCGGCGACAGCGGCGGAGTGCTTCGAGCGCCCCGGGATCTGGCTCAAAGGCGCGGCTTCGATGAGCTGTGCCTCGGGGCCTTCGAGTGAGTTCAGCGTGTCGATGAGGCGGCTCGGGAACCAATCCCCGAGCGCCGGGCATGCGACGACGCCGACCCGATCGCCGCGCATAATCGCCGAGTCGACGACCGAAGTCGCCGCGATATCGGCCGGAAATGGCGCACCGGCCGCCGACGGGAAAACGATCTCTTCGCGGATGCTCTTGATGCCCGGATAGTTAAGGATTTCAAGGGCTTGGAGGGAGGTCGTGTCGACCGCGTCCTGATTTAGGCCAAGGCGCAGGTAGGGGTGAAATTGCCGGCTATGCGTGAGCGCAAAGAAGCGGTCCGCCCGGGTGACGCGGATATTGCTCGGCAGCGTGGCGCCCTGGCCGAAGAGGCCAACCGAGCGCGACGGGAAGTCCGAGGACGGCCCGAAGACCTGTCCGAGGCCGCCCCAAAGCGCGGTGATGCCGGGGCTTGAAGGGCAAATCATCAGGGCGTCGGCGCCCGCCATATGGACGGTACGCGCGGCGCATTGGCCGGCGAGTCCGCCGCCAATGATTGCGATCTGGGTGCGACGCGGGTTCATGCAGATTCTCGAGATGTGGGATCCGACGTGGCCCCGGGTGGGGTCTTGGCAGGGTCGTTAAGCAGTGATTTAGGGTCCGCGCCGATGGCGCCTCCGGCGGTGAAGAACCAGGTCTGGCCGACGGCCTCGGCGGCGAGTTGCTCATTGCGAATAATATCGCGGCGGTCTTTCCAGCGACCCCGCTGGAAAGACAGCGCGACGTCGAAGCGGTCCCGCTGCGAATAGCCCTTCTCGTCGCAATAGATCTCGGCGGCCCGAAGCGTCGCGCTCCACCCGCCGTCGAGCCCCTGGCCCAACCGGCTGCGGCGTTTGCAATCGTCGAGCTGGCTGACCAACTCATGGCGCATCACATAGCGAAGCTCGGCCTCGGTGACCGGCTCCGACGGGTCGACGATGGCGGCCGTTTCGGGGTTTTTGCGCATGATCTCAAGCACGCGATCTGCGCGCGAACCCTGGCGATAGATCAGCCGACCGGCGCTATAGTTGTCGAGGCCAAACTCCGCGAAGGCTTCCGGCGAAATATCGTGGGCCTCGCCGCCGGGCAGGGCCTCGAGGTGGGTGCGCCCGGGTTTGTTATTGCCTAATTTAGCGCAGATCGCGTCGACGGCCTCTTCGCTCATGAGTCGGTACGCGGCGAGCTTGCCGCCGGCGATGGACATGAAGTTGGGGATGCCTTCTTCGCCGTGGTCGTAGACCGCGTGGTCGCGACTGAGCTGACTCTCGTATTTATTGTCGCCATAGAGGGTCGGGCGACAGCCCACGATGGTGTCGATAATGCGGCACTCATCGATCTTCGGGAAGACCCGGCGCGCGCCGTCCAGGACGTATTTGACCTCGTCTTCGAGGACCGGAATATCGTCGAGGTCGCCCCAATAATCATCGTCGGTGGTGCCGACAAAGGTGACGTTTTGGTGCGGCGCGATAAACATCTGGCGGCCGTCGACCGCGTTGGTGATCAACGCGTAATTGGTGACGCGGCCGGCCAGGAGCAGGTGAATGCCTTTGCCCGGGCGCAGCCGGCACATCTGGGCGCCGGCGCTTTTGGCGACCCGCTCGGCCCAGGCGCCGGTGGCGTTGAAAGTGATGCGCGCGTGGACATCGCGCACGCCGCCGCGCTCGCGGTCGCGTACCCGAACGCCGCGCATCGCGCCGCGCTGGGTGCTGGTTTTATCGTCGGCGTCGCCGGTGCCGTCACCGCGCAAAAAGCCCACGACTTCGTGGTAATTATGCACATGCGCGCCGCGCTCCTGGGCGTCCAGGATATTGATCAGCGTGAGCCGGGGCGAGTCAATGCCCCACTCGTCGGTGGTCACCGCGCCGATGATATCCTTGGGAAGCCCCGGCTCCATCGCCAGGGCTTCGGCGCGGTTCAGGCGGCTATGCGGCACGCCGCCTTTGAGCGGCGCCCAGCGGTCGTAGGTGTCGAAATACACCTCGACAAGCTCCAGAAATATCTTATTCGTGAGCGTGTCGGGGCGCATCGGGAAGAGGAAGGGCACCCGAAACAAAAGATGCGGGGCGATCTGCTGGATCAGGCCGGAATCATAGCATGACTTTTTGGTGACGTTGGGGTCGGCCTCCAAGTAGCGGATGCCGCCGTGAATCATGCCACTGGAGGCCCAGGTGGCGCCCGTTGAGAAGTCATTCTTCTCAAAGAGCGCCACGCTCAACCCGCGCATCACAGCGTCGCGGGCGATGCCCGCGCCGTTGATACCCCCGCCAATGATTACAAGGTCATAGGGGTTTTCAGGTGTTCCGAGTTCCACTTCAATCCTCGTCCAGGTCGAGCTCGAGGTGCAGCTCTACGAGTTGCTCGGGGTCGACCACGCTGGGGGCGTCGCACATAATATCGGAGGCGCGCTGAGTCTTCGGGAAGGCGATGACGTCGCGGATATTGGGCTTGTTGGTCAGCAGGCTGACCAGACGGTCCATGCCGAAGGCCAAACCGCCGTGGGGAGGCGGGCCGTATTGGAATGCGTCGATGAGGAAGCCGAATTTATCGCGCGCTTCCTGCTCGGTGAATCCGAGAATATTGAAGATCTTCTCCTGGATCTCACTGCGGTGGATACGAATCGAGCCGCCGCCGATCTCCGAGCCGTTCAGGACCAGGTCATAGGCCTGGGCATAGGCCTTCTCGGGCGCGGTTTCGAGAAGATCGAAATCCTGCGGGCGCGGGCTGGTGAACGGATGGTGCATCGGGGCCAACTCGCCGGTCTCTTCGTCATGCTCGAAGAGGGGGAATTCGGTGATCCACACGAATTTGAAGTCGCCTTCTTTGATGAGGCCAAGGTCCTTGGCGATCTGCTTGCGCAGGTTGCCCAGGCTGGCGTTGGCGATATTGCGCGTCGATGCGACGAAGAGCAAAAGGTCGCCGGCGTTGGCGCCGAATTTGGTCTCGACCGTGGCGCGGGTTTCGTCGTCGAAGAAGCGCGAGATCGAGCCCGACCAGCCGTCTTCGTTGACCTTGGCCCAGGCCAGCCCCTTGGCGCCGTAGATCTTGGCGAATTCCTCGAGGGCGTCGATATTTTTGCGGCTCATGCTCGTCGCGCCGCCAGGCACGCAGATGCCTTTGACCTTTCCGCCGTCGGCGATGGTCGCAGAGAAGACCTTGAAGTCGCTGTCTTTGAGCTCTTCGCTGAAGTCGACCAATTCCAGGCCGAAGCGCAGGTCCGGGTCGTCCAGGCCGTAGCGGTCGACGGCCTCGTCGTAGCGCAGGCGCTTGAAGCTGTCTTCCAGGTCGACGTCGATGACGTCCTTGAAGATCTTCTTAATCATGCCCTCACAGATCGACATGATCTCGTCGGGGGTGATGAAGGAGAGCTCCATATCGATCTGGGTGAACTCGGGCTGGCGGTCGGCGCGCAGGTCCTCGTCGCGGAAGCAGCGCACGATCTGGAAATAGCGGTCGAAGCCGGCGACCATCAGGAGCTGTTTGAAGAGCTGAGGCGACTGGGGCAGGGCGTAGAACTTGCCCGGGTTCACGCGGCTGGGTACGAGATAATCGCGCGCGCCTTCGGGCGTGGAGCGGGTCAGATAGGGGGTCTCGACTTCGAGAAATCCGTTGTCGACCAGGTAGTTGCGCACGATCTGGTTGACCTTGCTGCGCACGATCATCGACTGCTGCAGCTTCGGGCGACGCAGGTCGAGGTAGCGATACTCAAGGCGCAACATCTCGTTGGCGTCGGTCTCGTCGCGGATCAAGAAGGGCGGGGTTTGAGCGACCGAGAAGACATGCACTTCCTCGGCCATCACCTCGATCGCGCCGGTGGGCATATCGCTATTGGAGTTCTCGCCGCGGCTCAAGACCTTGCCGCGAACGCCGATGCACCACTCCGAGCGCAGCGAGTCGGCCTTCTTGAAGGTCTCTTCGCCGTAGTCCGGATCAAATCGCACCTGGCAGACGCCTTCGCGGTCGCGAAGGTCGACAAAGATCATGCCGCCCAGGTCGCGGTTTCTGCTCACCCAGCCGAATAGGACAACTTCTTGGTCGATATGAGACGCACGCAACTCTCCACACATGTGGGTACGCGGGTTCTCTTGCAGAAATGTGGCCACGGTTTCTCCAGTCATTTTAAGTTCAATTTTACGCGCTTCTTTATACCGCTACGCGCATAATGACGCCGTGCGTCATCGCGAAGTTGGTGGAATTAAACACGCACCTTGATGCATGTCAACGTATTGGGCGATCAAATAATTCTCACGCACTTTCTCAGGGGCAAAATGCGGTTTTAATCTCGGCGCATCACCCGTCGGATGAACGGTCAGACGCGGTTTGAGGAATCGAGGCTTGTGGGGGATTTTCGGCCCCCGAAGTTGTTCAATTGGATAAGCATTGCGTCTTCTATATGGGGTGGATTATCTGGGCTTTGTTGTTTGGTAATCGTGCGGTGTGCTATACCTTGATGCTGCGCGAAACGCCTAACTTCGGGGGCTTCGCATCGAGTAAGCTGGAGTGATGCTTCGGGTTCCGATTCGCCTTAATTTCACCGAATTCCAGCGGGAACATTGCCCGAGCCACTCGTATAGACGCGGGCGCTCGACGTTCTTACTTAATGATATAAAAGCCGAAATTATAATTTTCGAGTGAATGGACCAATATGAATATGCAAAAGAAATGGACAAGCTTTCCCTTGGCGATGATCGGGCTGTTCTGCCTGCTCGGGTTGCAGCCGGGCTGTGCGGATGAGGATGATAGCGCAGGGCCGGGAAGGCCCAGCGTCAGCGTGGCGAGCGACGCCGGGTTTGGGTCGACAGGCGATACGGGCGATGCCGGTGACGCAGAAGAAGATGTCGAGGAATGCGTTGGGGAGACCGACGCGGAATTATGCGACGCCAGCGCGGCGACCTGTGGTGAGTTGGTGGTGACCGATAGCTGCGGTGTGGAGCGGACCGTCGAGAGCTGCGGTGAGTGCAACGCGCCGGATTCCTGTGGTGCGCTCGAGGCGAATCTGTGCGGATGCGCGCCGCAGACTGACGATGAGTTGTGTGCCGAAAACTCGGCGGTATGCGGCGAGTTGGTAGTGACTGACCGGTGCAACATCGAGCGCACGGTCGCGAGCTGCGGTGAGTGTGCGGGGGTCGAGTCCTGCGGCGAGCTTGCCGCGAACCAGTGTGGCTGTGAGCCGCAGACCGACGCTGAGCTGTGCGCCGAGAACTCCGCGGTCTGCGGTGAGTTGGTCGTAACCGACCGCTGCGGCGTGGAGCGAACCGTCAGCAGCTGTGGCGACTGCGTGGCGCCGGACCAATGTGGCGACATCGCGCCGAACCAATGCGGCTGCGCGCTGCCGACGGTGGCGGAGCTATGCGCCGAGAATAACCTCGAGTGCGGCGAAACCCAGGTCGTCGATAAATGCGGCGCGGATCGCATCCTCGATTGTGGCGAAGAGTCGCTGGTCTGCACCACGCCCTTTGATACTTGCGGCGGCGGCGGTGACGATAATATCTGCGGATGTACCCCGACCACCTGCGAGGAGAGCGGGACCCTCTGTGGCCAGATCGACGACGGCTGCGGCGGCACGCTCGACTGTAATTATTTCTGCGTCGAAGGGCTGTCGCTGGGCGCCAACCACGCCTGCGCGCTCGGCTCGGGCAAGGCAAAGTGTTGGGGCAACAATACCCGCGGAAAGCTCGGCGATGATTCCACCACGCAGCGAAAAAACCCGGTGGACGTCTCCGGCCTGGATCTCATCACCCAGATTTCGAGCGGCGGCGGGCATACCTGCGCGCTCACCCACGACCAGAAGGTCATCTGCTGGGGCGATAACTCCGAGAGTCAACTCGGCATCGGCACAACGGTCGACGCGCGCAAGCCTGGCCTGGCGGCGGTTACCTCCGGGGCGACCCAGGTCGTCACCGGTGACGAACATACCTGCGCGCTGGTCAATGGCGGCGTGAAATGCTGGGGCGCCAGTGGGGACGGGCAAATCGGAAACGATGAGATCACGCTGGGGGCAAAAATCGGCGTCCCGATCGAGGTCACCGGCCTCACCTCTGGCGTGTCTATGATCGCCGCCGGCGCCTACCATAACTGCGCATTGCTCGACGACGGCTCCGTGCAATGTTGGGGGCGCGGCGACTACGGTCAGCTCGCCAATCTTTCGACCACACCGGAACTGGGTGGAACCGCGGTCGGTGTGCGAGAGCCGGACGTTCTGAGAACAGCCGCGCGTGAAAAGACGCCGGTCACGGTCGTGGGGCTGCCGTCCGATGTGGTTCAGATCACCGCTGGCGATAACTTCTCCTGCGCGCGCACTGCGCCTGGCGAGCTGTTTTGCTGGGGCGCGATGACCTTCCAGAGCCTGATTTGTGAGGTCGATGGACGCCGCGCCGATGATTGCGCAGTCTTCCCGACTATCGGTCTGGGTCACCCGATTGTGCGGTATCGAAAGGTCGTGAAATCAGCAAATCCCGATGCTGATGATGTGTGTCAACCTCCAGCGACGCGAAGAAATCCTGTAACAGATAAGTGTGAGTGGGATGAGTATCCGGTTACGAAGGCCTATATCGACCGCGCGCAGCTTACGCCCTTGCAGATATCGGACACCCGCAACAACCTCGATGTCGCGGCAGGCGCCAATCACATTTGTGCGCGCAGTGACGAGGCCGACCCGACCAGGACGAATGTCTTTTGCATGGGCCGAAACGCCACGGGTCAGCTCGGCGATGGCACCACGAACTCTTGGACCTCGCCGCGGGCCGTGCACGCCGACTCCGTCGGTAATGTGATGCGGGCGGAATCTTCGACCGTGCCGTTCTCGCTGTCGCTTGGCGATGAGTTTAGCTGCGCGATTGTCGAGGATAATAACCTGCAATGCTGGGGCAGTAACCGTGACGGCCAGATTGGCAACACGGCGCTGTCGCGCGACGAGAGTCTCATCCCCTTTGATGTGAAAATCTCGTATTGATTCGACACCGCCGCCCGCCAGGGCGCCAGTGAGGTGAAAGAGAAACCGAGCCGCCCCCTCACGGGCGGCTCGGTTTTTTTGACGTTTAGGCGATTCCGGATACAGTGGCGGCGTTAATGAGCGCGAGGGAACGCGCGTCACGATTTTTTCATGGAGGAAACGATGTCTATTCGGCGTTTAGGTGTGTGTTTTAGTCTTATTTTGATGGGTGCCGTGGGCGCCTCGGTTGGTTGCGGAGACCCGGTCGATGCGCTGGGCGACGGCAGCCTGCAGCTTGAGTGGGAGGTCAATCCGCTCGGGTGTGAGGGGGCGGATATCGAGCGCGTGCAGGTCAGCCTGCAGAGCGCGTACCAGACCTATGAGGAGAGCTTTCGTTGCACCGACTCCGGCGCCATCCTCTCCGGCATTGAGGCTGGGACCTACGAACTCGAAGTGAGCGGGAATAACGACGTCGGACGGCCGATTTTTTCGGTGAAGCCGCGCAAGGTCACCGTGAGCGCCGAGAAGCTCAACACCACCTCGATGATTCGCCTGACCGCCAAACCCTCCGAGGTCCAGGTTGTCTGGGGATTTGAAAACGGGCTGGTCTGCGGCGCCAACGGCGTCTCCAAGCTCGAGATCGCTTTTTACGACGACCAGTCCTTTGAGCACGAGCGCTTTCGCGTTTCCTGCGACGCGGGCAGCGCCACGGCCGGAGACCTCTTCGCCGGCGACTATATCGTCGAGGTGAGCAGCGTCGATAGCGAAGTTAAATTTAGCGGCTTCGAGGAGATTGAACTCGAGCGCGGCATCAACGTGGATGTTCGCGTTGAATTAAAGCCCAAGACCACCCGTCCAAGCACCGGCGAGCACTAAGTCTACTTTGAATTCAGACGGCCCATATTTAGGCCGTTGGTTTTGAAGCACCACTTGCGCTAGGCTGATATTGAGAAATATTCTTTCAGGTATCCAAAATTTGAGCAGAGGAACGCAGATGCTAGTCAGAAATCGGAATTGGGTCGTTGGCTTGTCGCTGGTGGTAGGTTTTTCGGGCGTGCTCATTGGCTGCGGCGATGATGCGCCGACCGGACCCGGCGGGCTCGAGGTCACATGGAAGACCAGCCCGCGAGGCTGCGAGGATTCCGGCGTTGAGCAGGTGAATATTCAATTGACCCGAGACGACGTCTCCACCGATAATCTCTTCCCATGCACCGACGGCGCTGCGCTCATCGAGGAGATCGACCCGGCAGAATATACGCTGACGGCCTTGGGTCTCGACGACGAGAGTCGCACCATCTTCATCGCCGAGTCGACGAAGGTCACCGTGGTCAGTGATTCAGTGCGCTCCGCCAAGGAGCAGGTTTTGACCGCGAAGCCCGCCGAAGTGAAGGTTGAGTGGCGCTTTGACGGTGGCGCGATGTGCAATTCGGTGGGCGTCTCCGAGGTATCTGTGTCGATCTTTGATGACGCGGACTTCTTGATTCAGAACGACACCTTCTCCTGTGGCGATGGCTTCACGGTCTTTGGCGATATCAAGACCACCGGTGATTTCACCGTCATCGCCGAAGCCAACGGCGCGGATGAAAAAGTATACCGGGGCGACGAGACCGTCTCCCTGGACCGCGGCGAAGAGGCTGAGGTCATCGTCGTGATGTCCGAAGAAGCGGCGCAATAAGCAGCGGAAGTAACTAATCGCCGGCGCGCTGGCAAAAAAAGAGCGGCCCGAAAGGGCCGCTCTTTTTTTGCGTTATCTGAATCCAAAAATCACTTGCGCGTCGCCACATAGATATAGTTGACGCCGAACATCGCAGGCTTGGCGACGACCTTCTCCTCGAAGCAGCCGGTCTCGCGAATCATCGCGACGAATTCGTCGCCGTAGGGGAAGTTGTCGGAGGTGCGCTGCAGGTATTGGAAGGCGCTCTTATCGGCACCGGCCATGCCCCCGATGGTCGGGATAACCCAGCGGTTATAGGCGAGGTAGAAGGGGCGCAGGATGGCCGGCGGCTGGCCGAACTCGAGCACGACCAGGCGGCCGCCGGGGCGAAGCACGCGCGCCATCTCTTTGAGCGCGACCAGCGGCTGGTCGACGTTGCGGATGCCGTAGGCGATGGACGCGATATCAAAGGACGCGTCTTCAAAGCTCAGGTCCTGGGCATCCTCGACTCGCCACTCGATATCGGCGCCTTGCTTGGCCGATTTGCGCTCGGCGTGCGACAGCATATCGGCGTTGAAATCGGTGCCCACAACGCGCGCGTTAGGGCCGACGATATCGTGAAATTGCAGGGTCAAGTCGCCCGTGCCAGCGGCGCAGTCCAGTACATCTTCGCCGCGCTTGGCCCCCGAGAGTTTCACGGCTTTTCGCCGCACGCCCTGATCGGTGCCCATCGAGATAAAGCGGTTCGCGCGGTCATAGCGGTCGGCGATGCGCGAGAACATCTGATTGACTTCAGCGGACATGATTTCTCCTATCGGTTTCGATATTGCTTCAAAAGATATGGATGCGCGGCGCCGGGGGCGTTTCGTTGGCCCTCGGCGTCGCGAAATAGGCTCAAATGGCCCGGCCCACGGCGTGCGCGACCGGCGTGACCGCGGCCATCAGGGCGTCGAATTCGTGCGGCGTGAGGGCCTGGTCGGCGTCGCAAAGCGCACGGTTGGGCTGCGGGTGAACCTCGACCATGGCCCCGTCGAGGCCGGCCGCGGCGGTGGCTGCGACCGCGCCTGCCAGCAACGTAGGGATGCCGATGGCGTGCGAGGGGTCGACGATCACCGGAAGATGCGTGCGCTCCTTGGCCCACATCGCCCCGGCGATATCCATCGTGAAGCGGGTCTCCTGGCCGAAGCTGCGGATGCCGCGCTCGCATAGGATGATCTGGTCGTTTCCGCCCTTGGCGATATACTCGGCGGCCATCAGCCATTCGCTGAGCGTGGCGCCGAAGTTACGCTTGAGGAGCACCGGGATCTTGGTGCGCCCGACGGCCTCGAGCAGCGCGAAATTTTGCATATTGCGCGCGCCGATCTGGAAGGCGTCGACGCGCTCTTCGAGTTCATGGACCATCGGCGCCGACATGACTTCGGTGACGAAGGGCAGGTTGAACTCGGTCGCGGTGCGGCGAAGCATCGCGATGCCGTCGAGGCCGTGGCCCTGGAAGGAGTCCGGCGAGGTGCGCGGTTTGAACGCGCCGCCGCGCAGCACGCGCGCGCCCGATTTAGCGACCGCACGCGCGGCTTCGTCGAGCAACTCCTGGGACTCGACGGCGCAGGGGCCGGCGATGACCACGAAGTCTTTGGCGCCGAAGACGACGTCGCCGATGCGGACCGTCGAACCCTGCGGGTGCAGATTGCGCCCGACGCGCGGAAATTCAGCGCCGAGCGTGGGCGCCTGGGCTTCGCATTGCGTCGACTGGGTGGCTTTGGCGTCGGTGGGCTTTGCGTCGCGACGCTCTGCGGCGGGTTTGGTGGGTGCGATATTGTCGCCAAGCATAGGCTTTCTCGGGTAAAAAATAAGTCGTTATATAATGCGGCAAAAAAGTATGTTTTTGAGCTAATTATCGCCGTCAGTAGTGGCGAAGAGTGCTCTTATTTGATGTCGGTTCGTTTTTGAAGTGGCGGTCCGCGGTATTTCGTCGATAAACCGCCATTTTCTCGGTATTTTAAAGGGAGCCAACTCGGCTGCGCACGCTTGTTTGAGCGTCTGTAATAGGGGCTCCGTCGGGGCGTTGGAGTCCTTGCGGACAACAACCGCCGCCACGACCTGGCCCCATTCCGGGTCATCCACGCCGACCACGGCAAGTTCCCTTACACCGTCAACGCCGCGCAGCACACGCGCAACTTCGGTCGGGTCGACATTTTCGCCGCCGCTCACGATCAGGTCGCTGATGCGATGCTCGATATGAAGGTAGCCCTCCGCGTCGAGCCAACCCATATCGCCGGTGTGAAACCATCCGTCGATAAATCGCAAATCATGCTCGGGTGGGTCCGCGTCCGTGCTCAAATAGCCCGGACTTTGCATCGGGCCGCTCACCCGAATTTGGCCGACCTCGCCGGCCGCGCACGCGCTGCCATCCTCGGCTTCGATGCGAATCGTGACGCCGTCCAGTGGCGTCCCTGCGGTGTCAAATCGGTCGTCGCCACCGGGTGTGCGCTGGCGGGTCTCGTGCGGCGACAGCGTCGCGATTTGAGAGCCCATTTCGGTCATGCCGTAGGTCGGCAGCGCCGGGATGCCTCGGCGGTGTGCCTCGCGCAAGAGCTCCGCGTCCATCGGACCGCCGCCGATGAGCACTGCGCGCAACCGGGTGCGGATATCAGCATCGGCTTCGTCGAGCAAGCGATAGAGCATCGTCGGCACAAATGAGGCCAGGGTCACGCGCTGCTCGGCGAGGAGCGCGAGGACCTCGGGGGCCGAGAATCCCGGCATCAGCTCAAACGAGGTTCCGTAGATCGCGCTTCGCAGCATGATGGCCAATCCGCCGACGTGGCATAGCGGCAGGCAGCAGAGCCAGTGGTCATCTTCGCACAGCCCCAGGCGCATCGACGACGCGCTTGCGCTGGCCTGATGATTTTGAACGCTCAGCGGCACCGCCTTGGCGTGGCCGCTGGTGCCCGAGGTGAAGAGCACCGTCATGGTATCTTCGCCGTTGATTTGCGCGGGCAGGCATTCGCTTCCAAGCGGCGCGATGGGCGCGCTAAAATCAAGGATATTTGTCGGCGGATGCTTCAACTCAGCGAGGCGACCCGCGTCGTCCACGAGCAATAGCTCCAGCGCGATCTTCGAGAGCTGGATATCCAATTCGGCCGCGCTCGCCTTCGAGTGCAGGGGAACAAGTGTCGCGCCCACCCACAAAATCGCGTGCGCCCAGAAGACAAAATCGAGGCTATTCTGGGAATCTGGCGAGGTCAGGATGCCGACCCGTGAACCACGCGCAACCCCGCGCTCTTGCAGGGCGATCGCGCGGCGCTGGGCCTCACCGGCGAGCTCGGCATAGGTGAGCGCGACGTCGCCGGCGCGCAGCGCGAGCGTGTCACCTCGGTCAATCCATCGTTGCGCGAGCCACGGTCTCATCATGCTCCCTCGGTCGAAGTGAAGGCGACGGTCGGCACAAATCCCAGGCCGTGGGCGCCGCTGAGGATAAACTTCGCGCCTTCGATGCGGTCGGCGTCGGGCGCGGTGTCTTCGCGAAACCACCCGCCGGTGGCGAGGCCGTGCGGGCCTGCGACCTGCGGGAAGGCAGCGGCGAGCTGGGCGACCGCGCGGCGTCCAATCGCGGAGGCGATAAGATTGCTCAGGACCACGCGCACGTCGTTCTCGATCGCCAGGGCGATGAGCTTCGCGCTCGGCAAAAGGCCGCCGAGGGTCGAGGGTTTGAGGACGACGGCGCGCATCGCGCCCCCCTCGATCAATCGCGCGCAGGCCGTGTAGGAATCCGCGCTCTCATCGGCCGCAATGGCCAGGTTGGAGGAGGCGCCTCGTTGCTCGGCTTGGGCGGCGAATTGGGTGAGGAAGTCGTCGAAATCTTCGACGGCGACCGGTTGCTCGACGAGGTCGATGCCGTCGGTCGGGAAGTCGCGCGCGATGGTGTGGGTGATGCCCAGGGCCTCGGCGACCGACCACGCGCCGTTTGCGTCCAGGCGCAACTTGAGCTCCGGGGCGAGGGCGCAGAGGGTGGCGATTTTGGCGATGTCATCGTGCAGCGGGTCGGCGCCGACCTTGACCTTCAGGACTTCGTAGCCTTCTTGGCGCGCGAGGGTCGCGTGCTCCAAAAGCGCGTCGAGCGCCACCGCGCCGACGGTGCTCTGAAGCGCGATGGCGGTCGGCAAATCGCCGACCACCTCGGGGCTGAATCGCTCGTAAATTAGCTGCGCAATCGTCGTTTTTTTATGGCGCGCGAGGGCATCCAAAAGCGCCAGTTCAACGCCAAATCGAAGCGTCGGATATTTGCCAATCTGGGGGAGGGCCGCGTCGAGGTTCTCGATGGATTCGACGCTCACAGCGCCCTCGAGCGCCTCCAAAATCGCAGCGCAATCCGCCACGGTCTCGTCGCTCCAGCCCGGCAGCGGCGCGACTTCCCCGTAACCCATCACCGACGCACCGTCGACCTGAATCGTCGCGCGCAGCACGATGACCTCACGCCGCGTGATCGTCTTTCGCGACGTCACAAAGGGGCGCGTCAGCTCTAGCTCAATCGCGCTGAAGTCGAGGCGCGCAAGCTCGAATGCCTGGCTGCGAATCGTGCTCATCAAATGCCCCCCGAGAGCGCGATGCCGATCGTGTATAAGATGCCGAAAATAATAAGCAATTGCGCGGTTTGGCCCAGCAGCGGGTTGAGCTCGCGCCCGGTCTTTTGCCCGATGGCGCGCACGCGAACAATCGCCAGCGGCAGCGTCAGCAAGGGCAGGAGCACCCAGGCGTTGGCGCCGAAAAACGCGATATGCAGCGGCGGAATCGCGTAGGAGGCGAGCATCAAAATCGCGTATTGCGCGCGCGCGGCGCGCCCGCCGAAGCGCACCGCAAGGGTGTTCTTGCCGACGACGCGGTCGGTGTCCATATCGCGATAATTATTGACCACGAGGATGGCCGTCGACAAAAATCCGATGGGGATCGCGGCGACAAACGACAGCGTCGACCACTCAAGCGCCTGCACAAAATAGGTCGCGCTCACGGCGATGAGGCCGAAGAAGATAAAGACGAAGATATCGCCCAACCCGTTATAGCCCAGCGGATACGGGCCGCCGGTGTAGGCGATGCCCGACAGGATCGACGCGATGCCGATGACGACGATGGGCCAGCCCGCCACCCAGATAAGATAGACGCCGACGAGCGCCGCCAGGGCGAAGGTCAGAGCCGTGGCGTTTCGCACCTTTGTGGCCGAGATGATCCCGGCCTGGACGACGCGCGTCGGCCCGAGGCGGTCCTCGGTATCGGCGCCCTTTTTATCGTCGAAATAATCGTTCGCGAAATTCGTCCCGATCTGAATCAGGCTCGCCCCGATCAATGCGGCCAGCGCAGGGAGAAGAGCAAATTTGCCGGCAGCATACGCCAGCGCGCTACCCACCAATACGGGGACGATGGCCGCCGCCATGGTTTTGGGGCGAGAAGCCATGATCCAGGCTTGGACGGTCGACGGGCGGGATGTGGGGGCGGTGGACATATTTACTGCTATCCAAACGACAAAAAAAGGAGTCTTAAAATTAATTAATCGTGATTCAATGAGACGCGATGGCCGCACCGACGCGCTTTCGCAGGGCGTCGGTGGTCTGCTTATCGAACTCGGGATCGATTTTCACGTGGATGACTTGCAATCCCGGGGTGCCGAACGATTCGTTGAGCGCCTCTTTCAACGCCTCGCTGGTATTGGCCTCGAGCCGGGTGATGGCGCCCGGGAGCATCGCCTCGACCGACAGCGGCGGGGCGGTGGTGAAATGGCGCTCGTGCACCTTCTCGAATTTTGTAATCGGCAGATAGTCGAAGATGGCGCCGCCGGCGTTGTCGACCACCAGCACGGTAGCCTCGACCCCGATCTCGGCGGCCAAAAGTAGCGCGCTGAGGTCGTGTCGAAGGGCGACATCGCCGATGACGATCACCGTGGGCGCGGCGTCATTCGGGGCTTCGTATTGTCGGCCCATCGCCAGGCCCAGGCCGGTCGCGATGATGCCGTCGATGCCATTTAGGCCCCGGTTAAAATGCACGTCGAGCGTAGCGTTTGCGCGGCACATATAGGTGTCGAGGTGGCGCGTCGACATGCTATTCGACACAAAGATCCCCGCTCCCTCCGGCAACTCCTGTCCCAGCGTATCCCAGATGCTCGCCGAGTTTAGCTGAGTAATATCAAGGAGTTGGGTGCTGAGGGTGTCGGCCGCGACGGTGTCGCGTTGGCGATGGGTGTCAACCCAACGCGGTGAACCCGAGATGGTTTGAGAGCCGTCGGCCAGCCGCGCGTTAAGCGCCTCGAAGAAGTTGCGCTCATCGCAGCTTATTTGCTGGGCCGCGAAATGCTCCGGGTCGTTGAGGTCGAGCGTCGGGCCGACCACGATTTGCTCGACCCCGTCGAGATTTCGCAACCATTTTTGCAGCGCCCACAAAAGCGGCGCGCGCCCGGTGCGGATGATAAGGTCCGGCGTCTCATCGGGCGAATACGCCGTATAGGGCGGGCTCGAAAAGAGCAGGTCACCGGCGCTCAAAATATTTGGCCCACGCTCATTCCAATGGCGCATCGCCGAGGTCGGCTCGGCAAAGATCGGCGCGCCGATATTCTCGGCGAAGTCGCGAAGCGCGTCGCGATAATAGGCGCCGCGCTCGTCGGCGCCGGCTAAAATCATCGGCCGCTTCGTGGTCTTCAGCCGCCCCAGCAGGGCAGAAATCGTCGCCGAGTCCGGCGCGCTCAGCCCGGTTGAGATCTGTAAATAGGGGCGGCCGTCCGGGCGCCCCATCGTGGCGACGGGCGCCGTTTTTGCCAGCTCGGTCGGCACAAAGTCGGGGCTGCTCGCCGGGACTTCGATGGGCTCAAGTGGTTTTCGGAACGGGATATTCAGGTGCACCGGCCCGGACTTCGCGTGGGTAAATGCGCGGCAGGCGATGCTGCGCAAATATGTCAGTTTGGAGGCAGTCGCCTCGGGTTGGGCGAAGCCGTGGAACCAGCGGATGCGGTCGCCGAAGAGCTTATGCTGGTCCATCGTCTGCGAGCCGCCGCAATCGTGAAGATCGGCGGGCCGGTCGGCGCTCAGAATAATCAGCGGGATATCGGCCTCGCTGGCCTCACATACGGCCGGAAAATAATTCGCGGCGGCGGTGCCCGAGGTGCAGATAAGCGCCACGGGGCGGCCGGTGGCTTTGGCCAGGCCGAGGGCGAAGAACGCCGCGGAGCGCTCGTCGACGATCGAGATATCGCGAATATCGGGATGCTCGAAGGCCTGGACCACCAGCGGCGTGGAGCGCGAGCCGGGGGAGATGCAGATATCGCGAAGCCCGCAGCGCGCGAGCTCGTCGATCAACGCCCGCGACCAGAGCGTGTTGATATTGGGCGCCAACAGGGCGTCGGTCTGGGCGGGGCGGGTTTGGGTGGAAGAGGTCATCCTAAAACCATGGCTGCGAGGGCGCGCAGGAGCGGCTCGAATTTTGCGCGGGTTTCGGTCCATTCCAGCTCGATATCGCTGTCGCGGGTGATACCGGCACCAGCGAAGAGCAGCGCCTGGGTGTCTCCGGCCAGCGCGCAGCGAAGGGCGACGTCAAACTCGCCGTTCCCCTCAAGGTCCATCCAGCCGAACGTGCCGGCGTAGAGGCCGCGGTCGAAGCCTTCAAATTGGGCGATGAGCTCGCGGGCGAGCTTTCGCGGTGTGCCGCAAACCGCAGGGGTTGGGTGCAGGGCGTCGACGACTTCGGCCAGGCCCACGCCGGGTTTTAGTCTCCCGGAGATATCGCTCAAAAGATGCGACACATTGGTCAGACGTTTGATCTTCGGCGTCGGGTCGCTCGTCAACTCGCTGCAATAGGGCGCCAGCGAGTCGAGGATCATATCAACCACGAATTGATGCTCTTCGAGTTCTTTGGGTTTGTTCAGCAGGGCGTCGCCCTCGTTCGCCTTCGCGGTGCCAGCGAGCGCCATCGTATGAACCTCGCCGTCTTTGACCTGGGCGAGGCGCTCGGGCGTCGCGCCGAAAAATACCGGATAATCCTCGTTTTCGGGCGACGAGATCGCAAAGCGGGTGCAGGTCGGATAGGACTCCGAGAGAAGTTGTAGGGCGGCCCGAAGATCGATGGACTGCGTCATATCCAGACGGACGCGGCGCGCCAGGACGACCTTGGGGGCGACGTGATCTTTGGTGACGCGCTCGACGCCGTAGCAAAAGGTGTCGCGGTCGAGCCAGAGGTGATCTGCGGATTGGGTGGTTGTGAAGCCCAGGCGACCGCTCCGATGGTCGCGCGCTGCCGCCGCCAGCAGCGCCTCCCAACGCTGCCAGATCGCTTCGAGTTTATCTGCCTCGCCGATGATCAGCGCGCTGGTTTTGCCGTCTTTTCGGCGCAGCAATATCTCGGGCAGATAGATCTCGCGGCGGGCGTAGCCGGCCCAACTACTCGCTGGATCCCGGGCGTATTCGGGGTCAAACGCGCTCCAGCCCAGCAGGCGGATCTTATCCTGGTGGGCGAGCGTGTCGGCGTCGGTGAGCGCGTCGCGCAGCGCCCCAAATCGCGAGGCGATGGAGTCCTGCTCGCCCGCGCGCGCGCTGGCCGCGACGCCAAGCCCTAGGAGTTGGTCACCGGCGGCGGTGCTTCGATAATACGAGCGCGCGAGCGTGGCGGAGCGGGCGAAGACAACGCGGAGGTCTTCGCAATCGACCGTTCGGAACGCGGCCGATAGGCGCGCAGGCATCGGGCTATCGGGCTGCGCCGAGGCGGCGCAGTCGTGGGTCGATGTCTTTTCGTTGCGGTCGTTCGCCATAATCCTCAGGCCTTCACGGCGGGGAAATGATCAATAATGCCACGGGAATTTTGAGAAATCCTGCGGACGCTTCTCAAGGAAGGCGTTGCGACCCTCTTGGGCCTCGTCGGTTCCGTAGCCCAGGCGCGTCGCTTCGCCTGCGAAAAGCTGCTGCCCGACGATGCCTTCGTCGGGCATATTGAACGCGTATTTAAGCATCCGCATCGCGGTCGGGCTCTTGGAGTTGATGATATCACCCATCTCCAGCGCGCGCTTCTCAAGGTCGGCGTGGTCGACGACTTCGTTGACCATGCCCATCTGCAGAGCTTCTTCGGCGCTATAGTTTTTGCCTAAAAAGAAGATCTCGCGGGCGCGTTTCTGACCAACCTGACGGGCGAGCAGGGCGGAGCCGTAGCCGGCGTCAAAGCTTGCGACGTCGGGGTCGGTTTGTTTGAAGATCGCGTGCTCACGGCTGGCGATGGTCATATCGCAGACCACGTGCAGGCTATGCCCGCCGCCGACCGCCCAGCCCGGCACCACCGCGATGACGACCTTGGGCATAAAGCGAATCAAGCGCTGAACTTCGAGGATATGCAGGCGCCCAAGCGCAGTCGGGGCTTGCCCTGAAGCGCCATCGTATTTATAGCCGTCTTTTCCGCGCACGGATTGATCGCCGCCAGCGGAGAAAGCCCAGCCGCCGTCTTTGGCCGAGGGGCCGTTTCCGGTGATCAAGACGCAGCCCACGCCCGAGTCGCATCGGGCATGCTCGAGCGCCTGATAAAGGGCGTCGACCGTCTGCGGGCGGAAGGAGTTGCGGCACTCCGGCCGGTTAAAAGCGATGCGCACGGTGCCCTTGGGGCGAATATTTCCGTCGGCGTCGGTTTCGATGGCGCGGTGGTAGGTGATGTCTTCAAAGTCAAACCCTTCGACCGCCCGCCACGCGGAGGGATCGAAGATCTCAGAGACCTTGGTATCCAGAGATTTGTTTTTTTCTGAAGCTTGATTGGTGGTTGCCATAATTTTCTCGGGGATTTATCGAGGTTGGGGTGCGATTCAAAAGGTCACTCTTGACGCCTTCCAATACCCGGTTTAGCATCTTTGGCGCAAAGTTCAAGGCGTCTTGAACTCATTAAACTCAATAAATGTGGCTTTTTATGACTGATGCATCGGCGCTAAAAAATTCATCGTTTTCACCCGCGGGACTGCCTGTTGAGCAGGGGGCAGAACCGACCTTTGGTGCGAGCGAGGCCGGGTTTGTTGCGGCGGTCGAGCGGCGCCTTCGTGAGGCGCTTTTGCTCGGGGAAGATGCGGATTCCGCAGGCGAATTGCTCAGCGAGGCGTCCACGCATCTGACGCTGGCCGACGCTGCCAAGCGTGCGCGGCCTCGACTGCTCTGGTATTTCGCCCGGGCGCTGTCCGAAGGCGATCTCTTCAGTGACGGTCCGGGCGCCCAGGAAGAGTTCGCGGCGCTGGTCGACTTTGCGGTCGTCGCCGAACTTATCCACACCGCCAGCTTGATGCACGACGACGTGCTCGACGAGGCCACGCTTCGCCGCGGGCTCCCGAGCGTCAACGCCAACTGGGGCAATTGCATCGCGGTGCTCGGCGGTGACGCGATGCTGGTCAAGGGCCTGCAGATGCTCGAGCCGTACGGCATGAACTTCATGTCGCTGGGCCTGAAGGTCGTCGGTCAGATGACCCACTCCCTGGTGCTCGAGGTGCAGTCTCGCGCGCAGACCGATGTCACCGAAGAAACCTGGCACGCGATCGCCGACGGCAAGACCGGGATCCTCTTTGGCTGGTGCGGGTCGACTCCCGCGATGCGCGCCGGCAAATCGGATATCGCCGAGCGTCTACACCGCTGCGGACACCACCTCGGCGTGGCCTTCCAACTCGCCGATGACCTCAAAGACCTCACGGGCGCAGACGTCGGTAAGCATCGCTTCACCGATATTCGCACCCGCACGCCGGCCTATCCGCTGGTCTGGGCGATGAACGCCTCGCCCGAGACCCGCGCGCGCTTCGAGGAGCTCTGGGCGAGCGAAGAAATCTCGGAAGACGACGTCGAGTCTGCCGGCCAGCAATTGCTCGAATCCGGCGCCCTCGAGGCCACGCAAGCCGCGCTTCGCCTCGAGATCGACAGCGCCCTCGAAGCGCTCGGCGAATACGCCACCCGCCCCGGCGGTCGTGAGATCGCGGGCTTCGCGATGAGCCTTCGCGGGTTCCTCTAAGTGCTTGAATTGATTGCCCTTACGCAGAAAAGCCTCGCCCGTGAGTGAACTCACCGGCGAGGCTTTTTTGTGCTCATGAGGCGAGCTTAGTTTTTGACCAGGCCGCCATCGACCACCAGGTTTTGACCAGTGACCGATCGCGCCCACGGCGAGGCGAAGAAGAGGGCCGCGTCGGCAAATTCAGCCGGCGTCGTGACGCGGCGGAGCGGCGTCGCTCCCGCGATAAAATCAAAGACAGCCTCGGGCGTCGCGGCCGACGCATCGGTCGTGCGAAGCAGCCCTCCGGACACCATATTGACCGTGATTCCGTCCGGCCCAAGATCCTGGGACATCGTACGCGTCAGCGACAAGAGCGCAGCCTTTGCCGCGGTATAGTCATGGTACGGGACCACCGGGTTCTGGAAGAGGTTGGTCCCGACGTTGATGATGCGCCCGAAGCCCAATTCGCGCATCCCGGCAAGCGCGGCTTGGGTGGTATTGAGCGACCCACGCACGATACCGTCGAGCTGCTGGTTCATATTCTCCCAGCTCAATTGATCCGCGTGCGGACGCGCGTCGCCGTTGAAGGAAAACGCCGGCAACGCGTTATTGACCACGGTCGTGATCGGCATGCCAAAATGCGCCTGCGCCTCGGCGAAGAGCTTCTCGACCGCGGCCTTGTCGCGCACATCCGCCTGCACGGCCAACGCTCGCTCCGGCGCCTCGGCGGCCAACGCGGCGGCCGCGTCTGAGCTCTTAAAATAGTTGATCACGACACGGGCACCCTCGCGCAAAAACGCGCGCACCAGATGCTCGCCGAGCCCCCGAGCGCCGCCGGTGACCAGGACCAATTGATTGTCGAATGTGTGTTTTGAATGCGTCATCTTCTTTGCCTCTCATGGTTGTGGGAGGCGAAGGTATGCGCGGGCGCAACGCGCCGCGAGCCGGTAGGGCAGACATCCCTTCGCCAGTATGAACTGGATCAGGTTCGACGGGTATTATCTCAGCCCGCACAGCCGGTTGGCCGCGGGACACCCCGTGTCACGCGAGGAACTTAGCGCAGATATGCGGTGGGTTCAATCGGCGAGGCGGCCCGCTTGTGCGCGCCTCGCCGTAGGTGGGAGTAGGCGATATCAGAGCGACTGTCGCGGGGTCGCTTCGAAGCTGCCGGTCACCTGGATTGTGCCGGCGGGGGTTGCGTCCATCGGCTCCGCGTAGCGGTCGGCGGTGAACTCAAAGGTGCCGCTGACCTTGGCGTCGGTCGAGGTTTCGATCTTTAAGACGCCGCCGCCGGAGCGTTGAGAGGTGTATTCAACCGCGTTGACGAAATCGCCATCTTCGATATGGGTGTAGACCGCCTGGAATTGCCCCGGATCGTTGCTGGCGGCGCCGATGATATACTCGCCCGGGCTTGGCCGGGTGGCGGTATCCGAGATTGCCATAAGGGTGAGGCTAAAGGTCTGGGGAGAGATGTCGTTCATGGACAACTCCCAGGTCTGGGTGGGGCCGAAATCCATCTCGCTAAAGTCTGCGAAACCCGCACGGCTTGCGCTGACCTCGCCGCTTAAGTTTAGCGTGACGCTACCCATGCTGGAGTCTGATGGCCTGTCGCCGCCGTTGCCACTATTATTGCTGGCGCTGCTGCCCCCGTTGTCATTATTGGTGCTATCGCCGTCGTCGCCGCAACCGCTGAGTCCAATGGCAAGCGCCGCAAATAAATAGATAAAAAGATGAGATTTTTTACGCATCATTTCTCCATCGAAAAATTGGGTGGTGGTCGGTTATTTCTTCCGAAGTTCTATCGCAAATGCAGTATAGGGTATAGACGTCGAGCCATGATAATTATTCAAATCCAGCGCGAACGCCTGGAAATAGATATGAGGCGAGCCCGGGCTTGTTGTTTTTTGGCCAAAGAGGCAATTCTGGCCTAAGCTGGGGTTGAGCGTGCGATGCGCGTGCTTTTAAGAAAATTATTATTTCATCGAGTTATAAATGCTGAGTCGTACGATGAGCAGGGTGTCTAAAATGATGCGGATCGGGTTGGTGGTGCTGGCGGCGCAGATGATGGCGTCGGTGGCCAGCGCCCAGGCCCCAAAGCCGGCAAATGATCTTCTGTTGCTGATCACCGAACGGGTGGACGGCGGGTTTAATGATGCCCAGGCGCCCACGCTCAATTATTGGTGGGCGCAGCCTGCCGCACCAAATTGGTCGCCGTCAGATAAGATCATCCACGAGGTCCTGGGGCAAAAAAAGGTCGGCGTTTTGGCGCCCACCGGAAAGGTCCAGATCAGTAAGATCTACCGGCGCCCGGGGCTCTCCACGGCCAACGCCGCGACGCTCGGTGAGCTCGTGGGCGCAAAGAAGGTGCTCGTCGGGACGGTGACCTATTCGCTGGCCGAGCCGATTGATGCGCTTGGGTTGCGCCGGGTGTCGGCCTACGCCGAGCTGCAATTGATGGCGGCCGAATCGGGCGCCTCGCCCCAGCAGCGTTTTACGGTGGAGCGTGAGGTCTTCGCTGCTCTGGGCGACGACGGCCTGACCCAGGCGCGCGAGGAGCTGAGCCGGGCGCTCGGGACCCTGGTCGCGGCGAGCGTAAGTCGCGGCGCCGGGCCTGTTGGAGTGCAAGAAGAGGAGCGCTATATTGGGCTGAGAAACGCCGAGAATGCCGAGACACTTCAGGAGGTTGTCGCGTTTTTGGAGAGCCTTGATGTCGTCAAAAAGGTCAGCGTTCGCTGGGCCTCCGAGGGGGTGATTGCCCTGGAGATTAACCCGGGCGCGGTCGATAGCTCCGACACCATTGAGTACGCGATCCGCGCGCTGAGCAACCAGAGCTTTGAGCGCTTCTCGCTGGTAAAGAACGCGCGCTCCCGTGTGGAAGGCATGGCCGAATTTGATGTCGCGCCGGCCGCCGGAACAGCATTTTAAGTGAATCAATTTTGGCGTATTGAGATCGCTGGTTTTTGAATTGCGGTGACTTATCTGCCCGCTGATTTTGCCTCAAGCCGAGGTGCAGCGAAGGGCCTGGCTTAACCTGGAAGTACGGAGTGCATTGTGCCCGAGGAATCGCAAGAAAACGAGACGACCAAGAAGCCGAGTGAGGCGACGCCAAAGCCCGACGCATCCAAGCCCGGCGCGCAGCGCAAAGAAGCCAGCGCGGGGCGCAAAAAGGAGGCGGTCTGCGTCGACGAGGTGGCCGAGGCCGTCGCGTTGCACCCAGCCCTGCAGCGCGAGCCGCGCTTGCTGACGCCGTCGGCTCAGTGGAGCCATTATAGCCGCTATGTTTATCTGCTCTCGAAGCTCTTATTCTTCGGGATCATTTTGGGCATCGGCGTCTGGCTCACCCAGTCGCTGGCCGCGGTGCTCTTCCCCATATTTGTCAGCTTGCTTATCGCGTATCTGCTCGACCCGGGCATCGATTGGCTCGAAGGGCGCCGGGTCAATCGCACCGTGGGAATCCTGCTCTATATCTTCTTGGGCGTGCTCGCGATGGCCGGGATGGTGCTCTTCCTCTACCCGACGATCGCGCGCCTGGTGATGAGCCTTGTGCACAAGGCCCCGGGTCTATTTGAGATGCTCCAGAAGGAGCAAATCCCCTGGTTTGAGCGCACCTTTAGGGTCAGCATTCCGCCAACCTTCCGCGAGGCCATCACGGAGTATAGCGCGCAATTAGAGCAAGCATTACCCGGGGTTATCCAGAAAGTCGGCGCCTGGCTCAGCGGCATCTTGACCCAGACCGGCGCGATCATGTCGAGCCTGCTTAACCTGGTGATGATCCCTGTATTTAGCTTCTACTTCTTGCGCGATTTCGACGTCATGAAGCGTCACTCGACGGTGTTGCTCCCCGCCTATCGTCGCGACTTCTTGATGAATCGTCTCCGCAAGATGGACGCGGTCGTCGGTGAGTGGTTCCGAGGTCAGCTGCAAGTCGCGGCAATCCTGGGCGTGCTCTACTCGATTGGTTTGACCGCCGTCTTCGCCAGCGTCGGCATTGAGTGGAGCAGCGGCGTGGCGGTCGGCGTGGTGGTCGGCATCCTGAGCATCATCCCGTATTTCGGCGTCTTTATCGGCGTCATCATGGCCGCGCTCATCGTCTTGATTGAGTGGAGCGGCATCGGCGCGGTCATCGCGGTCGGCGCCGTATTCATGGTCGTGCAGCTGCTCGAGGGCTATATCATCACCCCCAAGGTGGTCGGTGAGAAGGTTGGGCTGAGCCCGGTCGTCGTTATCATCGTGTTGCTCCTGGGCGGCGAGTTGGGCGGGCTGATGGGCATCCTCTTGTCGATTCCGGTCGCGGGCGCGCTCAAGGTGCTCCTGCCCGACCTCATCGAATATTATCAATCTACCCCGTTCTATACCGGCACGGTTGAGCGCCCCGCGTTTACCAGTACGCTCGACGCCCGCACGCGCCCGCGCTTTGTGAATTATGCCGACGAAGCCGCAGACGGAGCGGTGGACGAAAAGGCTCCCGCTCAGCCCGCGCCAGCCGATGCGCCGCCGAAGTCCCCGACAAAAGAGGTCGCACCGTCGAAAACTGCCGGCCCGATGTCGGACGAAAAGGGCGCCTCGCAGCCAGGTTTTTCCGCCGACGCTACGCCCGATGTGCCGGTGGCTGAGCCCGAAGCGGACTGAGCGAGCGCTCCCTCGATCGCCTCGATTGTCGGCACCCGGCGCCAATTCCAATTGTCATTGGCCCGGGTTCGCGCGTAAGGTGAGTCAAAGAGTAATTCGCCGAAGCCTCAGGCTCATCTTTGGCGTCCATGATCTTGATGACGTCCACCTAAGTTGTTGAAAGTCTATGACCGAGAAGCCCGACACGCCCGACAGCGCACAATCGCCGCAGGATGGAGCGTCGCTCCGTGATCGGCTGCGCGCTTATGTTCGCCAGCAATTCGGAGACCTCCCCACCGCCGAACTCGCCGCAGCACTGTCTGATTGCGCTGAGGAGTTTCGCGACGAGGCGACGACCGCGTCGCACCCTGCCGGGCCAAGCGGCTCGACCCTGTCGACATTCTCGAGCGTCCGCTCGGAAGCCCCGCGTACCACGCTGAGCCTGAGCGGCGCGATTACACCGGCGCAGAGCACCCTCAATACCAAGAATCCCTATATCATCCTGCGCGCGGCGAATCGCGACGAGGTCGCGGTCCTCCTGCATCAGGCCATTCAGGTCGGCGCGATTGTGCTGAACCTGGATGAGTCCGTCGCCCTCAACGATTTGATCAATATTGAGTTGACGCTGGTGGACGCGCAATTCTCGATCCGCACCCAGGGCAAAGTCGTGCATATCTCCCCGGCGGGCACCGCGGTGGAGGTCTCGCGCATCGATCGCGAAGATCGCATCGCGTTGCAGGGGATTCTCGGGGACCATCAAGAAGCGGTGACCCGCCTGCGCAACGCGCGCGGCGGCGCCGGGCAGGCCGACGCCTCCTCATCCGAGAGTGGCCGACGCGGGCGCGGCGCGACGGTATCGTCGGGCCGTATGACCGCGGCGCTTCGCCAACAAACGCTGCACGCATCCTTGCCCAACCGTGGCGAAGCGATGGAGGCAGGCGAAGCTCACGACGCCGAAGAGGAGTCGAGCGTGGCCAATAGCGCGCCCGCGCAAGGAGCCGCGCTGGATCGCTCGTCGCGAAGCGCCAAGGGCGCTGCCCTGGCAAATTCGATCTTCTCGCGTCACAAGCGGCCGTCATCGAGCGTGACCCTCGGCGCGCTCAATCGCTTCGACGGTCCGCAGGATTTCACCTCGCGCCGAGAAGTCGAGCTCATCGACCCCGATATGCGGGTGCTCACCTCAACAGCGCGCCGCATTGGGGCTGCGCTAAAGCCCAGCGATACGCAACCGCTGGGCAGTCTTCCGTCCCTGGGGGACGAGGGCAGTCCCGAAGAATTGAGCACCCTATTTGGCCCCGAGCTTCCCTGGATCATTCCCGCCGGCTCGCCGGCGCGCGTCGAGGAATTGACCGGCGAGCGCGTGGTCGATGTCATGCTTCAATTGTCTGGTAGCGGCTTTAGCGGGCTGGTTGAGACCGTCGGTTCGGGCATTGACCGCCAGATTTATTTTGACGGCGGGCTGGTGGTCGAGATCCGGCGCCGGCCGCGCTTCTCTCACGAGGAGCTCGGCCCGATGCTCCATATGGCCGACCATATCGACGCCCAACAACTGGCGATGGCCGCGGCCTATGCCGAGGAAAATCAGACCATTTTCGAGCGAAGCCTGCTCGAACTGGAGTTGCTCGACCAGGACAGCATCCGCCACGCGATCGCCGGCCGACTTACCTTTTTGCTCCGCGCGATCTGTGAACTCGACAGCGGCCAAATTCGGGTCTTCGACAATCAGTCGATGCCGGCGGGGTATCTGCCCGCGCCGCCGCTGCGCGTGCACGTGCCGGTTGAGCGCATCATCTATAAGCGACTCTTCGAGCGTCTCAAAAAGTTCGACGCCGTCCAGCGCGGCGCGATGGTCTCGGAGCATCTGGATGCCTATCCCGAGGTCGCGCCCGACGGCTATGAGCGCCTTGAGCGTGTGGTGCTTAGCCCGGAGCATACCCGCCTGGTCGAGCGCATCCTGGGCGAGCGTCGCCGGCTTCGCGAGGTCTTTACCGAGAGCAGCCTGTCGCCCTCGGAGACCGCCGCGGTGGTCCACGCATTGCACCGCATGGGCGTGCTGCGCTTCGACACCTCATTGCATAAAACCATCGTGCGCGAGCGCTACCGCGAGAACGTCACGGTGAAATATCTCAGCGTGCATAAGGCCAGCTATTTCGAAGTCTTGAACGTGCACTGGTCGAGCTATGATGAGATGATCGACAAAGCCTATAAGGAGTTGTCAGACCAATTCGACCCGGCGGCGGTCCCGGACTCCATGGAAGCGGAGGTGGTGGGGCGGGTGCGTGAGATTCACGAGCGGGTCGAGCGCGCCTATCAGACGCTGGCCGACCATGAGAATCGCCAGGCCTATCGCAAGCGAATTATGCCTGCCTATAAGCTGTCTCACGCCATCCCATTATTCTTGAAGCAATCGGAGTTGGCTGAGCGGCGCACCGAATGGGCCGAGGCGATCGATTCGCTGCGTCGGGTGCTTGAGATCGACCCGGGCAATGAAAAAGCCGGCCTGCACCTCGCTCGAATTCAGCAGATGCAGGCCAGCAATATTTCTCCAGACCCCACCGAGTCGAACTTCTAAAGCGACTCGGTTGATTTGATGAAAGGCGACTTATAGCGGGCTGACAAAGGTGCTCAGGCTATTCTTGGATTTGAGCTTTTCCTGGAATGCCTGGGCTTCTTTGGTGGTGGCGAATTTGCCCACGCGCACCCGATAGAAGGTGCCCTTGCCCGGGATCGCGGCCGAGACAAGCTGCGGCTCAAGGCCCATGCCTCGCAATCTCTCCATATGCGCTTTTGCGCCATCGAGGTCGGGGTGTGCTGCGACCTGCAAGGTGTAGCGGGCGGGCGCGTCGGCCTTGGGCTTGGCGGCCGCCTTGGGCTTGGCGGCGGGTTGTTTCGCCGGCGCTTCTTGCTTTGCAGCGTCTTCTTTTTTGGCAGGCTTTTCCTCGGCCTTCGGAGCTGCGGCGTTGCGCGTCGAGGAGAGTGAAACCTTGGCCTTGCTCGAAAGTTGGTCGAAGAAGGCGAACGAGCGGGGCTTATCCTCCTCCCTCTCAACGTCGACGTCTTCGTCGATTTCGGCGACCTGGTCGTCGACCGCGACGAGTCCCGCGAGGGTCTCCTTTCGCAGAAGCCGCTCGCCGGTGATCAAGCCCGCGCTAAAGACCAGCGCCAAAAGGAGGGTCCAGCCCAGGAGGCGTTTGAAGGGGCTTGCTGGGATGTCGCTTGGATGCTTTCGACTCATAATATTTCTGCGGAGGTACTTAAAAGAGGTATTTGAAAACAATGAGTGGCGCAAACCTCGCACCTTTGCGGTGGTGCGCCTACATAGAACCTACATGCACCGTGTAGGAAGGCCCAATCTAGCACGGGTCCGGCGGACGACAAGAAAATTTCTGCGCATCGCGTCGCCTGGCTGGGTATCCCCCTGGGAATGCTCATGAATTTAAGGTCAGGCGCGTGGTGAGGCCGCGTAGACGTTATTTCGAGGTGCGACGGCGCTCGTCTAGACCATAGATAACCAGCGGCGGCGCGTCCGCGACGATATCGACCACATCGCCGATCGAGAAGGAGTGGCTGATATGGGGGCCGTCCACAAAAATCCGCCCATCATCCATCTTCGACGTGACCTCAAATCGCTCGCCAAGTGGCCGAATTCCCTTGAGAAAATGGTAGCTCTTGCCGGGCATGGGGTAGGGCTCGCGCACAAGATATTGCAGGCGGCGGCTGTCCAGAGAGAGCACGTAGCCGCCGGCCGAGCGTATCGCGGCGGTCGAGCCGGCCGGGGTCGAGATCCAGATGCCGCTGGATTTTTGCTCCTCGGGCTCATTGCCGTTGATGCGCAGCAAATAGCGCGACACCGCCGCGGGGTTCGAGCAAGTGATCAACACATCGTTGAGCACCGGTACGCTGCTGGTCTTGCCGTTAATGCGCATGCGAAAACGCTGCAATTCAAAGGGCTTCCAGCGCTTTTCGAGCGTGCGCTCGAGCAGCTCGGGGAAGTCGTTGGCGGTGCCCGCGCAAAAATAACCGACGCTGGATTTTGGGTCGGAGTTGATCGCCAGCAAGGGCGTGGTGGTGATGCGGTGGGACACGTCGAGCACGGTGCCATCGCCGCCCGCGCTCACCACCAGATCAAAGCCCTCGGTCGGGCGATCATCGCCGCGCTCGCGCTGCTCGAAGGTCACGCCGAGTTGGGTGAGATGTTCGCAGATCTGCTCAAGGCTCTTCGCATGCGCCTCGTGGGAGCGACGCAGCGAGCGCACGCTGATATCACCGGCCTCCACAAGCGCCGCCACCGACGCGTCCTGCTTCTCCAGGACATAGGTCTCGTAGGCGCTTTTTTTGTGGGTGATGAGAATATGAGGTTTTTTGTCCATGCAAATGTCTCCAGCAAAAAGATCTTAATCACCGCTAAGATGCGTTCAAAAGCTGAGAGTAGTGTTGGGCGTAAAGTTAAAGCATGAACGAAAGGAGCCGCTTTTAAAAGCGGCTCCTAACTCCAACAACGTTCAACCCCGGGGCGTTATTGCATCAGCGTATAGATGCCGTAGACGACTGCGGCGCCGCCGAGCACATAGAGGGAGGGACCAATAAAGTCCTCGGCGTCTGTCTGTTTATTGGTCGCGTAGCCGGGAACCGTATCGAATACGATACCAGCAGCGATAGCCGCCGCGCCGCCGCCCATCCAGATATAGGGCGCCGCCGACTTCTCGGGCGGCTGCGGGATCGGCTTAACGCTTTTGATATTCTCGTCGCCTTTCCCAGCGCCTTCTTGCTCGGAGCCGTTCGGGTCCGTCGCTTCCGAAGCGCTGGCGCATGAGGCTTCCAATTCCGTGCGATAGCGCGTGATCGCCGCCTCGATCTCGGCGACCGACGGCGCCTTCACGGGCTGCGCCTTCAGCGCCTTTTCGTAGGATGATTCGGCGTTCTCACAGTCGCCCATATATTGATAGGCGCGCCCCATATTAACATAAGTGATATTGAGCGCGCCGAGATCGGTCGAAGATCGAAAGAGGCGTACCGCTTTCTCGAAGTCCTTCTCCCTGATCGCCTGGACACCCTGATTATTCAGCTCAAGCTGGGCGCTCGTCGGCTCAATAGGCTCTTGCGACTCCGCCGATTGAGCGTGAGCCGCGGGTATCGCGACCGTCGAGGAGAACGCCAAGGCGATCGTGAGGGCTAGGATATATTTCATTTGGATAACGTCTTCGGGTCAGTATTTAACGAACAGATGCAATATCGCGCGGAGTTTATCCCAATAAACAATGGATAGCGAGCAAGTTATTTGCCTAACATAGCCGTTGGGTCAATGTATACAAAGGCTCACTGCGAAAAATCAACCTGCAGCGCCGTTGGTGAGCAACTCGAGAGCGAACCCGTCGGCCCGCAAGTCCCGTTGATTTGTGTCGGCGAGCTGCCCAATTGTCCGAACGTGTTGTTGCCCCAACACCAGACTTCATTTTTGTCTTGCTCGTTCTTTATGAGCGCGCAGGCGTGCGACCCACCGGCGTCGATGTCAATCACCGTCGCATTCTCATTGGCGCCGAGGGGATTGCCGGCTCGCTGACTCGCCAATGCCGAACCCACCTGGCCGAATGTGTTGTCCCCAAAGCACCACGTGTTTGAACTCGCGCTCTGGTATAGGCAGTTAAAGTTGTCTCCGGCAGCAATATTCGTGCTCAATTTGGCTTTTGCCGGCAGTGATCGAGTCGGTCTTATATAGGTATTGGGATCACTCTCTAATGGGTTAACCTGCCCATGCGTATCCGTTCCCCAGCAATACAGCCACACGCCTTCGGGCTCGTCGTCAATCCAGGCGTCAACCAACGCGCATGTGTGACTGAGCCCCGTGGCAACGTCGAGCACTTCGGGAGCGTCAGTCTGCGACCAGGCGGGATTTGTTGCGCGATCGATCGCGGGAAGGGATTGATTCGACCCGATTTGGCGCTTGCGATTGTCGCCCCAGCAACTCAGGTTATTCGACGCGTCGATTGCACAGACGTGAGTCCCGTGCGTTTCGACTCGTTTGGCGTCGGTGAGCCAGGTGCGCGGTTCCGATTGATAGTCGAGGACCGCCCAATAGCCTGGATACAATTGAGACGCAGCGCAATCAGAATTGGCGCATTGCTCGGCTGTATTGTCACCCCAGCATATCACTCGATTGCTGACGGGCTCGGTAGGGGAATCCCGATGTGCCGTCACTACGCAGGTATGTGCCGCGCCGGTCGCGAGGTCGATGAGTGGCTTTTCATTGATGAGCGACGCCGAATGCTCGACCAATTTTGGCCTGGCGGCGCTCGTGGTGTCGCCGGTGCCCAGTTGCCCGGACGCATTATTTCCCCAGCAATACAGCTTATCTTGGCTGTTTTTGGTCAAGATGGCGCAGGTATGTTTTTGGCCCGCGGAGACCATGCGGGGCTTAAACAGTGGTGCATCAAAAACGACTTTCCGGGGAACGCTCAGGTCGTCGAGTCCGTAACTTCGGCCCAGTTGCTTCTCGGTATTGTCTCCCCAGCATCGAATCGAGTGGTCATCCAACAGCGCACAGGTATGGTTGGCGCCCGCCGATATGGCGACCGGGTACGCGCATTCGCCGTTGAAATTGCACGCCCCTGCACCGCACTGATCCTGGCAACTTGCCGACCCGGTATCGGTGATATCCGCGGATGCATCAGCGTCCTCGCCAACAGTATCCGGGCCAATATCCTCGTTATGAGTGTCGAGGCCGATGTCTTCGGTCGACGCGTCGTTGACGACGTCTTTATCCTCGCCGGCGGGTTCGCTACGGTCGCTGCTCATCGCGTCGATGATCGCGCAGCCTGGCAGCGCGCTGAGCATCAAGACGCCGGCGAGGAGCAGGCTTGGTGAGGTGAAGGACTGCTTGAGATTCGGCAAATATATCATTACTAAACTTCGCTATATTGTGGCGACTCAATGAGCAAGGCGGTGCCCTGATTCGATGAGTGCTGTCGCGGCGTCGAGCGACATATTTGCCTGAGCTCGCTGCTCGAAAAGTTGTGACCCCCCGAAAAGTAAAGAAAATTTCATACGAATACTAGTATGGTGTAAAATTGAGGGGAAGTTGTTTGAAATTGAATTCACTACAAGCTAGATAGGTTCGACACGAGCCTTAAATGTTGCTGGTGCACAACTAAATGGATGCCCGTCTCATGTCTGAAAAAGTCTCCACGGTTCCTTTGCGCATCTGGCATATTAATGGAATACGGGGCATATTTACGCGTTGGCCATAAACAGCCATTCCTTAAAGCCTTGCTGACACGTTTTTCAGGTTATGACTATTGAAACCACAGCACAAACACTCGCTGAGATTCGCCCAGGCAGTGTGATCGACGGGCGCTATACCATCGAGGGCGAGCTCGGAGCGGGCGGTTTCGCGACCGTCTTCTCGGCTTTCGACCGCGAGATTGAGCGACAGGTTGCCATTAAGGTGCTTAACCTGGCGGCGATGGGTGGCGGTCAAAATGTCGACGTGCAGCCATTTCTTGAGCGTTTTCGCCGGGAGGCTCGCCTCGCCGCGCGGATTCGCCACGGTAATGTCGTTGAGATCTATGATTTCGGGGTGCTCGGGACGCGGTCGAACCCCTATATGGTCATGGAGATGTTGGACGGCCATGACCTCCAGGACGAGATCGATAAAGGCGGCGGCATGCCGCCGAGCCGTGCGCTTCCGCTTTTTTGCGGTGCGCTCGACGCCCTTGGAGAGGCGCATCTGCTCGGAATCGTGCACAAGGATTTGAAGCCGGCGAACCTGTTTATCAACCGTCCCGGCACCCGCCACGAGATCTTAAAGGTCGTCGACTTCGGCATCGCTCATATTGGAGAGTCCAGCGAGAGCCGCATGACCCAAACGGGCGCGATGTTTGGCACCCCCCAATATTTACCGCCGGAGTATATCCAGACCCAGGTCGTCACCCCCGGAATGGACGTCTACCAGATGGGCCTCATCCTGGTGGAGTTGTTGACCGGGCGTCCGGTGGTCAACGAGGACAATCCCTGGCAATGCGCCGTCAAGCACGTCACCCGCGAGATCGACATTCCGGTGGAGTTGCTCGACGGCGTCCTCGGCCCGATCTTGCGGCGCGCGCTTGAGTACGAACCCGAGGATCGCTACGCCACCGCCGCCCAATTCGGCGACGCCCTCAGTGAGATCGATCCGGCCCAGGTGGGCGATGTTCGCTCGCCGAATACGCCCTACCGAAAGATCGATAACTCCTCGGGCCAGTTCGTGCCGATCGCGCGTCCGGAGGATATCGTCGCCGCCCAGGACACCGCAGCGATGCTCCAGCCGCCAGTGGCCCAAACGCTTGGGATTAGCGGTGGCCTCGACTCCCTGGGGGCGCCGCGCCCGCCCGCGCATGTCGCCGTGAATGACAATAGCGAAACACTTGTGAGCTGGGAGGACGCGGAGCCAGACCAGGGGTCGAATAAGAAGTTGTGGCTCGTCTTGATCTTGCTGCTTTTCTTGGTGATCGGCGCTGGGGTTTTGGTTGCGCTATTTGGCCCCGGATCGGGCGATGGCGCCACCGACAGCACCGTCGGGGAAGAGAAGCTGATCGCCGAACCGACCGAAGCCAAGGCCACTCCCGAGCCAGGCGAAATTTTGGGCGCGGATGCGCTGAAAGATCCGGTCGCTCAGCCCACAAACATCGGCGAGAAGGACCCGCAACCAGCGGTAGCTGCCGAGCCTTTGGGCGCGGATCATGGCGTCGGCGCAGACACTGCAAAGACTCAGCAAGATGAACCGGCGAAGGTTGTTGAGAAGCCCAAGCCCGCGCCGGCGACGACGAATAAGCCCAGAGATACGAAACAAAACACGGTAAAACCAAAAGACACCCGGCCCAAGACCATCACGAAGGTCGAGCGTCCGCCGGTCAAAACGGTGACACCCAAGCCCAAACCACCGGTCATTAAGGAAGAGCCGCCGAAGAAAAACACTGGCATGCTCTTGGCGCCGGAGCTCGAGCCCTCGATGGACCTCGCTCCCTGAGTTTGCTGGCCAGCAACCTCCCTCCATTTTTCCCGCAGCGCGTTGCGCGCAGGCCTTTTTATGTCGACGACACTCCCCAAACAGGCGCGTCTTGATGACGCGCCGTTTATTCTTCAAGACGGCCTATACGGCCTGATCCAGACCCTTCACGGAGCGATGCGTCGCGCCGCCGACGCCGGCGCGACCGCGCCCGAACTCGACGAACTCTTGTTGATGTCCGGCGTGGCCTTCAAGAGTTATATGCCCGAGTTTGAGGCGGCGGACCCGCACGCGTTTCAGCCCGATCATCTGGGAAAATACGTTTGCAATTGGGGCGCCTTTGAGAGCCTTGGCTATTATTATGGCTGGGACCTCAAGGAGTTTTTAACGCTCAATATTTTGGATTTCTGGAAGCTTCTGCAATTCGAGATCGCCAGCGGCCGCCCGGTCGTCACGCTGGACGCGCGCCCGGGCCTGCCGCCGATGCTCGTGCTCGGCTACGCCTTCGAGAAGGTCGAGGAACCCGGCGAGGACGGCAAGACAAAGCTGAGCGTTCGCAAATCACTTGACGTGCTTCGCGCGGGCGCCACCGAAGTCGAAACCATCGATATGAGTGAGGCCGTCGACTTCCAGCCCGACGAGCCGACGGTGCGCAATTGGATGCTCATCGCGCGTCCCGCGGTTCAGCCCGAATACGCGCCCGACCCGAAATATTTGCGCATACGTGTGCTCCGCTGGGCGGTGTCTCACGCGAAGAATCGGCGTGAGCTGAGCCAGGAATTCTCGCGCCACTACGCCAGCGGCCATCGGGCATTCGACGCATTCTTAGCGCGCCTCGACGCGATCGCGACCGGAGAAAAGCAGCCGGAATCCCTCGGCTCCGAATGGGCTGAATTCGCGCGCGCGCATGTCGCAGAGCTCGCGCGAGCCCGGGCCACGGCCGCGCGCTACTTGCCAAGATGGGCGAAGGACTTCGCCGAAGACTCGGAGTTATTCCCCGAGCCGCAGCCCCAATTTGGCGCGGCGATGCGCGCCTGCGCCGAAGCCTACGGACAGGTCGCCGAAGTGCTGGGTGCATGCAATGGCGAGGATTTTGAGTCGCTTCATCTGGCCTATAAGCAGGCCTATGACGCCGAAATTGCGGCGACTGGCGCCCTCAGCGATGCCCTCTCCTATTTGCCCTCCGGCATCTAAGCCGCGACAAAACTTAGCGAAAAAATTTATTCGCGTTCCTCGCTTTGTTAGTGTGTGAAGGTCATCATTTGGTGCGGAACGCAGGAAATTAATCTTCACAACATAAGGACTTCGTCATGAGAATGAGAGCGAATATCGGAAGATGGTGTGCCGCGGCGGCGCTTGCTGCATTTTGTTTGGCCCCCGGCAGCGCTTTTGCCGAGAGCGAGTGCTCCGTCGACAGCGATTGCGGGGAGAATTTCGTGTGCAATCTCTCGCAGGCGCCATGTGCATCGCCGCCGCCTTGTGACCCGGGTTCGGGCGAGGAATGCCAGGATATGCCGGCTTGTGAGCCGGAGACCTCCGGGCGATGCGAGCCCGCGCCGCCGGAGTCCTGCGAGACCGTGGCGGACTGCGAGGGCGGTCTGGTCTGCGTCACTTACACCTACGAGACTTGCACGGGTTGGGCCGAGCCAGCGTGCGACCCGAGCGGTGAGTCTTGTCCGGAGCCCGGGCCGACGCCCGATCCTGAGTGCACCACCGAAACTGAAGGTTATTGTCTGCCGCCATACCTCGCCCCATGCGAGAGCGCGTCGGATTGCGGCGAGGGCTTTGAGTGTAATGCTCCCGAGATTTGTAGTTGTTCGGGCGGTGGCCCTACCGATCCCGGTGCTCCGGCTGAGGGCGGCGACCGAGAGGGCGGCGAGCAACCGATGCCCCCGCAGGAAGACTGCGCCTGCGAGCCGGGTGACGTGAAATATTGCGAATTGCCCGAGCAGGAGTGCCAGACCGACGCGGACTGCGCCGGCGAGCTTATCTGCGCCGAATTGCCCGGTGGTATGTCGCCTGCGCCCGATGGCACTTGCACGAGCACGCCCGACGGTGAAACGGTTTGTGAAGAATTCGAGAGCCCCGAGCCCCAGGAGTCGGTCAGCTACTGCCTGCCGGCGGACTTCGAGCGTTGGATCGGCTCGGGTATCCCGGGGCACGCGGGCTACGGCTCGGCCGAGGACGACGCCGGAGCGCCCGATGGTGAGGGGCACTCCAATGGAGGAGAGGGCGATCGCGACTTCGTAGCCGCCGACGTCGACCGCGGCGACGCGCCGCAATCGGGCGGTGACGCCGGCCAGGACATGGACGACGGCTGTGGCTGCGCGAGCACTGGAAACTCGCTGCCCGGCTCCTTCGCAGCGCTGTTCTTTGCCCTGATGGGCATGGCCGGATTGCGCCGTCGCTCGAGCAAATAAGCGAGCGCTATTCGCCCGTCATCCGGCGGGCGAATGCGCTAGATAAGACGAAGCCCGGACCGCTTGATTAGCGGCCCGGGCTTCGTTTTTTTTGTGGAGCTTTTAGGCGTCGATTAGCGCGGCGAATTGTGCCCGAAGCGCCGGGTCGTCGCCGGCGCTCTCAAGCGCCTGAGCGATCAATTCGGTGACCTCCGCGCGCGAGATCTTCACTGGCGCGTCGGCGATAAACATCGCGTCATTGCCGCGCGCGTGGCGCAGCGTGCGCGCGGCCATCCATAGCGGGAGGATGCAAAACAGGCGCATCTCAACCTGCTCGGGCGGAATCCCCAGCGTGAACTCGAGGGCGTTAAAAAGACAGTGATGCGCGCGCTCAAATACCGGGGCCACTGTCTGGTGTGCGCTGCTTCGCATCGCCGGGTCCAGCATATCGCGGGGCTCCATCTCCTGGGTGTCCCAGAGGGTCTGGGGGATGAAACACCAGCCGCGCCCGAGGTCTTCGGTCTGATCCTTGAGGATATTGACTAATTGCAATCCCAGGCCGAAATCCTCGGCGTTCGCGCGCATTTGACGGATTCGCGCCTGAGAAATATCGGGCATCTCGGCCAAGAAGAGGCCGGTGAGCATCTGGCCGACGGTCCCGGCGACGAAATAGCAATACCGCTCCAGATCGCTGAGGGTGCGCAGCAGGACCAGCCCGTCCTCGCCGGGCTCGCGCCTGGCGTATAAGCCCATGCCGCGGATCATTTCGCCGGCCCAGGTGACGCATACTTTCTGGTGTTGGGGCGCCAGGGCGCGGAACACGCGCATCACCTGGTCAATATTTCGCGCCAGGCGAAGCTCGCAAGGGCGCCCGCTGAGGCCAGCGGCGAGTTGTATAAACGTATCCGGCGCGGCGCCGTCTTCGAGCACCTCAAGCATCGCCGCGAAGAGCGCGTCGCGCTCCCGGTTGCTCAGCGTCTCATCATCCTCAATGGTGTCGGCAATGCGGCAAATCAGATAGCCACAGGCGGTCGCTGCGCGCAAATTCGGGCTCAGCATCTCGATGGGCTTTGAGAAGGTGCGCGAGACCTCGACCAGGCTGCGCCAACAGAAGGCCCAGGCGCCCAGGTCGGGGCAATGCGCCGCGGGCGCCGGCGGCTCAATGTCGGCGCGGGGCGGGGGGACGTGAACAGATGCGTCTGCAGTCGAGGCTGAGTAACTCATCCTGGCTCGATTCGAATAAGGTAGGTTAACGCATCAAGACGGCTCTATTTCGCCTCAAGGCTTGTCGAGTCTTAAGAACCGCTCTGCGCAGCAAAAACGTAGCTTATGGGCTCGGGGGCGCGCCGTCTATTCTTCAGCCGTTGGAATAAGATGGAGTGAAAGCGTCGCGTATGGCTTCCCCTTGGCATCGAAATGTTTAACCTAGAGATGAGCCCAAGCCCCGGAGGCAGACGATGCGGATCATTCTTGAGCGAGCCTATGACGATTCCAAGCGCGATGGCGTGCGCGTGATGGTCGACCGACTCTGGCCGCGCGGGGTCAGCAAGGAGCGGCTTCACCTCGACGAGTGGGCAAAATCTGTCGCCCCCAGCGAGGATCTGCGCAAGTGGTTCGGCCACGACCCCGAGCGTTGGGAGGAGTTTAAGGCCCGCTATTTCGAGGAACTGGAGCAGAAGAGTGACGCCTGGCAACCGCTGCTCGAGTCAGCCTGGGAGGACACCCTGGTCCTCATCTTCGGCGCGCGCGATCGCGAGCATAATAACGCCGTCGCCTTGCGCGAATTTCTCGAAAATCAGCGCAAAGGTGACGGCTCGAATTAGGCGCCGGGTTTCGCCGGGCGGTCCTGATTATTTGCTCTTGAGCGTCTTCGCGTAGCCCTCATGAAGGTTGATCGCGCGGCTGCGCCATTCCAAAAGGCGTTGGCGTCGCTCGCCCAAATCGTCGCGGGTCGCGGCGAGGTTTTTGGTTTCGAGCGGGTCCTCACTCAGGTTGAAGAATTCGTCGGGTTGGGCGCCAAAATGATAGATATATTTCTCATCGCCGAATATCTCGGCCATGCAGCGGCGCTCGTACCAGCAATTCATAAATAGGCGGCGTTCCCGGTCGACCTCGGCCAGGGGGGTGCCCGGGAATTCACCGGCGACGATCTCAAAGCCGAGGCTCTTTACCGCGCTCGGCAGCAGGTCGAGATGATTGACGTTATACTCCACCGAGCGGGGCGTAGGGTTCTGCGGATCGAAGATCAGCATCGGGATATGCGTGCCTTCCTGATAGGGCACATTATCATGCTGGTAGCGCCCATGCTCGCCAAACGCCTCGCCGTGGTCCCCCACGATCACGAAGATTGTGTCTTCATAAATGCCCAATTCCTTATATTGCGCGAAGATATTCGCGACGAAGCGATCGACATAATGCACCGCATTAAGATAGCGATTGAATAGCTCATCTTCGGAGAAATCGTGGCGGCCGTAGCGGGTGGGCGCCAGATAATCGTGGTGCGCGGTGAGGGTAAAGTAGGTAGTGAAGAATGGTTTGTCTCGATGCTCAAGCAGCCACTCCCGGCTCGGCGCGAGCATGATATTATCCTCGTAGCCAAAATAATTGGCCATCTCCATGCCGGTCGGGTCCATATCATCGCCCGGGCGGAAGTCGTCGAAGCCGAAGTTCGCCACGAGCTGTTTGCGGTTCTCGAATTCCTGAGTCGCCGATTGGAAGAACGCGCTTTGATAACCGTGTTCGCGGAGCAATTGCGGCAGGCATCGCCCGGGGATGCGCCCCGGGAACGCCTCGGTAATCGGCATATGAAAATTTGGCTCAATCCCGCACAAAATCGCGACCAATGCCTTGGAGGAGTGCGGCACCACGGCATACGCGTTCTGCGCAACCGTCGAGCGCGCGGCGAGGTCGGCCATAAAGGGAGTCGTCTTCAGATCGGGCGCGTGGATCGTCGAAGCGCTCGCGCGCACGGACTCCAAGACCAGAAAGACAAGGTTTCGTGGCGCGGTTGTCGCGCCACCTTCGTCGCCCATCGCCGGCTGTATTCGCGCGTTCAGAGTGGTCGGCAAGACCTCGACCGATGAGACCGTAAGGCTCTCCTGGAGTGAGTCGGCAGCCGACAGGGCGACGTTGACCGTCGGCGCGCGCACCAGCGATCCATCGTCCACCGCGATAATGCCCGGCAGCGTGGCCGCGAATAAAAAGGTGAAGCTAGCAAACGCCAGGACCCAACTTCCCCTGGTTTCGCCATGCTCTTGGCCTGGGGCCGGGCCGTTTAAGCGGGATTGGCGGCGATAAATATACCAGGGCGCGACCGCCAGGACGGCGATATAGAGCACCAGGAAATAATAGATATCCGCGGGCACTTCATTGCCAATGACCCGGGCGTTGTCGGCCAGATGCGTCAAGGTGAAGACCATCAAATAGAAATCAATGGTCGTCCCGGTGGACAGATAGAATTGATGGCTCGAAAGCTCGACAGTGACCAGAAAAATCCACACGCATTGCAACCCGACGAGCGCCAGCTTTTGCCCAACGCTGCCGCGCAAAAGCTGAAGCAGGGCCACGCCTCCCATCGCCAGGCCCAGCGACAAGAAGACCACCGACTTCATCATATCGAGCTGACCCCCGAGGCTGCGCGGCACCACCTCGCCGAGCAGGCGCATCAGCGAAAAAGTCACCGCGAGCAGCCCGCCCGGCAGCGCCAGCCCGAGCAGATATCCCCATTCCATGGAGCCGAGTTTTCGAAAGATGCGTCGGAATATCATCAGTTATAAGCTTCGATAGAGGGGACTCGCCGCAATGCTCATGAGAGGGCCCGGCAACTATAAGATTGCTGGGAGTTCTGAGCAACTGGGGGCGCTATTTCGGCGGCGCGCTGTCTGGATGCTCTTCTGAGTGTTCTCACGATTCTCAAAAAAAACGCCCCTCGTGCGGAGGGGCGTTTACTCAAGGCGTCATTTACTTCACCTGATTATTTTGCCTGGACGGGCATCGTCACCGGCATTGCGCGGTTGTTGCCGTCGGTCGGAATGGTTCCGGTAATTTCCATTCGCTCACCGGTTTTGGCGTTCCAGAATCCTAACAAAATCTTTAGGTCGCCGGTCTTCCATTTTCTGGGGACTCGGATGACCTGTTTGTCGGCGATGATAGTGCCAGGCTTCCAATCCTCAAGCGGGAACAGCCCTTGAGCGGGGGCGTGGTCCAAGTTTTTCATCTTTCCGGGGCCTTCCAGATGAACAAAGAGCTTTAGATCTGGGTTGAGCTTCTTAACTGCTTCAAAATACCAGGTCACCGTGAATCGACCTCCCGGTACGGTGCTCTCGGCCGTAATATCGTAGCCGCGAAGCTTCACGACGTCGCCAAACTGTGCGTCGAGTTGATGCTGGACGTCGGGCAGACTCTCGAAGAGCACATCCTCGGCGATTCGCTCGGCGTGTGAGCGATGCATGCCGATAATCTCACGGCGCCAGTCCAATAAATCGCGCCGGAGTTCACTCAGATCGTCTCGGGAATTCGCGATATCATTGCGCTCGTCGGGGTCCTCGCTGAGATCAAAATACTCGTCCGGTTGGCTATCGAAGTGATGAATATATTTTTGGTCGCCGATAATCTGGGCCATACACCGGCGCTCGTACCAGCAATTAATGCGCATCGGTCGCTCTTCTTCGACCTCGAGGATAGGCATTCCAGGGAAGTCACCATCGAGCACTTCGTAGCCAAGTCTCTTGATGACGCTTGGGACGACATCCAAATGGTTGACATTATATTTTACCCGCCGGGGCTGCGGGTCCTGCGGATCGTAGATGAGAAATGGCACGCGCACGCCTTCCTGATAGATCACATTATCGTGCTGAAAGCGGTCATGCTCGCCGAGGCCCTCGCCGTGGTCGCCGACGATCACAAAAATCGTGTCCTCATAGAGCCCCAATTCCTTAAATTGATCGAGGACGTTCTTAACGAAATTGTCGACGTAGTGAATCGTGTTCAGATAGCGATTCAGCAGGTCGTCTTCGGCATAAGGATGGCGCCCATAGCGTCGAGGCGCCAGATATTGATGGTGCGGCGTGAGGGTGAAATAGGTCGCAAAGATGGGTTTATTCTTATTTGCCTCGAGCCATTTGCGGCTCGGCTTGAGCATAATATCATCTTCGTAGCCGAAATAATTCGCCTTCTCGAAGCCCTTCGAGTCCAGCTCATTGCCCGAGATGAACTCGTCGAAGCCAAAGTTCTCGACCAACTGGTAGCGGTTCTCGAAGGTCCCAACCGCCGATTGGATAAAGAGGCTCGAATAGCCTTGCTCTCCAAGCAGGTCTGCAAGGCAGCGCCCCGGGATATTCCCCTCGATGGCTTCAGTAATCGGCATATGCAGGTTTGGGGTGATGCCGCATAAGATCGACGTGAGCGCTTTCGACGAATGTGGTACTTGGACATATGCTTTTTCCGCCACAGTCGAGCGCTTCGCGAGCTCGGCCAAGAACGGGGTTGTTTCCAGCGTCTCATCGTAGACGGTCATCGCGCTCGCGCGGGTCGACTCCAATACCAAAAAGACGACGTTTCGCTGCTTATGCGCTCCGTTATCTCCGCCAGTCTCGCGAGGCTTGAGGTGGATGTCGAGGGTCGTCGCCTTGGCCTCTTCGACGGTGCTCATGGATGAGCTGAGCGCGGCAATTGCCGTGACGGCAATGGTGGGCGTCGTCGCGCGCGCGTTGTGCGTCGCCTGGCTTGAATAGGCTGGAAGCGTGGAGGCGAAGATCAACAAAAATGAAAGCACTGCTGTTGGCAGCAGCGGTAGGTTCTGTTGAGCCGTCGCGTCCTCGTCTTGAGCATGCCCTTTAGTGGCCAAAAAGCTTCGAATCAGCCAGGGGACGCAGAGAATCGAAACCGTGACAAGCGGCACCGCGATATAGATCCAGAGGGGAACTTCGCTGCTGATGACCTCCGCGTTGTCGCTCAGGTTTCCGAGCGAAAACGCCAGAAGATAATAGTCGAGCACCGACCCGGTCGTGATGAAAAATTGATGTCCGGCGACCTCGAAAAATGCGATGATGGCCCACAATACCTGCATTACGAACAATGCAACCGCTCGCCCGGAGCGAGCACGCATAAAGCGCAGAAGAGCCAGTCCGCCCGCGGCGAGTCCAAGGAGCAGAAATACCTCCGACTTGAGCATATCGAGGCTGCCCAAGAGCCCGCGCGAAACCTCATCGCCGGCGAGGCGAACCAGGTTCAACACGAGGACCAATATCGCCCCGGGCAGCGCCGCTCCCAGAAGATATCCCCATTCCAAAGAATCGAGTTGCTTCATATATTTTTGCAATGACATCGGTGACACGACTTCGAAGGTTGGAATAGTGAGACTCGGGGGGCTTCAGAAGCCCTCGGCGGGCCGCCAAAGTTGAAGATGGCAGCCAGGCGCAGTTTCTAGAACGGGGCTTTGACGCGTTGCAAGTATATCACGAAGAGAGCAGCGCGATTTTGATTGTTAAATACCGCAAAATCGGGGCAAATGCTAATATTTTCGGGGGATTGCAGGGAGGGGAGGGCGCAGATATGAGCGCCCCGAAAACTCGGAGCGCTCGCATTAAGTACAACTTAGCAGCAGCTCTTCGCCGGCTTCTTCGCCTCGATGGCCGCCGAGCGGATATACTCATCGACCACATGTCCCGGGGCCCACTCGCGGATGAACTCGCGGCTGTCGCCCTTGGGCGCGATGGAGATATCGACGAAGCCTGCGTCCTTGAGCATCGCTTCGAGCGCGTCGATGGTGCTGGCGCCGGAGACACAGCAGGAATAGAGCTCGGCGTCATCGAGCATCTCCGGCGGGAACTCCGCGGTGGCGACCACGTCGGAGATGGCCAGGCGTCCGCCGGGCTTGAGCACGCGCATCGCCTCGGCGAAGACCTGCGGCTTGTCGGTGGACAGGTTGATTACGCAATTCGAGATAATGACGTCGACCTTGCGGTCGGCCACCGGCAGGTGCTCGATCTCACCGAGGCGAAAGTCGATATTCTCGGCGCCAATCTTCACGGCGTTTGCCCGCGCGTTCTCGACCATCTCGGCCGTCATATCGACGCCGATGACCTGGCCGGTTTCGCCGACCTGGTTCAGGGCAAGAAACGCGTCAAACCCGGCGCCCGCGCCCAGATCCAACACGGTCTCGCCCGGCTGAATCGCCGCGATGGCCGACGGGTTCCCGCAGCCCAGCCCGAGGTTCGCGCCCTCGGGCACCGACGCGGCTTCTTCTTTGGAGTAGCCCAGGCGCTCGGCGTGGATATTGGCCAGCTCCCGCTCAGACTGCGCCCCTGAGCAGCACCCAGAGCTCGACGGCGTCGCGGTCGCGACATTTCCATAGGTCTTTCGAATCTGCTTGCGGAGCTCTTCTTGCTTGCTCATATCGACTTCCTCGTGGCTATTTAAGGGCCATTGTTGGCTTATATAATCAATGCTTGAGTTGAATAAATGGACGCGTTGTGCTCGACCGGTGCGATAGCGCAATCCGCATTCCGGGCGCAACCCAAGGCGATAACAAAGTAGGCGCCAAATTCATTCAACTGCTCTTTGTCCGCGAACTCTAATGCGCGCTGTCTGGTTGTGAAGTCAATGGATATTGATTAGAAAAATGCTCTCGATAATTCCCATGCCCAAAGGGTTGGTGAGATGACAGAGTTTTTCCAAATCGCGCTTTCACTGCCGACCGTCGTGTTCAGCGCGTTGCTCGTGGTGCTCTCTCTGTATTGGGGGCTGGTGGTTCTGGGCGCGCTCGACCTTGATTTTGCCGATGTTGACCTCGATTTTGACGTCGACACCGACCTCGGCATTGAGATGGGCGTTGATATTGGCAGTGATGTCGACGTCGACGCGGGCGCGGAGGCGCCCAGCGCGAGCCTGCTGATGAGCGCGGCGAGCGCGCTGGGGTTGGGCGTCGTGCCGGTGACGGTGGTGGTAAGCATTATCACCCTCTTCGCCTGGCTCTTTAGCTTCACCTCCGTCTATTATCTGACGCCGCTGCTCGGCGACGGGGCGCTGGCCGCGCTGCTATTAGGCGTAGGGAGCGCCGCGCTCTCGCTTATCCCCACGGTGCTCGCCGTGAAGCCTCTCAAGCATCTCTTTCACACCACCGAGGGCCCCCAGGGCGGGCGCGCGCTCGTCGGCACTGTCTGTGTGGTCTCGACCAGCCGCGTCGATGCGCGCTTTGGCCAGGCCACCGTCGAAGACGACGGCGCCGGTCTTATTTTGCCCATCCGCTGCGAGGACGTGTCTAACGGGCTGACGCGTGGCTCAAAGGCGGTAATTATCGACTTTGATTCGAGCGATAATAGTTATATGGTCGAGCCATATGATGTTTTTTTGGGGACGGACCGCTCCAATAAAGGGCTTGAATTGGCGCAGAATATTTCGCGCGCGTTTGATGAATCCGACGCTCGGGCCGAGGCAGAAGTCGCGGAAGTCTCAGAGCAAAATATCCCGGAAACGATGCCTCAAAAGGGCGCATAACCCGGGTTTGGCAACCACTTACAGAACCCACCGCGCGCTCGATTCGCGGCGGCGCTAGAATTTACAAAAACAACACACGGGTAAACGCATGGATATGGAAGCTTTGGGAGCGATGGAATTTGGCCTGCTATTTTGGATCGTGCTCGCCGTGCTCGGGCTCGCCGCCATCGTGGCGATGGTGATGCGCTTTTATATCAAGGTCGACCAGGGCGAGGCGCTGATCGTCAATACGCTCAGCGATATCCGCGTGACCTTCAGCGGGGCGGTGGTATTGCCGATTATCTACCGCGCCGAGATCATGGATATCTCGCTCAAGACGGTCGAGATCGACCGTCGTGGTAAAGAAGGCCTTATCTGCCAGGATAATATCCGCGCCGACATCAAGGTCACCTTCTTCGTGCGCATCAATAAGACCCGCGAGGACGTGCTGCGCGTCGCTCAGTCGGTCGGCTGCAAGCGCGCCAGCGACCAGGACAAGATCGAGGAGCTCTTCGTCTCGAAATTCTCCGAGGCGCTTAAAACCGTCGGTAAGCAGCTCGATTTCGTCGCGCTTTACCAGGAGCGTGTGCATTTTCGCGAGAAGATCATCGAGATCATCGGCCAGGACCTCAACGGTTATGTCCTTGAGGACGCCGCCATCGACTTCCTTGAGCAGACCCCGGTCGAGAGCCTGGACCCCAACAATATCCTCGACGCCCAGGGCATCCGAAAGATTACCGAGCTGACGTCTGAGCAGCGCTACCGCACCAACGAATTCTCAAACAAAGCCAAAAAGGATATCGGAAAGGACGACCTCGAGACGCATATGGCGATGCTCGAATACGCCCGCCAGGAAGCCGAGGCTGAAGCCAAACAGCAGCGTGAAGTCTCCGTCGTCCAGGCCCGCGAGAAAGCCGAGGCCGAAGAGCTGACCGCCAAGGAACTCGCCCGCGCACAGGTCGCCACGCTTAAGGCGCAGCAAGAGATTGAGGTCCAGGCGATTAACAAATTGCGCGAGCAGGAAGTCGCCCAGAAAAACCGCGAGCGCGTCATCGCGGTCGAGCACGAGCATGTCGAAAAAGAGCGTCAGCTTCAGATTATCGCGCGTGAGCGGGAGACCCGCCTGCAGCGTATCGAGGCGGATAAGGAGGTCGAGGCCGAGAAGAAGAATATCGCCGAGATCGTGCGCGACCGCGTCGTCGTCGACAAGACCGTCGCCGAGGAAGAGGAGCGCATCAAGGATCTGCGCACCATCGCCGAGGCCGATCGTCAGAAGAAGGTCACCATCACCGCCGCCGAGGCCCAGGCCGAAGAGGCGCTGGTCAAGGATATCAAACAGGCCGAGGCCGCCGAGGTCGCCGCGGGTTTCCGCGCCAAGCAGCGTGTCATCGAGGCCGACGCCGAGGTCGAGGCCGCCGAGCGCACCATGCGCGCCAAGAAGCTGCTCGCCGAGGGTGTCGAAGCCGAGGAGGCCGCGCTCGGGCTCGCAGAGGCGCGCGTCAAAGAAGCCGACGCGCAGGCCAATGAGAAGCAGGGTATGGTTGATGTTCGCATCAAGGAAGCCGAAGCGCTTGCCATCGAGAAGCAGGGCATGGTCCAGGTGCGCTTGAAGGAAGCCGACGCCGAGGCAAACGAAAAACAAGGCATGGTCGAAGTGCGCATCAAAGAGGCTGACGCGCTGGCCACCGAGAAGCAGGGCATGGTCGAAGTGCGCATCAAAGAGGCCGACGCGCTCGCCAAAGAACAGCACGGGATGGCCGATGTTCGCGTCAAAGAGGCCGACGCGAAGGCCGTCGAGATGCAGGGGATGGCCAGCGCCAACGTGCTCAAGGCCCGCCTGTTGGCCGAGTCCGAGGGCTTGAGCGAGAAGGCCGAGGCGATGAAGTTATTCGACGCCGAATCCCTCGCCTTCGAGCAATTCCAGATGAAGCTCGACCTGGACCGCGAGCTCGGCATGGAGCAGCTCGCCAAAAATGTTGACATCGCAAACGCCCAGGCCGGCGTCTTCGCCGAGGCGCTTAAGGCTGCCGACATGACCATCGTCGGCGGTCAAGAAGCCTTCTTCAAGAGCTTCACCAACGCGCTCACGGTGGGCAAAATGGTCGAGGGCTTCCTCGACAATAGCCCGACCGCTCAGAGCGTGGTCGAGCGCGCCATGGAGCATTTTACCGGCCCCGCCAAGTCGAGCGCCACGCGCTCACAGGATCCAAACGCGAGTCATATCGATCCCGACCTCGTGACTGATTTGACGCCCGGAGAGTGATGTCGAACTCGGAGAGTAGCACCGCCCCGCCCACTGAGGCGGGGATTGAAGGCAGCAATTACGATATCATCCGGCGCCGCCTGGAAGACCAGGCCCAGGAGTTGCGCCGGCGCACCGACGCCCTCAACGACGCGCGCGCCGCCAAATTCGGCGGCACCGAGATGAGCGTGGTCGGCCAGGAGCGCGTGCGCACCGAGCATAATTGCGTCCCCCGCGATATCGTCAGTATCGGCCAGAAGCTGCTCTTCGGCTATAATGTGAAGATGGGGCTGAAGACCAAAACCGAGGTCGCCGACGTCTTCACTTTGCATCATTTTAGCCGTGAAAAAGACCCCGACTCGGCGGCGACCTTTCAGCTCAGCCCCTTGCCCGAGGAGACCTCTGATAATTTCCTAAGCGACCCGAAATTCGTCCAGAATTTCGACGAGCTTTATAATTATTATAAAGACACCCGCCTCGCCCAATTGCTGCGCGTCGAGGGGCGTTTGCTCGCTATTTTTCAGGTCGGCTCAACCCTTGGGGACCGGCGCGTTTTGCGCTGGGGCCTCGACGCAAACGACGATATTCAATACCTCGACAACGCCGGCGACCGCGACCTTAAGTTGCCGGATTCCCACGACTTTGACTGGCGCGCGCTCGGGCGCGAGCATCATGTCCTGGGCAAGAATCCGCATATCAGCATCATCGACGAAGTCTTCGTTGAGACGGTCGGCGGCGACCTTACGATCAAGGTCGAGGACAACACCGCCGACGGCCAGGGCATCTACCGCGAACCCGTTGAGGATAAACATCAATCGCTGGGCGACGCGGAGTGCTATTGGGCCAAAGTCGGCAACCTGATCCTCATCAAAATCCTGCCCTATCGCGAAGACAAATGGCGCTACTTTGTCTTTAATACGCTGACCAAGGAGGTCGAGCGCCTCGACGCCATCGGCCAATCCTGCATCCAACTCCCCGAGGAGCAGGGCGTCGTTTTTCCCGGCGGCTTCGTCCTCTCCAACGGTCGCGCGCGGCGCTTCGACGGCGAGATTGAGGGCATGCGCATTCACCAGGTGATTCGGTCGGCCAACGGTGAGGATGTGCTCTACGTCTTCTATCGCCCGCAGGACGGCAATTATCTGTTGCTGGCCTATAATGTCATCCGCAAAGACGTCCAAAATCCCATCAATTGCCAGGGCTATTCGCTCTTTGAAGACGGCACGATGATCGTCTTTCGCTTTCAGGGCGACGAGCCGACCCGCGTGCATCCGATGCAAATCTGGCAGACGCCTTTTGTGGGCGACGAGTTCGCGGCGAGCCAGCCGCAGGATGATTCGCTGCTCTCGAATATCGGCAATCCCGAGCTCGTGCGCGGCATCTCCGACGCCTATAGCCTTGCCGGCATGGTCGATGAACTCGCCGCGTCGATGCCCGTCTACGAGGCGCTGATCGCCAGCGCCCAGCGGCTCATCGACGGCTACTTCTGGCTGAGCGACGCCCAGGTCGGCGACCTCGCCAGCGTCGCCCGCGAGATGGTCTCGACCGCCGGTTTGGTCATCGACGAATTCCAAAAAGTGACCGTGCTCCAAGAGAAGGCGCGCGACGCGATCGTCGAGGTCGAGAGCGCTCAGCGCGAACTCTTCACCGACGTGCGCTACCAGGATTGGCGCCGCATTGAGCGTTTTGTCGACGGGTTGGGGCGCCTGCGAAAGCAGCGAGGTCGCCTGATCACGCTCAAAGATACCCGCTATATCGACGTGGCTCGCCTCGACGAGCTCGAGGTCGAAGTCACCAAGCAATACGACCAATTGAGCAAGGCGGCCGCTGATTTTCTACTCGACGAGGAGGCGCTTAAAACCTATCGCGACGGCCTCACCAAGCTGGAGTCGGATCTTGAGACACTTGCCGATACCAAACGCGGTCGCGAACTCGAGGAGCAGCTCAACGAGATCAACGCCGGGCTCAATCTTTTGACCGAAGTTGTCAGCACTTTGCAGGTCGACGACCCGACGCAGCGCACCAAGATTTTGGAGAATATCGGCGAAGTATTGGGCCGCCAAAACCGCGACCGTGCGCGACTTCAACGCCGCCTCAAGGAACTCGCCGAATCCGAAGGTCGCGCTGAGTTTGGCGTGCAAATTCAACTGTTTAGCCAGAGTATAGCGAGCGCCCTGGGCATCTGTAATGAACCTGAGGATTGCGACGAACATCTCACGCGTTTGATGGCCCAACTCGAGGAACTCGAAGGCCGCTTTAGCTCTTTTGATGGCTTTTTGACCCAATTGGCCGAGAAGCGCGACGAGCTCTACGAGGTCTTCGAATCCCGCAAACGCGCGCTTGTCGAGGCGCGCCGGCGCCGCGCGGATAATATGGCCGCCAGCGCGGACCGTATCCTAAAAGGCGTGGTTCGGCGCGCGTCGAGCCTGAAGTCGGTCGAAGACCTTAACGGCTATTTCGCGGCTGACCCGATGGTCATGAAGGTGCGCGACCTCGCCCAGAATCTGCGCGCGTTTAACGAGGGCGTGCGCGCCGATGATATCGAGTCGCGCCTGCGCTCCGCTCGCGATAAATCCGCGCGCCAACTGCGCGATAAGATTGATCTTTTCGCCGGCGGCGACGACGTCATTCAATTCGGGCGCCACCGCTTTAGCGTGCACACCCAGAAGACTGAGTTGACCCTGGTGCCCCACGCCGACGCGATGGCCCTGCATATCAGCGGCACCGAGTTTTTGGAGCCCCTGGAGGACCCTGAATTCGAGAAGACGCGTCCCTTCTGGAGCCAGGCGCTGATCTCGGAGACCGACGAGGTGTATCGCGGCGAATACCTCGCCGCCTCCATCCTCTTTGCCGCCGAGCAGCACGAGCACGACCTTGATATGGGCGTGATCGAAAAAATGCGCGTCGAGGGGCGCATGGAGAACCCGGACGACCCGGCTAAATTAAAATCATTGGCCCGCGACTTTATTAATCGCAACTTCAATGACGGCTACGAGCGCGGCGTGCACGACGAAGATGCCGCCCGCATTTTGGACGCGTTTTTGGGGCTCTACGCCAGCGCCGGCTTGCTGCGCTTTACCCCCGAAGGCCGCGCGCTCGCGACCCTATTCTGGGCGTATTCGACCTCTTCGCATATCGATAAAGAAACCCAGGAATCTCGGGACCTTATCCGCAGTCGGGACCATTGGCGCACCCGGGCGCTCAGCCTGGGTCGCCTGCGCGAAAGCCTCGGCCACGCCGAGCCGATTCAACGTCTGGGCGAAGACCTGGCCGAAGCAATCGAGCCCTTTGCGCGGCAATTTGGTGATTTCGCGGGGCGCACCAAACTCATCGCCGAAGCGGGCGAATACCTGGCCGAAGAGCTCGTCGACCAGACCCCTCGTTTTATCGAGAGCAGCGAGGCCGCAGCGCTTCGAGATAAGTTTTTAGGCTTCCTCGACCAGAAACACGCGCGCCTCGATTTCGACGCAGATCTGGCGGCGCTGGGCGATAATGTCAGCGCGAGTTGGCGCCTCGCGATGGCCTGGATTGCCGGCTTCGCGCGCACCCACGTCAAGGAAGATGTCGAGCATCTGTTGGCCGAGGTCGCCGCGTTGATCCTCTGCGATAAAAAGCTCGAGCGGCAGAGCGCAGAGACCCGAACCTCGGTCGAAATTACCGACCTCTTGGGCGACCATCCGCGCATCCAAAAGGGCAAGCTCCTGCTGCGTCTCGACGAGTTTTTGACCCGGCTGCGCCGCTATTTCGCGGTGCAGGTGCCCGGCTACCGGGCGTATCGCCAGGCCAGCCGCGATATCCTGGCGCGCGAGCGCCTGCGCCTGCGCATCGATGACCTCGAGCCGCAGGTCTTCGGCGGTTTCGTGCGAAACCAACTCATCGACAAGGTCTACTTGCCGCTCATCGGCGATAACCTGGCCAAGCAGATGGGTACCGTGGGCGATGATAGCGGCAGCGCGCGCAGCGGGCTCCTGCTGCTTATCTCGCCGCCTGGCTACGGTAAGACGACGTTGATGGAGTATATCGCCGACCGCCTGGGCGTGATTTTTATGAAGATCAACGCCCCGGCGTTGGGTCATAATGTCACCTCATTGGACCCGGCCGAGGCCCCAAACCTCACCGCCCGCCAGGAGGTCGAGAAGATCAACCTCGCCCTTGAAATGGGCAATAATGTCATCCTCTATCTCGACGATATTCAGCATACCCACTCGGAATTTTTGCAAAAATTTATCTCTCTTTGCGACGCTACTCGCCGCATCGAGGGCGTGTGGAAAGGCAAGCCCAAGACCTACGATCTGCGCGGCAAACGCTTCGCGGTCATCATGGCAGGAAACCCCTATACCGAGTCCGGCGCGCGCTTTCGCATCCCCGATATGCTCGCCAACCGCGCCGACACCTATAACCTGGGCGATATCCTAAGCGGCAAGCGCGACGTCTTCGAGATGAGCTATATCGAGAACGCGCTGACCTCGAACCCGGTCACCGCGCCGCTGACCCGCCGCGAGCGCGGCGATATCGCGCGCTTCCTGAAATTGGCCGCCGGAATGCAGATCCCCTTGAGCGAATTCGACCACGCGTATTCCTCGGTGGAGGCTGGCGAAATCGTCAATGTTTTGAAGAAGATGAACCAGATCCGGGACGTCGTCCTCAAGGTCAACCAGCAATATATCGAGTCGGCGGGCAAAGAGGATAATTACCGCACCGAGCCGCCGTTCCAATTGCAGGGTAGCTATCGAAATATGAATCGGATGGCGGCCAAAATCGCGTCGGCGATGAACGACGCCGAGGTCCAGGCGCTCATCGACAATCACTACGACCAGGAGAGCCAGACGCTCACCAGCGGCAGCGAGCAGAACCTGCTCAAACTCGCCGAGCTTCGCGGCACGATGACCGAGGGCGAGCGCGCGCGTTGGGAAGAGATCAAGGGCGAGTATCGGCGGCGCAACCAGCAGGGCGACGAGGACCCGATCGGGCGGGTGGCGAGTCAGTTGGGTGATATCCGCGAGGTGCTGGAGTTGGCGACGCGCTCGGCGAAGAAGGGCGCGCCGAAGCTTCCTAAACCGCGCACGAATACACCGGATACGAGCGGCCAGCCGGCGGAATAACGAATCCAACCCGAAAAAAGCCCGGCCTCTCGAATCGAGGCCGGGCTTTCTATCGAGCGGCGTGGAGTCTTATTTTAGTCCGAGACCCTTCTTAACGCGCGCTCCGTAGTCTGGGTCCGCGGCGCTGAAGTGGGCGAGCTGGCGGCGTTGAATTTCCTCGGGGACGCCAGCCATCGCGGCGACGATATTGTCGGCCAAGACCTGTTTTTGCGACTCGCTCATCAGTCGGTAGAGGTTGCCGGGCTGTGTATAATCGTCGTTGCCCTCGCGGTGGTCATAGGATTGGGCGAGGCCGTCGAGCGCCAGCGCCGGCTCGGCGTTTTCGGGGCTCTCGGTCGGACCGTTGAAGCTATTGGGCTCGTAGTTGACGCCCGGGCCGCCGTTGTCGCCATAGGCCATCACGCCGTCTCGCTGGTAGTTATTCACCGGCGACTTCGGCCGGTTGACGGGCAAATGCTCGGCGTTCGCGCCGATGCGGTAGCGGTGCGCGTCGCCGTAGGCGAAGATGCGTCCCTGGAGCATGCGGTCCGGCGAATAGCCGATGCCCGGGACGACATTGCCCGGCGAGAACGCAGACTGCTCGATCGTCGCAAAATAGTTCTCCGGGTTGCGGTTGAGCTCGAAATAGCCCACGTCGATCAGCGGGAAGTCCCCATGCGGCCAGACTTTGGTTACGTCGAAGGGGTCATAGGAGGTCTGCTTGGCCTGCTCCTCGGTCATCACCTGAATCTTGAAATTCCAGCGGGGATAATCGCCGCGCTCAATCGCCTCATAGAGGTCGCGCTGGTGCGTCTCGCGGTCCTCACCGACCCGCTCGGCGCCCTCGGCGTTGGTCCAATTCTTGATGCCCTGGGCGGTCTTAAAGTGAAATTTGACCCACACGCGCTCGTTATCGGCGTTGATGAGGCTATAGGTATGGCTGCCATAACCGTTGATATGGCGGTAGCTTGTGGGCAGGCCGCGGTCGCTAAATAGAATGGTGACCTGATGCAGGCTCTCGGGGCTCAAAGACCAGAAATCCCACATCGCCGTCGCGCTGCGAAGGTTGGTCTTGGGGTCACGCTTTTGGGTGTGAATAAAGTCGGGGAATTTGAGCGGGTCGCGCACAAAAAAGACCGGCGTATTATTGCCGACCAGATCCCAGTTGCCCTCTTCGGTATAGAATTTGAGCGCAAACCCGCGCACGTCGCGCTCCGCGTCCGCCGCGCCGCGCTCGCCGGCCACCGTCGAGAAACGCGCGAGCATCGGCACCTCTTTGCCGACCTCAGAAAAGACCTTCGCCCGGGTGTATTTGCTAATGTCGTGGGTAATCTTGAGCGTGCCAAACGCGCCGGAACCCTTCGCGTGGACAACCCGCTCCGGGATGCGCTCGCGGTTGAAGTGAGCGAGTTTGCTGAGGAGATGGTGGTCCTGAAGCAATAACGGTCCGCGATGGCCGGCCTGCAAGGAGTTCTGATTGCTCGCCACCGGGCTGCCGGTCGCTGTGGTAAGTTTTTGAGTTTTCTTGTTTTTTGCGTCCGTCATGCTCATCTCCTCACATCTAAGATAGGATTGGCTCACCAAATAATCGTGTGCTCGAACTCGGCACAGTCGCCCGTATAACAATCGAGACCCGGTTATTATTGCAGCTTTGCGGGGCCGTAGCGGGGCAGGTGAGAGTGTGTGGTGGGACTTTAAGCGATGAGCCGATAAGTTTCTAGCTGCGTCCGAAACAAGCCCGGAGCCAGACCCAGCGGGTCTGGCTCCGGAAGGCGACGCAACACGAATGCGGAGCCAGACCTTCAAGGTCTGGAAGACCAGCGTTTATCAGCCAGACCCAGAGGGTCTGGCTCCGGAGGGCGACGTAACACGAATGCGGAGCCAGACCTTCAAGGTCTGGCAGATCAGCGTATATCAGCCAGACCCAGCGGGTCTGGCTCCGGACGGTGGCGGAATGACAAATCATTCGGAGCCAGACCTTCAAGGTCTGGCAGATCAGCATTCACTAGCCAGACCCAGAGGGTCTGGCTCCGGAAGGCGACGCAACACGAATGCGGAGCCAGACCTTCAAGGTCTGGCAAACCAGCGTATATCAGCCAGACCCCGAGGGTCTGGCTCCGCATGTTGAATCGCCCGCCGAGGCGATCATATGGGGCGAATCAGAGCCCAAGGCGCTCGGCCACATAATCGACGTCTTTATCACCGCGTCCCGACAGGTTGACCAAAATATGCTGATCTTTGGCCAGCGTCGGCGCGACGCGCATCGCCCAGGCGACCGCGTGGCTGCTCTCGAGCGCCGGGATGATGCCCTCGGTGCGCGACAGCGTCATGAACGCCTCCAGGCATTCGACGTCGGTGGCGTTCTGGTAATCCACGCGGCCGATGTCCTTGAGGTAGCTATGTTGCGGCCCGATGCCGGGGTAATCCAGGCCGGAGGCGACCGACTGGACCTGGCCCGCCTCGCCGTCTTCATCGGAGATGACGTAGGTCTCCATGCCGTGGAGCACGCCGGGTTTGCCGAGCGTAAGCGTCGCCGCGTGGCGGCCCGGCTTGTCGAGGCCTTCGCCGGCCGGCTCAACGCCCACCAGATTTACGTCATCGTCCAAAAACGCGCTGAAGATACCGATGGCGTTCGACCCGCCGCCGACACACGCCGCGACATGGTCGGGGAGCTTGTTGAGCCGCTCCATAAATTGGGCGCGGGCCTCGGTGCCGACCACCGATTGGAAGTCGCGCACCATCTTGGGGAAGGGGTGCGGGCCGACCACCGAGCCGATGGCGTAGAACATATTTTCGGGGTCCTGCAGATACGCCTCAAACGCGCTGTCCACGGCTTCTTTGAGGGTCGCCGCGCCCTGGGTCACCGGCACGATATTGCAGCCCAGGATCTTCATCTTGGTGACGTTGGGCGCCTCTTTTTCGATGTCGACCTGCCCCATATAGATCTCGCAGGGGATGTCGACCAGCGCGCAGGCCGTGGCGAGCGCGACGCCGTGCTGGCCGGCGCCGGTCTCGGCCAAGACCTTGGTCTTGCCCATATATTTGGCCAGCAGCGCCTCGCCCAGGCAATGGTTGATCTTATGGGCGCCGGTGTGGTTGAGGTCCTCGCGCTTGAGATAAATCTGGGCGCCGCCCAGTTTTTCGGACAAGCGCCGCGCGTAATAGATCGGGCTGGGGCGGCCGACATAGTCGGCGTAGAGCATGGCCAATTCGTTTTGGAAGTCGTCGGTCTTGCGGATTTCCTCGTAGGCCGTGTTGATCTGGTCCATCACCTCTTTGAGGAAGGGCGGGACCACCTGGCCGCCGTAGTCTCCGAAATAACCGCGTTCATCGGGCATCTGCGCAAAATTCTTTTTTTCCGTCATGGCGTACTTCTCTAAATATGATGTTTGGGGTGTTAAGGGAGCGGGCATCGTCAGGGCGACGGCGCTCACGCAAGGTTGGCAGGGAGAGCGTCCGGCAGGACCCGGACGAGCTAACCTGCAGCGATAGCACGCCTATTCCCTGAAAAGAAAGTCATATTCCTTCGCCCACCCTCCGCCGAGCAGGTGATCCATCGCCGGAGGCGCGACCTGACCCTCAGCCAAGCAGGTCATCCATCGTCGAGGGCGCGACCTGACCCTCAGACGAGGAGATGATCTATCGCCGGGGGAGCCGCCTGACCCCCAGACGAGGAGATGATCGATCGTCGCGGGCGCGTCTCGGCGCCGTCCGAGAATATCGTATATCTCTACGGGTGCGGGTGACCCCCCGGGCGAGGGGGTCGGGTATCGCAAAAATGGGGGTATACCCCCCCGGCCGACGATGGATCATCCCCGCTCGCCGGGGGTAGGGCGGGGGCTCGGCGATGATCTATCGTTCGTTTTGAGCCTAAATTGGCGAGCGGGGGGATGCTCGATATGGGGCGCTGAGGGTGATCAGCCAGCCGACGGTGCGGGCGCGGGTTCCGCCGGTTGCTCGGCGAGCTCGAAGAGCAGGTCGCGGAACTCTTCTTTGGTGATGGCGCCGAAATATTTTTTCAGGGCCTCCTCGCTGACGGACTCCAGCAGCACCTCCTCGTGGTAGGGCTGGCCGGTCAGGTGGGCTTCCAGCTTCTCGACCCCTTCGGAGCCGAAGAAATCCCCGTAGAATTTACACGTGTCGATGGTTCCCTTTTTGATATCGAGCCTCACCTCGATGCCGCCGAAGGGGTATTTTTTATAGTTTTTATAGCTAAATTGCGGCGCGCGCCCGTAATTCCAATCCCATTGGGAGTATTTCTCCTCGTAGAGCGCGTCGATACCCGAGAGCTCATCCTCGCTCAGGACATATTCGGTGGGCTCTTCGCCGGCGAACTCAAAAATATATTTGAGCAGCAGCCCCTTGAACTCCTCGATGGTGATGCCGTCGGCCAGATAATCCTTGATATTGGTGACCCGGCTGCGCACCGACTTGATGCCCTTGGACTCAATCTTATCCTGCTTGACCGTGAGGGCCTTGGAGAGCACGTCGAGCTGGGTGTCAAAGAGCAGGGTGCCGTGGTTCAGGGCGCGGTGGCGCCAGATGGACTGCGCGATGCCCGAGAATTTCTTGCCGTCGATGGTCATATCGTTTCTTCCCGACAGCTCACCGAGCAAATTGAGGCGTTTTAGCGCGTTTAGGATGGGGATATTATATTCGCGGAAGTTGATCTCGTCGTAATTCCCGGTGGCCTTGATGATGGAGAAGTTCAGGTTCCCCAGGTCGTGGTAGACCGCGCCGCCGCCGGTGATCCGCCGCACCACCACGATATCGTGGGCCTTGATATACTCGGTGTCGACCTCTTCGAGGGTGTTCTGGTTTTTGCCGACGATGATGGAGGGCCCGTTGACCCACAGGATGACGTAGTCCTCGTCTTTGGGCAGATTTTTGAAGCAATATTCTTCAAAGGCCAGGTTATATTGGGGGTCGTTGGACAGGTTTTGGATATATTTCATGGGCTTGGTCCGAATTATTTTAGGCGTAAATTGGAGTAGTTGGCGGTTTGCTGGGATAACCCAAATGGCCCGGGAGGGCGAAAGAAACCGCCATTCCGGGCCATCGTCGCGCTTGAGAACGCTTTTGACAAGCAATTGATTTCGGCGGGCTTAGCCGTAGACCCCGAGGCGCTCGGGCAGGCCGGTGTGGCGCACCATCGAGGTCGCCGCGCCCCGGGCGAATAGCCCCGCCGGGTCGAGCAGGGTGACCGATTTTGAGGCGCGGGTCACCGCGGTATAGAGCAATTCTTTGCTCAGCAGCGACATCGTCTCGGGCGGCATCACCAGCGCGATATGCTTGAACTCGCTGCCCTGGGATTTGTGCACGCTGGTGGCAAAGGCGTGCTCGAGTTGGCCGCTTATTTGAGCCAGGGAGATAACGCGCCAGCCGCCGTCGGAGCGGGGGAAGATGACCTTTCGGCGCGCGTTTTTACCGCTGCGCGAGACCTTCGCCACCAGCCCGATATCGCCGTTAAAGATATTGAGGTCGTAATTATTCTGGGTGACCATGACCGGCTCGAGATGCATAAATTTGGGCGCGTTCTTAGGCCGGCGATCCGGGTCCGAATAGGTCTCGAAGAAGCGCTTGTGCAGGGTCTTATTGATGGCGCGCGCGCCGGTCTTTGAGACCTGCGTCAGGCAGAGGATTCGCGCCCTGGCGTGGTGTTCAAACACACGCTCAATCGCCTCGGTCGTGGCCGCGTCGAAGCCGTCCTCGCCGCGCTCAAACTCGGCGCGCGCCGGCATCTCATCCTCCTGAAACACGACGAAATGCTCGAACCAGGCGCTCAGGAACGCGTCGAGTTTTGCGTCCTCCTCGAGCTGCGCCACGCCCTCGGGGCGCGCGAGATAGGCGTTCAGGTTCTCGGCCGAAACCATCGACTCGAGGTGCGTCTGGACCGACGCGGTGTTGGCCTCGGTGCAGGCCAGCACCGCCCGGGCCAACTCCAGGATTCTCTTGCCGCCCTGGTCGTTTGCGTCCATACGATAGCTATGCTCAAGGCGCGTGGTGAAGGCGCTCATGACGTTCTTGGGGGCCGGCCCGTCGGCGGCCAGCGCGTGGGTGGGGGCGCCTTCGATGAGGTCGCGAAAGGGCTGTCCGCCGCCCACCGGCGGGAGTTGGTCGGCGTCGCCCACCAAGATAAGCCGCGTCTCCTCGCCCAGCGCGTCGACCAGGGCGTGCATCATATCGAGGTCGATCATCGACGCCTCGTCACAGATGACGACCTTCGCCTCCAGCGGATTCTTCTTATTTCGTCGGAAGATATCGCGCCCCGGTGAGTATTCGAGCAGGCGGTGAAGGGTGCGAGCCTCGGGAAGATAATGCTGTAATTCCAGGTCTTTGAGCGGGACCGCCGGGGCCGGGCCGTCGGCGCGAAGCGGGTTTTTGTCGAGGGAGTTGAGCTGCTCGAGCGCCGATTCGCGCATGCGATAGGCGGCCTTTCCTGTGGGCGCGGCCAGCGCGATATCGCCGGGCTTGACGCCCATGCGCACCAATTGGCGCAGAATCGTCACGATAATGGTGGTCTTGCCGGTGCCGGGTCCGCCGGTCACGAAGGCGAGGCGCGAGCGCGTCGCGAACTGCGCGGCCTGGGCCTGCGCCGGGTTCAGGCGCTGCTCCTGCCAGTCGCCTCCATTCCAAAAATAGGTCGGGTAATTGGCGACTTCATCGAGGCCGTCGTCGACATTCGTGTCGACGCTCTTTCGGCTGAGCTTCATCAGGCGCTCGGCGAGGGCGTCTTCTTTTCGCAGCATCCGCTCGCTGGTCAGCGCGCGCCGCTCGGGCGGGCCGCAGATAAGGAGCGGGCGGTAGGGGATCTCTTCGCCGCGCGCCATCGGGTCGACCCTGGCGAGGAGCGTGGCGAGCTGCTCGTTGCTCAGCAATTGGCCGGGGTTCGACCCGCGAATGGCGGCGATTTCTTTGGCCGCCGACAGGAGTTGCTCGGCGTTCGGGGGGATGGCCGCCTCCGCGCTTCCCTCGCCGCGGGCGACCTGTTGGAGCAGGTCGTGGAGGCGCCCCAGCAGCGTGTTGAGGTAGCTCGCGTCGGTCTCGGCGCCCTCGGGAGCCAGCGGCACGCGCGTGCTCCCCTCGCTGATCGACACCAGCAGGGCGAAGACGATAAGCGTCAGCCCAAGGCGGTCGTCAGCGTCGAGGGCGGCCTCGGTGCTCACCAGATATTTGGCCGTCCAGACCAGGGTCGGATCGATATAAAGCTTGCCCGAAACCTGCGCGATGGCGCTGAGCACCGCGTCGGTGCTGTCGACCTTCGAAGCCTGGTCGTATTTATGTCGGAGCGTGCCGCTGGGGAATAATACCGGGGTCGAACTCATGAGATTTCCTTGCGCCAAAACATCTATTCAAGATTCAAAAATGCAGCGAATAACGGCCGAATTTGGGCTCAGCTAAAGACCGGGAGCGGCCTATTCCAGGTGTCCGGGTCTTCGACGAGGCTGTTGTCCCACGCGCATAATTGCGCCCATGTCGGGCGACAAATCGCCACGCCGTATCCAGACGGCTGCTCAGGCGACATCGCGCGCAGCATCAAATAGAGGCAGCCGCCAAAGCGGGCGTCGTAGTCCTGCGCGTTGGTGATGCCGAGCATGCGCACCATGGCCAGGGTGTAGATGCGGGCCTGCAGGGCGTAGGCGTCGTCGAGCGATCTTGCGACGGCCTCGGGACGATAATCTTTAAGGAAATTCGACTTCCAATCGGCGATGAACACGCGGCTGTCGCCGCCCACACCATGTTCGAAGGTCAGGTCGATGGAGCCCTTGATCCAGCCGCGCTCAATCGTCGGCGCGTCGTCTGGCCACCGGGCAAAATCGAGGTTTTCCTGGGGCATCGGGAAGTGAAAATCGATCTCTTTGGCGATCTTCGTCATCGGGATCTCGGCGATGGCCACCGGCTTGTCGAAGCCCGGCAGCGCGAGCGGCGTGCGCAGGGTGTCGAAGAGAATCCGCGCGCTATAGGGCGTAAATTCGGGGCCGATGCGGTCCGCCTTTGAGCGCTGCTCAAAGACGTATTTGACCTCGTCGAGCGCCAGCCAGGCGTCGACATCGTCGCACCGGAGCGCGCTGGAATAATCGCTCAGATCCTCGAGCACATTATGCAAAAAGCTGCCGTAGTCGGTGCCGCCCCAGGGCATCGGGGTGTCCGCGCCAAAGCGTGGGTCCGGCGCAGGCGCTGCGGGCGAGTCGGGCTCGTCCTCGTGGGTCTTATCTGCGCTGGGGGCGTCGTGTTTTTTGACGCTACTAAAGGCGGTGAGTTGGCGGCCTTTTTTGCGCACGCCGGCCCAGTCAGGCAGGTCCTGCGTGATCGCTACGTCGGTCTCCTGGGCGGCATCCCAGTCTTCTCTGGTCACCTTCTTCGAGGGGCGGCTGTCGGGGTGCACATAGCCGGGGTTGAATTCAATGAATTTTATGAGGCTTTCGGGGAGCGATTTGTCCTGGTGAATACGGTCCAGGCTGCGCACGAGGGCTTCGTGGCGACCACCGCGGCCGTATTTTGCCTCTGGTCCGGCGTGACACAGATAAAGCCGCGATTTCGCGCGGGTGATAGCCACGTACATCACGCGCTCGCTATCCCATTGAGCTTGTTGATTAACCCGCGTCTTTTGAGGACTGTCGTTTCCGCCGAGATAGTCTTTTGAGACGCTTGTGAGGGTGACGCGCTCCGCCTCCGCTGCGCTCGGGTCATCGCTATTAATAAAGGTCGTGATGCCGCTATTTCTGCTGCTGAATCCGCCATAAATAAAGACAACTTCGGCCTCGAGCCCCTTTGATTTATGCATGGTCATGACCTGAACCGCGGGGCGGTCGGTCTCCAGGCGTTGCAGGTCCTGGTCATCCTCGCCGTCGCTGCCCTCGATTTTTCGGGCGAGCCAACCGATCAGGTCGTCCAGGCTCTTGTAGCCCTTGGACGCCTCTTCGCCCAAGGTCTCCAGGATATGCTGATAATTTGTCAGCGCACGCTCGCCTCGGCCGAGTAAAATCTCGCGCAATAGGATGCCGGAGTCATCGGCGATTTTTCGAAATAAGCGGGTGAACGCGTGCTCCTGAGCAATCTCTCGCCACTCATAGAGCAGCGCCTGGGCGCGTTCCCCGGCGTCGCTATCGTCGAAATCGGCGAGCTCGCGGATGGGGATGGCGAAGAAGGGGGTTCGGTATGCGGCGCGGCGCGCGGCGCGCAATTTGGGCTGGGCGATCGCCTGGAGGAGCGCCAGAATATCGAGCGCCTCGCCGGACTCGTAGAGCCCTCCCTGGCGGTAGAACGAGTAGGGAATCCCGCGCTTGTGCAGCAATCGACCCATCTCGCGCGACTCGGCGTTGGAGTTGGTCAGCACAAAGATATCGGAGGCGTTGACCGGCCTCGAACCCGACGCCTCTTTTTTATCGGGGACTTTGAATTGCCCGGCGCCCCATAGGATCGATTCAATTTCGGCGAGCATCCAATCGAGCCAGCGCGGGGCGATCGTCTCTTTCTTGTCGCCTTCATTGATGCGCAGCGCCGTGATGGCCGGGGAGGTGATCGGCGCATCGTTCATATCTCGAACGACGCGGTCTGTCTTCGGATTCGGTTCGACCGGATTCTCGTAGGTGATCTCGGGGTTGGTGAAAAACGATCGCTCCTGCGAGCCGTCCATATGCTTAAAGATCGCATTATAGGCCGCGACCATCTCGGGGGTGGAGCGATAATTATGCTCGAGCACGACGCGGTTCGAAACCGATGCGGTGTCGTCCGACTTCGGGCATATTTCGTTCACCGCGCGCAAATAGGTCCAGACGTCCGCGCCGCGAAATTTGTAGATCGCTTGCTTCGGGTCGCCGATTAAAAAGAGGCGGTGGGAGTTCGTTCCCTCGACGAAAATAGTGCGGAAGATCTCCCACTGAACGGGGTCGGTGTCCTGAAATTCATCGATCAGAGAGTATTTATATTGCTGGCGCAGCGCGTCCAGAAAACTCTTATTTGACGCGGGGTTGTCGGCCTTCGGTGAGAGGCTCTGGCCGACCAATTCGAGCATATCGTTATAGGTATAGAGCCCTTCGCTTTGCTTTCGCCGGCTCATCTCGTCGGCGACGGGTTTGAGCAGGTGGCCAAGGATGTCGGTCTTCCAGCCGGGGGCCGCCTCCTTTATATCTTTGGCCTTCGTTGTGGCCTCTATATTTTGAAACAATAAATCAGGGGCTCGAAATGCTTCGGGCATATTTTCTGAGCGAGTGAGGCGGCCATTGCTCGAATAGACCTCCTGCAAACCTTTAGCGAGCGATTCGATTTTACCGCCGACCTTCGGGTGCAACCACGCGTCAAACCAGCGCTTTAACTTCGGGTCCGTGGAGATTTTTGTTCTTAGAATATCCTCGTAGCATTCGGCGAAAAGCGCCTTTTCATCGACCAATTCCAGGTCAAAGAGCTGGTGGTTTTGGAAGGCGTTCTCGGTGAGGAGTTTTTGGCAAAAGGAGTGGATCGTGAAAATCTCGGCGCGGTCAAAGCCAAGAACGGCCTGGCGAAGTCGTTTGGCCCCGTCGGGGTCGATAACCCAATGGGGGATGTCTGCGGCGCAGGATTTCGAAGCATCCTGGGCCTCATATTGGGCCAGGATTTTCGTCAAGATCTCACGGACGCGGCGGCGCAATTCGGCCGTCGCGCGGCGCGTAAACGTCACGACGAGGATCTCTTCGATGGCGCATTCTTTGTCCTTGTCCAAGAGGAGATCAACGACCAGGTGCTCGAGCGTATAGGTCTTGCCCGTGCCCGCAGAAGCCTCGATGACCACATGCCCTTCGCTGGAAATATCATTCAAGATGCTGGGTTTTTCGTAGCGTATCGAGATCATTTTTCACTCCATGCGAAGAAGGGGAAGCGGGCGTCGAGTCGGGCCGCGATCTGGCCGTCGCGGGGGGCCTCAAAACGGGCGTAATCCTTGATGGGGCCGTATTTTGAAGCGATGGAAGTGCGCTCGCTGCTCAACGCTTTTTCGAGCCAGTCCTGGAGGTGTTCACGGGTGCAATCAGCAGGCTTCATATTGGGCTTCTCGGCCGCGAACTCGATGGGCAGCAGATAGTCGTGACACTCGCAAAGCAGAGAAGTGACGAGTTCTTTTAGATACTCGCGTGCGTCTTCTTTCGACCAGTTCGGCGCTTTCTTCGAGAATCGCGGGGCCGTTTTCTCAGATAGTTTATGGCTATTGTTGACCATCAACCGAGTCGCTGACGGATGCACTCGACCGGCGGCTGTGGCGACTGCCCAACTCATAAAACTTCGTGCGATATATTTGCCGCGCGGGTAGGTGCCGGTGCCTGTATCAAAGGTGAGATACAAATCACCCGATTCTGACGAGAGTTCCGTCCTGCCGGTAATCTCGACGTGAACGATCTCCGGCACACCGTCGCGTTCCAAGTCTAGGTCGAGATGAATCGCGTCATATTTTTCGGCGCATTCATCCGAATCGACGCCGATACCAATGGGAGAGAGTGGGGCTTTGAGCTCAAGGACATCAAAGTTTCGCCACCACGCATTTAAGAGCTCTAGATGGGCATCACGGTTCGACGATAAGAAATGACCGCTCGGCAGTTGGGCGCGCAGGGGCATCTTGGGCAGGAGCGTTTGGGTATAGGTTTCTTCGAGCTTGTCAGCGTCTGTGCCAGTAGCCAACGCTTTCGTGACGACTCTCTTGAGCGCGATGGCTCGATAGAGCCGATTCGCCTCCAACGGCTCGCGCTCCGCCGCAAAAATATCGTCCTCATCCTCGCGCAACCCAAGCTGGACGCTGGCGGCCGCCTGCAGCGGCGACTCAAGAAATTTGCGCAGATTCGACAGGCTGATACGCACCCGTCGCGGCTCTTTCGTGGTCTCTTTCTCCGTTGGTTGCGCAGGTGCGCTAGCGCTGTTTTTCTTGGCAATTTCAGAAGGCAACGCAGCCAATTTGAGTTTTTTGCGCATCGTTGGGGTTAGCTTGAGCGGGGAGTCGTCGCGGCGAAGCTCGTCGAGGGTCGGGAGCGTCGGTGGTTTTTGAGCATTCTCGGTCGTCGTTAAGGTCTCGCGAAGCGCCATGATTTCGCGCTCCTTAAACGCGATCGGGTGCAGGTTCGAGTCGTCTGCGAAGAGCGACGCGTCGTAGCGGCGCAGCGGCTGAATGGTGGTGAGGGCCTCGCTGCTGTGGCCGAAGCGACCCTGGAGCACCCAGCGCAACTCGTTGACCACGGACGAGGCGTTGAGGGGCTCACCGGTGGTGGCCTCGCGGGCGACCCAGGACAGCGTGACGCCCTGGCGTGCGGCGAGCAGGGTTTCGAGGAATGCGTAGCGGTCGCGGTCGGAGGGTTTGAGGTCGCCGAGTTGCGGGTCGGCCAGGCGCAGATCCAGCGGGTCTAGAATCTCGGGATTCGGGAATTGGCCTTCGCCAAGGCCCACCACGAAGACGTGTTTGAAGGGGATGGCGCGCGCTTCGAGCAAGGTCGAGACGATGACGCCGCCGCAGAGATAATGGCTGCCGCTTTGGCGCAGGTTTTCGACGGCGTCGCGGGCGAATTCGTTGAAAATTCGGTAGCTTATCTCGCCGTCGATGGGGCAATTCGCGCCGATGGAGCGAATGGCTCGGCAGGCGGCGCTCAGGTTTCGGCGGTCTTCTTTTCGCCGGTCTGCAGCGTCTTCTTCGTCCTGCGTGCTGACCTGCAAATAGGTGCGTAAATAGTCCTCGACGATGGTCGCCCATTCCTTTGCGTTGCGTTTGGTGGGGGCATCATCGGGGCCACGCAGCCAGCGGGCATCGGCCATGATGGAGCTCGCGAGCGCGACGAAATTCGAGGTCGCCGGCGAGGCGGCGTCGCTGATTTCGAGGGGCTGATATTGGCTGCGGCCCATCTCAAAGAGCTTGTCCGAGCCGCTTCGCTCACCGCGCAGGAAATTGCCCAGCACGACCCGGCGAAACCCCTGGTCCCAATTATAGAGATCCCAGCGATGCTCACTCTCGTCGCTAAGGTAGCTATCGGCCTGTTCCTCGCGGCTCGCGGCGTAGAGGATGCCGAGTTGGTCGCACCACTGGGCCCACTGGTCGATGTCCACCTCGTCGCTGCGCCCGCGCAGGTTCGGGTGGACAAGGAGTTTTAGCAATTCTGAGCGGCGAAAGCGGCTAAATGGTAGTTCGAGCAGGAGTTTGGCGGCGTCCAGGAGGCGACCGCCGGTGGTCGCCGGCAGCCCGACTTCGTTAAACGGGAGTCGATGAAAGCTGCGAAAAGCCTCGCCGAGCTGGACCTGGTAAGATTCCTGGTCGGAGCCGGCGATGAGGACGGCGATTTCGTCCGGCCGCAGGTCTTCGTCGTCTCGCAGGAGCGTCCAGATCTCGTTGGCCACCGACTCGACTTCGCGGGCGATGGAGGGGCATTCGACAAAGCGAATACCCTGCGCGGCGTCGGCCTGCTTGGCGGGCGCATCGGCGCTGGCGATGATGTCGGATTGCAGCGCGCCGAGCAGATTATCCGGGGCTTCGGAGGCCGCCTCGCTGCGCGTGATCTCAGCCGATGTGGCGGCCCACATCTTTGCGTGAATGCCGCCCGCGCTTGCCCATTGGCGCAGCAGCGGGTGGTCGTCGTCGCCGAGTTCCGCGTCGCTTCCCTTCGCCCATTTTTGGGCGGGAGTGAGCGCAAAAACATGAACATCGGAGTGTTGGGCGAGGAGTTGGGTCGCCTCAACAAAGACCCGCGCGATATAGGGAAAGCCGACCATATAGACGGTCTTTGGCATTGCTTTGTCTGCGCTGATTTGCGCGGCCCCAAATGCCTCAAAAGCCTCGGGGAGCGTCATATAGGGTGCTTCATGGTTGGCCGCGCCCCTGGCGTTTAGCTGCGAAATAACGCCGCCCTTGCCGAAAACATGCGTCCAAAGCGCGTGCTGCCACACCTCGATGGGGTTGTCGGATTCAAGGTCGGCGCGCTTACTCCATGTAACGAGCAGGGGCGCGGGTTCCATCGGCGGGCCAAAGACCGGGGCAGAGCGCGAGAAGCTATATTCGACAAAAAGTCGGGCGAGCTCGCCGGTGATTTGGTAGAGGCGAAGTTCGCGCGCAGCCTCGTTGGGCTTAGCGTCGCTGCCGGTCGTCACGTGCAGGTACGCGCGCAGCGCGTCGCATTTCGGCAGCGAGGCCGCGTTTGACTCGCCATTAAAATAGGCGTCCTGGAGCACCTTGATGAGGATTTGTTGGAGCTGCTCGGCGCTCAATATTCGGGGCTTCGGCGTGGCCGGGCCGCCGGTCGCCGGAGACAATTTGTCGGCCAAATATCCGCGCAATAGATGAAAGCGAAGATTAGGCGTGACGCCTAATTGGCGCGCGATCTCTTGCTCGAGATAGGCCTGCATCGTCAGGCTGGGGACGATGATATCGAGCGGCGAGAAGAGCGATTCGGTGCTCTGAAGTCGCGGCTTGAGTTGTTCGGAGAGGGCGCGCGCAAGCGCCGGAAGACGATAAGCGTAATGAAGACTTAAGCCAGTCATTTAACTCCAGTAGCCGGTTGAGCGGCCCCCGTGCAGGTGAACAAATTAAGTTGCACGGAGTATGGAGCGGGGCTTTCGTTCTGTCAAAGCATAATTCGTTTGTTTTGGTCGACAACGATCGAATTAAGGTAAATTACGCCGTCCGACGGTCGTCGGTGCTGATATTACCGTCGACGAGTTCGATGACGCGCTCGGCGCGATCGATGATCTTGGGATCGTGGCTGGAGAAGATAAAGGTGGTCTCCATGGAGCGATTGATCTCGCGCATCAGGTCGATGATATTTCGGCCCGTGGCGGAGTCCAGGTTGGCGGTGGGTTCGTCGGCGAGCACGATCTTGGGGTGGGTGACGAGCGCGCGGGCGATGGCGACGCGCTGGCGCTGGCCGCCGCTGAGCTCGTTAGGGCGCTGGACGAGTTGTTTGGTGAGGCCGACGCGCTCGACCATATCTTCGACACGTTTTTTGCGCTCGGCCTTATCCAATTTACCCTGCAGGAGCAGGGGGAACTCGACGTTGTCGAAGACATTGAGCACGTCGATCAGGTTAAAGCTCTGGAAGATGAACCCCAGGGTGTGCAGGCGCAGGTCGGTCAGCGCGCGGTCGGACATCTCGGCGGTGGAATGCCCGTCGATGAGCACCTTGCCGCGGGTGGACACGTCGATGCAGCCGATCAGGTTGAGGATGGTGGTCTTGCCGCTGCCGGAGGGCCCGGCGATGGTGGTGAATTCGCCGCGGTGGATGCTCAGGCTGACGCCCTTGAGGGCCTGCACGACGGTGGCGCCGAGCGGGTAATCTTTATCGACTTCGCGAAGTTCGACGATGGCTGACATAAATGCTCCAGACGGGACGGCCCGCGTGAGTTAATAAAACGCCTCCCACCTCGGTGCGTCACGAGGTTGGGAGGCGATGCTAGCACCCTAAATCGAAAAATTCACCTTTCGGGGCGCTCGTCTCGGCGATTGTATATTATCGGGCCTTTAGCGCATCGGCAGGGGCGCCACGGCGTCCCAGGGGAAGGCGCGCTCGAATTGGCCGGCCAGCGATAGCAGCATCGCGTCCTCGGCGTGGGGACCGTAAAATTGGGTGCCGATCGGGAGGCCGTGGTGCTCTTTTTCGCCGGGGCGCGACTGGTCGCAGCGGTACAGCGGCAGCGACATCGACGGCAGGCCGGTGCTATTGGCCAGCGGCGTCAGCCCGGCGAAGTTGAAGAGGTCGACCTCGAGCTCCTCGAAGTCCAGCGTGATATCGTCATAGTGGCCGACCTTCACCGGCGGCTTGCAGAGCGTGCTGGTGAGCAAGATATCGTGGTCGTCAAAATAATGGGTCATCGCGGCGGTCGCGACGTTGAGCTGCTGCCAGATGAGCCACAGGTCTGAGGGCGCCATGCGGTCGGAGTGGATGGCCAATTTGCGCGTGAGCGGCTCGATCAGCGGTTTGCCAACCGCCTCGGCCGCGCGCAGCGTGGTCTCAAGCGCGCCGGGGACTTGCAGCAGGCGAATCAACGGCCTGGGCAAATCCTCCATCGTGTCCAGGTCGGCGCGCACGCGCTTGAGGAAAAAACTCGCCGCGGTCGCCCACAATTGGCTAAAGGCCTGGCGGAAGGCCAGCCCGTCGATGGGCGATTTAATCTCGACGACTTCGTGGCCGAGCTCTTCGCAGAGCTTCGCGCTCTTTTCGACCGCGGCGCGGCAGGCGGGGTGCAGCGGTTGGCCCATAAAGTCGGTGTACATCACGCCGACGCGCAGCGTGTCGGGGTCCTGCGTGGCCGCGTCGGCGAAGCTTTTATAGCTCTTGCGCGTGCCCGAGGGTTTGGGCGTGCGCCATCGCGAGCCGGGGTTTCGCCCGGCGCTCAGGTCGAGCAGGAGCGCGCTATCGCGCACCGTCCGGCTGACGCAATGCTGTGAGACAAAGCCCGCCGGCACCTCGTCGATCGGCTCGACGACCAGTCCGCGGGTGGGCTTGAGGCCGAAGAGCCCGCAGGCCGAGGCCGGGATGCGGATCGACCCGCCACCGTCGGCCGCGTTGGCCACCGGGACGATGCCCGCGGCCACCGCCGCGGCCGACCCGCCGCTGGATCCGCCGGGGGTATGTGTGAGGCTCCAGGGGTTTCGGGAGGGGCCGTAAAAGGTCGGCTCGCTGACCGGCAAGAGCCCCAACTCACTCATATTGGTGCGCCCCAGCGGGATCAGCCCGGCGTCCAAGTAGCGGCTCACCAGCGGGTGGGTCGACTGGGCGACATAGCCGTCGAGCAGGCGAGAGCCCAGCGTCATCGCGCGCCCCTTCCACTCGACCATATCCTTGAGCAAGAAGGGCACGCCCGCCAACGGGCCGTTCGCGTTCCACTCGATGCGCCCGCGGCGCGCGTCTTCAACCCAAGGCTCGATAATCGCGTTGAGCGACTCATTCCACGCCAAGATTCCGTCGGCCGCGGCGTCGATCAATTCCAATGCGCTGACTTCTTTTTCGCGCACCATGCGCGCCAATTCAATGGCGTCGTAATTGCGATATTCCTCGAACTTCATGGGTACTCCGGTGGAATGGTGGTGGGTTGAAAAGCGCCTTCCCGAGCCCGGGCGGCATTTTCCAGGACGATGCGCCTCATCTCATACCTGCGATCGAATGGGGCGTCGACCGGCGAATTGGGGGAATAGATGCAGCGCGATGAATTATCGAATGACGATCATCCGTGGCGAAGTAACGCGCCCCATCTCAAAATTCTTCCTGGGGCGTTCCACTGCAACCTGGTAGATTGCCCGCAGATAAACTTTTGTAATTCTTGCAGGGGAAGTAGATGGCATCGAATTTGGCACCTGGACTCTACGAGCGACTGATCACCGAGGCGCTGGCGAAGGCTTTGGAGGGTTTGGAGCCCGGTCTTGTGGAGCGCGATGCGCTCGATGACGGCGACGCGCACGTACTGCTCGCGCGCCATATTTATCGCGAGGTTGAGGGCGCGCTTGAGGGAATTCGAAACGACGCGCCTCGCCAGCTTGCCCTGGTCAATCGGGTGCTCGGCGTGGTGCGAGAGTTTGCGAATTCCGGCAGCGTCGGGGGCGACGTGACCGAGCCGGCCGGGGCGCTCTATGGCATCGGCGAGGTCGATGAGCGGGTCGGGGGCAGGGCGTTTTTGCCGCCGCGCCCGACGATTCCGCTCGGGGCGAGCGACCTGTTGGTGAACGCGAAGCATGAGCCGCGGGTGGGGGATGCGGTGAAGCGGGAGGTCGTGTCGGCGGATCGGGTCGATCTTCTGTGCGCGTTTATTCGCTGGCACGGGGTGCGGGTGCTGCGCGATAGGCTCTACGAGCATCTGGTTGAGCGGGGACGGCCGATGCGCATTCTGACCACCACTTATATGGGCGCGACCGAGCGACGCGCGCTCGATGAGCTCTCGAAGATGGGCGCCGAGATTCGAATTTGCTACGAGACCCAGACCACGCGCCTGCACGCGAAGGCCTGGCTGATGCATCGGGAGACGGGGTTTTCGACCGCGTTTATCGGCTCCTCGAATATCTCGCATTCGGCGCTGATGGACGGGCTTGAGTGGAATGTGCGGCTCTCGCAGGTGGAGACGCCGGATATTCTGGAGAAATTTCGCGCCACATTTGAGGACTATTGGGAGGATGAGCTCTTCGAGCCCTACGATCCGGCGCGCGTCGAGGATGTCGAAAAGCTCGAGCACGCGCTGGACCAGACGCGCGGCACCGAGGCGACCGATATCGCCTACGTGGACCTCAAGCCCTACCCGCACCAGGTCGAGATCTTGGAGAAGCTCGAGGCCGAGCGGGTCCGGCACGGGCGCTATAAGAACCTTGTGGTGTCGGCGACCGGCACCGGCAAGACGATGATCGCTGCCTTTGATTTCAAGCGCTGGTATGAGGCGAATCCCGACGCCACGCTGCTCTTTGTGGCGCATCGTGAAGATATCCTGAAGCAGAGCCTGCGCACCTTCCGCACGGTGTTGCGGGATGGGGCGTTTGGCGAGTTGCTGGTCGGTGGGCAAAAGCCTCGCAAATGGCGGCATGTCTTCGCCTCGATTCAATCTTTGACCAGTCAAAAGGGCGCGTTTGCCGAGACGACGACGCTCGCCCCGGATGCCTTCGATTTTGTGATCGTCGATGAGTTCCATCACGCCCAGGCGCGCACTTATAGCGAGCTTCTGGAGCACCTGGAGCCCGAGATTCTGCTCGGCCTCACCGCGACGCCTGAGCGCGCTGATGGGAAGTCGGTGCTGTCCTGGTTTGGCGGGCGAATCGCCGCCGAGATTCGGCTTTGGGAGGCGCTCGAGCGCCAACTTCTTGTGCCATTTCAATACTTTGGCGTCCACGATAATACCGAGCTTCAGCGCCTTAAGTGGACGTTGGGGAAATATAACGCCACCGAATTGGGCAACCTTTATACCGCCGACCATGGGCGTGTGGCGCTGATCCTCAACGAGATTAGTGACAAGGTGCTCGACCCGTCGAAGATGAAGGCGTTGGGTTTTTGCGTGAATATCGAGCACGCCGAGTTTATGGCGGCGGAGTTCAATCGGGCGGGGTTTTCGACGCTCGCGCTGACCAGCAATTCGTCGCGCGAGGACCGCGACACCGCCAAGCATCGGCTGGTGAGCGGGGAGCTGCAGGCGATCTTTACGGTCGACCTCTTTAATGAGGGCGTCGACATCCCCGAGGTCGACACGGTCCTATTTTTGCGCCCGACTGAGAGCGCAACGGTTTTCTTGCAGCAGCTCGGGCGAGGGCTTCGGCACGCGCCGAAGAAGTCGTGTCTGACGGTGCTCGATTTCATCGGGCACGCGCATAAGAAGTTTCGCTACGACGTCCGCTACAAAGCCCTCACCGGCATTTCGGGCAAGGCGCTCGCCGACGAAATCGAGGACGGCTTCGGGTATTTGCCGGCGGGCTGCTCCATCGAGCTCGACCGCGTCGCCAGTCAGTTGGTGATTGATAATATCAAGTCGAGCATCGGCGGAAGCGTCAGCGCGGTGGCGGCCGAGTTGGCCGAGTTCGGCGATATTTCGCTGGCCGAATTCTTGGCGAAGACGCAGCGTGAGCCCGAGGAGCTCTATCGCTCGCAGTCCTGGTATTGGACGAAGATTCGGCGCCAGGCAGGCTTTGAGACGTATGACGCGGGTCCGGATGAGGCGCGCTTTGGCGGGCGTCTGCATCGAATCCTGCATATCGACGCGGCCGACCGGCTGAGCTTCTATGACAGGCTCCTCGGCGCCCAGTCGCCGCCGGCGCCTGGCGAGCTGACGCCTGCCGAGGAGCAGATGCTCTATATGCTGCATTTCTCGCTCTGGGGGGATAGCGCGAAGAGCCGCGCCGAGTGGCCCTATGCCGAGGCGTTGCTCAAGAATATGTGGCAGCACCCGGCGGTCTTGCAGGAGCTTCGCGAACTGCTCGGGCTGCTCGATGACCGCGCCAGTCACGTGACTTTTCCGCTGGATGGGGAGATGGGCTGGGAGCACCGCGTGCCGCTGTCGGTGCACGCGCGCTACACGCTCTCCGAGATTCGGGCGGCCTTCGGGCTGCTGTCTCCCGAGAACTCCACGCCGATTCGCGAGGGGGTTCGCTACCTCGAGGCCTTCGACACCGACCTCTTTTTCATCACGCTGGAGAAGACCGAAAAGCATTATTCGCCGCAGACGATGTATAAGGACTATGCGATGTCTACGCGGTTATTTCATTGGGAATCGCAGTCGAATACATCGGCGGATACGCCCACGGGCCAGCGCTATATTCATCATCGGGAGCGCGGCTCGAAGGTGTTGCTCTTTGTGCGTCGCCACAAAAAGGTCAACGGGCGCACGCAGCCGTACACGCTGCTTGGGCCCGCGAATTATGTGCGCCACGAGGGCGAACGACCGATGGGTATCGTGTGGGAATTAGAGCGGGCGATGCCGAGCGATCTCTTCTTGGATTCGAAGGTTTTGGCCGGCTGATGCGGCCTCTGTGAGCCTAAGCCTCGGCGCTGGATGGTTCGCGCGCCGCGGCGTGCGGGCCGCTCGTGCTGCGTCGGGGGCCGAAGGCTTCGAGGTTAGGCGCATCGGTCGCCGATGCCAAGTTTTTAAGCTGGGCGCGTCGGTAATTTCGGGCGGCGAGGGCGCGGGCGCGAGCGTCCTCGAGCTCGATTTGGACGGTGGCTGCTTCGGCCGAGGCCAGCGCGTTGGCGAAGTCTGCGCGCTCGATTTGCTCGGCGGCTGCGCGAAGGTCTGCGCCGGCTTGGGTGCAGTCGCCGGTGACTTCGTAGCCGTAGGGTGCGTCGTGAATTTGGGCGTGCCGGGCGTTTGCGTGGGCCAATTGCTGGTGGGCGTTGTCGGCGAGCGAGCGCGGGGATTTAGCGAGCTTGAGGGCGCGGGCGCAGGCTGCTGCGACGGCGTGGCCGGTGCGCAGCAGGGCGCCTCCGCCGGCGCCTTCTTGCATTTGCTGGCGCCAACCGTCGAGCAAATTCTGGGCGTTCGCGATGATCCCCGCGTAGTCGGCGCGTGCGAGGCCGTTGGACGCTGCGCCGAAGTCCTGCTGGACCTGCTGAAGAAGCTGCTGGGCCTGGGTGAAGGCGTTGCGGTCGGCGTCGGCCTGGGCCCCGAGGAAGAGCAGGCTTTTCTGAAGAGAGTCGAGCTGTGTGCGCGCCTCAAACCAGTCGATCTGCTCGTTTTCGGCCTGCGCGTTTAAGGTCTCGAGCGCGTCGTGTGCTTGGGCGATGAGGGCCCGAAGGTCGGGATCGATGCCGGGCTCTTGAGCTTTCTTTAGGAGCGCGTCGCAGTCGGCGTTGCAGGTCTTGAGGAGTTGTTCGCATTTGGCCTGGGTGACGCCGATCGTGGTTTCGAGGGTGCCGAGTTGCTGGACGAGTTCCTCGGCCTTTTCGACCAGACGGGTGGCGGAGTCGAGTCTTTCGGTGGCGCTTAAAAAGCGTTTGAGGCGGTGGTCTTCTTTGGCTTTGCTAAGCTCGCGCCCCAGACGGTCGAGCTGGGATTGATAGCGTCCTACCTGCGCCGAGCTTGCTTGATAGACGTTCGGGTTGCCCTGCGTTGCGAGTGATTTAAGGGCATAGCGAAGATCCATAAGGCGTTCTTTGAGCGTGTCTCCGCGCGAGCTAAGGTTTTGTATTCTTTGGGGAATTTTCTCTTTTGCGACGGCCACGATTTCGAGGCGTCGGCTGAGTTGCTCGAGGTTGGCTCGCAGTTGTTGGGCAGCGTCGCCGACGCTCTTATCTTCCCCGTCTGCGAGCGCCTCGACAATGCGCGAAGCCTCACGCCTGGCCGCGCTGAGGTCCTGCTCGGGGGCGAAGCGTAGTTTGTCGATATCGACGCCCGAGAAGCGCAGTTGCTTGATGCGCTGGCGCAGGGCTTCGGCGGTATCGCTGAGGTCGCCGCGGATGGCTTCGATGGCGTGGTTTCCGGCTTCGGCGCGCTCGGCGATATCGGTGAGTTGGGGCGTGATGCGGGCGTAGGTGTCGGCGGCGGCTTTGGGGTCCTGGTCTCCGCGATTAACCGCGTCCTGCCATGCTGCGGTGGCTGATTCGAGGCCTGTGAGCAGATATTCGGCGGGTAGGCCGAGGTCTCGACGTTTCTGGACGGCCTGCTCGGCGCGGGACACTGCGGCAGCCGCTCGGGCGGCCTCTTCGTCATGGCGTGCCCGGGTGGCGAGGAGGTCGTCGAGCGCGCCGAGCGCCTCGCGCTGTGCGTCGGCGAGGTTGCCTAGAAGTTGTGATGCGGTGGCGCCGTCAGCCGCGCTCGCCACCGCGTCGAGTGGCGTGTTTCGCAGCAGGGTGAGCGCGTCTTCGAGGCGTTTTGCGTCAAGCGGGTGTGATTTCGCCTGAAGTTGCTTTGCCTGGGCGAGGAGTTGGTTGCCCTGCAATAGGAGGGCGTCCACGCGCGCCCCGTATTCGCCCAGGCGCTCGTCAATCGCGGCGCTCTCGCCGGTCCAAGAGGCGCGTCCGGGGGCGAAATAAGTCGGTGCTTTGAGCTCGAGTTCTTGCTGTGATTTCGCGGCGTTGGCGAGTCGGTTTTCCCACTCGACCAGGTCCGGTTGGAGCTGGGCGAGGGCGCGACGGCGGCGCAGGGTTTGCAGGAATACAACGGCGATCGCGCCCAGGATGAGCAGCATCAGCGCCAGCAGTGGGAGCAGGGTTTTGAGGTAATAATCATGGACCTCGGCCCGGGCGACTTCGACGTCGGCCTGGGCGAGATGCTCGTCGACGAGGCGTCGGCAATCGCTGAGCTGTGCGGGGTTTCCCTCATATTTTTCGCGGATCTGTTGCGTGAGCTTTTCGCATTCTTGGACCTGAAGGAGCGCGCGTTTGGGGTAGTCTTCGTCGACGTCGTCACGCGCCAGGAGCGTCGATTTGAGCGTGGCGATCTCGGCCGCGACCGAGTCGAGCTGCTCCATATCCTGGTTGAATATCTTTAGCTCGTCGCGCACCGGTTGCAGGACGGCTTCGGCCTTGTCGGCCAATCGGACCGCGTCGGTGGGCGCGTCTTTGGCCCGCTCGGTTGCCTCTGTCAGGTGGGTGCGGGCGGCGGCCAATTTGGCCAATAGTTTCTGGCCGAAGGGGTGATCTTTATTGGGTAATTTAGCGAAGCGCGCGCTTACCTTTTTGTGCAGCGCGCTGAGCTCTGCGTCGACCGTCGGCAGGCGCTCCTCGATGGCGGCGACGTCTTTCTCCATCTGCTGCTGGAGGGTGACGAGCCGAAGATCGACGGCGGTGAGCACCGAGCAGAGCGCGTCCGAATATTTGCGGCGTTTGTGAAATTTGTCGAAATGCGATGCCTCGATCGTCTTGGCGATGGTCTCGCCGTCGAAGCCGAGTTTCTGCCATTTGGCCCCCGGGCGGATGGCGATGGAGCGATTTCTGAGGCCGAAGACGACCAGGATATCATCCCTATCGTCGAGGATGCCGTCGGCCTTCCACGCGTCGTAGAGGGCGTTGGCGTAGGGGACGGCGTTGTCTTCTTTGCGCGAGCGACTGCCGCTCTCGGCGGTGACCTCGACCATCGCGCCGAAATAATCGGCGCCTACCCGCGAATCGAAGCGCCGGTAGCACTCCCGGAGGTCCTTATATTTGGGGCCATCATAGAGTCTTTTGATGGCGAAATGTTCGCGCGGTTTAAGCTCAGGGAAGCGATCCCAGTCAGCGCTAAGCGCCAGGGACGGCGCCAGGAAGCTCGCGAGAAGCGCGAGTGACAGGGTGAGTATAAGGCGTCGGATGAGCATGGTATCTCCGAGAAATGACGAGCTATTTCGCGGGATTATACCCATGCCCCGCGGGCTGGGACCAGCGCCCCAATTCTTGCGAAGTCATGCAAAACGCAAAAAATCGCCTCTTTCGAGGCGATTTTTTGAGAAAATATGCAACTGCTTTAACTCAGTCGATCCGCATTACAGGTCGACTGATGGCGGGGATCAAACAAGGAAGAAATATTGTAGCACCTTGAAGATCACCACGGTGAGCACGGCGGTGAAGGGGATTGTGTAGACCCACGCCTTGGCGATCTGCCAGATAATCTGCAGGTTCAGGGCGTTCATGCCGCGGGCAAAACCGACGCCGATAACCGCGCCGACGATGGTGTGGGTGGTCGACAGCGGCAGGCCGATCTTGCTGCCGATGAGGATGGTGGTTGCGGCGCCGAATTCTGCGGCGAAGCCGCGGCTCGGGGTGATATCGGTGATCTTGGTGCCGATGGTCTCGATGACCTTATAGCCGTAGGTCGCCAGGCCAACCAGGATGCCGACACCACCGATCATAAGGACCCAGGTGGGGACGGGAACCGCAGAGCCCAGCGCATCCGAGCCCTGGAATGTGGTGCCGTCGAAGAGGCTGACGATACCGGCCAGCGGCCCGATGGCGTTGGCGACGTCGTTGGAGCCGTGGGCAAATGCGACGAAGCAGGCGGTGATGGTTTGAAGGTAGCGGAAGACCCGTTCGACCCGTGAATGGTGGACATCTCGCAGCGTCTCATGCTCGCCGCGGTCCACGTCGGTCGGGGTTTGAATCTTGCGCAAGATCCACCAGAGGACGGTGGAGGCGATGATGCCGGTCAGCACCGAGATGATCGCGATGCCGTAGGTATCGAGCGGCAAGTCGACGTTCTTTAGCCCCTTGGTAAACAGCACCAGGGCCAACACCAAGAAGATGGGGAAGGCAAAGGCCGGGCCCCATTTTTTAACCGATAAAACTGGATTTGGGGTATCGATGATGGTCTTTCGGATGGCCGTAAATATCAGGAAGGCCAGCAGGCCACCCGCGACGGGGCTGACAACCCAGCTCGACACGATGATGCCAAGGGTGCCGAAGTCGACATTGGACATGCCGACGGAGGCCACACCGAAACCGGCGATGGCGCCGACGATGCTGTGCGTCGTCGAGACCGGCCAGCCAACAAACGCCGCGAAATGAAGCCAAATCGCGGCCGCCATAAGCGAGGCCAACATGCCCAGCGCGAAGATCTCCGCGCCCTGGGGCATCTGGTTAAAGAGCGCGGGGTCGATGATCCCTTTTCGCATGGTGTCGGTGACACCGCTGCCAGCTAGAATCGCGCCAGAGAACTCAAAGACCGCCGCAATGATGACGGCTTCTTTGAAGGTAATGGCACCGGAACCAACGCTGGTTCCCATCGCGTTTGCCGCGTCGTTTGCCCCGATCGTCCACGCCATATAGAAACCAAAGGCGAGGGCCATATACAACACAATTTCCACTGAATTTCTCGTCGGCTTGGGTCCGTTTATGCGGATCCGTACAAAATAAAACGCGCCTTCTTTCGAGCGTCAAATTTCTCGACTATAATCGCGTATTCGCGTCGAATGTTCTTCGGAAACTAAATTGAGACAGAGTCGGACAGGCGGGAGGGTGCTAAAACGGCTGAAATTTGCCGCCCGACAAATACTCTCGGGCGGCGTATATCATTTTGCGAGGAAAAGTCGAACGCGCGTTCCCGCTTTTTCTGAGGTATTCGCCAGGTCGCCCACTTTATTGAGAATTTTATTCCACAAAAACAGGCTGCCGGGTTTGATATCGTCGCCCAGATCGGAGAATAAGGTGCGCGCCAGGGCATCCTGAGTGAGATCGGCTTCGTGCTCCAGGCGTCCCAGCTCGTCGATCATCTTGCGGACCTTGTCGACCTGCTCGCCTTTAAAGCCAACTTCGACCAGGGCGTCGAGCTGGTCGATGATCTCGATGGCCTTGTCTACGACCAGCAGGACCTGGGGCACCAGGATCTTGAGGGGCTCGACCATTTGGTCGTGAAGCTCCATCTCACGCAGGGTGAAGAGGATGCCGATATCTTCGGCGCAGTCGGCGATCGCGTCGAGGCTGGAGATCACGGCCAGAAGGTCGCGGCGATCGACGGGCAGAAAAATGCTCTTGGGCAATTTGTCGCGCACGCGGTCTTTGATCTTATCGGCTTCGTATTCGAGCTGGCTGATCTTTTCGGCCTGCGATCGCACCGCGTCATAGTCGCCAGCGAAGAAAGAATCGAAGAGCGGCCCGACTTCGTGGGCGCACTCACCGACCTTATGGCCGAGCTCTTTGAGAGGTTTGAAGGGGCTTTCTGCGAAAATGCCCAAAATAGAGCGCACCATCATTATTATTTCCTGGATCAACGGTCAGTTAATTGTAGTTTCGATCTGGTCGATTGCTTCGGCGTTGCCGGGGCAAACACGCGGAATGTCGTCGGCCAGTCGTTGTTTACACGATAGTTATCACGGCCTAGCTGTCAATCATATTAGGAATTGGTAGAGCGTTTGGCGTAGGTATTCGACGCGCAGGATTCAGAAACTCACTAGGTGAAAAGCGATGTTGCATAAATGTACGAAGATGGCGCTCGCGCCGATTCTGTTGGTTCAGGGACGCCGGGTGAAGCGGGACACGCCGCGGTTGCCCGAGGCAGAGGGCGCGCGGGAGGGCCGGCTGGGGAAAGACGCGCCGCTGCGGGTGCTGATCGTGGGCGATTCGGCCGCCGCCGGGGTGGGGGTCGAGCGCCAGGAGGACGCCTTGCTGGGGCAATTGGTCGAGCAGTTGGGCGGCGATTTTTCGCTGGAGTGGAAGCTCATCGCGCGCTCGGGTTGGACGACCGGCGCGCTGATACGTGCGGTGCAAAAGGAAGAGGACGCGCCGTTCGACGTGGTGGTGACCTCGCTGGGGGTCAATGATGTGTTGGGGGATAAAGATCCGAAGATCTGGCGAGGGCGCCAGATGGAGTTGGTCGAGCTCTTGAAGGAGAAGTTCGGACCCAGGCAGATCATCTTGACGAGCGTCCCGCCGATGCATCTGTTTCCGGTGCTGCCCCAGCCGTTGCGCTGGTTTTTAGGCCAGAGCGCGCGGCGGCTGAATCGAGTGCTCGCGGAGTTCGATGAGATGGCGGGCTGCGAGGTTGTGACGGTGGACTTTCCGCTGACCGCCGACGTGATGGCCGCCGACGGGTTTCATCCGGGGGCTGCAGGCTATCGGATCTGGGCGGAGCAAGTGGCCGATCGCATCCGAAGCTACGGGCATGAAGTCGCCTCGGCCGAGTCGGTCGGTTGAGCGTTTTTGCGGCGCTAGAGGCGTTGCGATTAGCCGAGTAATTTTACGGCGAAAAATAGGATCACCACGACGAAGAGTACGATCCCGATGACCAGGCCAAGGGATTGGTCTCGTGGTGGTAGATCGAGGCCCGTGTCGGCGGCCGAGGTTGGTTTGGGCTTGGGCTTGGGTGGTGAGAGATCGAAGACGCGGGTCGTGATTTCACCGGGGACTTTTGGCTTGGCGCGCGGGAACGCAGCGTCCTTGGCTTCGCGGCTTAAGCGCGAGTGGACCAGCCCAAGTTTTATGGCCTCGGCAGACGGGCTGATATCGACGGGCAGGGCGAGGGCGTAGCCGCCCGAGATGTCGGCCAGGGGGACCGCGGCGGATTGGACCGGGGTGTTTGCGCGCTCTCGACCTTCGCTCGCCTCGTCGGCGTCGACGAGTTCGAGATCCACGTCGGCGATATCTTTGGGCTCGGAGTCCTGATCGCCAAGCTCGGCGGACTCAAGTTCGTCGTCTTCGCCCGAGGGTTTGTCGTTCTCACTTAAGCCGACCAGGGCCGCCGCCTCGTTGAGCATCGCGTCGAGCTCGGCGTCGTCCATGGTTTGAAATTCGCCAAAAGCCGCGAGGTCTGCGTCGTCCTGAGAGGTTGCGCCCGCATCTTCTTGTTGGGCCGTCTCCTCGGCGTCGTCCGACAGCACGATTCGCCAACGCGCCTTATTTTCTTCGCCGGACTCAGAATCTTCATCCCCAAGGGTGTTGGTGCCGGATGCTTCGAGCGCGTCGTCGTCGACCGCGCTGTCTTCGCCAAGGTCGGCGCCCGAGTCGGACTCAGCGGCGTCGTCGGCTTCGTCGAAATAGGCGTTTCGCTCCACCAATTGCGTGACCTCGTCCTCCTCGATCTCATCGTCGTCGTCGTCGAGGTCTCTTAGGTCGTCGCGAATCGCGGCGTGGATATCCTCCCGGTAGATCTCATCGGTGACAAAGACATCTTCGGGGAGACCGTGGCGGCCATCGGCCATCGGCTCATTGAGGGTCGGATCGTCTGTGAGGTCGTCGACCTGTGGTTCCGATGCAATGTTGGCTTCTTCGGGGGGGGTGGCCTCGCGATGCTCCTCGAGCGGCGCGTTTTCTCGGGGCGCGTCGTCGCTGCGGAGCATATCGAGGGTGCGATCGGTCATCATCGTGATCTCATCGGAGTCACGAATCAGCCCTTCGACGCCCTCGGGGGCTTCGGGCGGGCGCGGGTAGGACGGGGTGTCGTAGGACTCGGTTGCGTCGTCGATTGCGGAGGAGTCGACCGTGAGCGTTTGGTCTGCGTCCGCGCTGTCCTCGTCGAATTCGCTGCCGGGTTGAACTTCGTATTCGGCGGCAATCTCCGACGGGGCCTCGGTGACAACGGTATCGGGCTCGTTGGCCTCTTCCTGCTCAATCATCGCGAAAATGGCGTGAAAAGCACGATGCTCGCCGATGGATTTCCAGGAATCCTTCTGGGCATCATAGATGAGGTCGGTTGGCCGGATCACCCAATTGCGGATAAGGCGTTCGACTTTTTGCTCCGACTCGCATTTATATTGTCGGATATCAGTTTTGATATGAAACATTCGATCGCCTGCGATACGCTAAGAGTCCCATTATGCAACATAAATACTTCGTCGCGAGACATTCATCAACCAAGACTCAGCAATAAGTCGGGATTTCTGGGCAAATAAATCTCAGATATCCTGCAGCAGAGTTCGAAGCCGGGATAAGACGGCGGAATCCGAATAGTCAACCTCCCCAAGCAATCGATGGGCGATGAATTGCTGAACCGAGGCGTCGTCGACGGCGGCGGCATTTTCTTGCTGTCCGCGCTCCCAGAGGCGGGTGACGGCGTAGAAAATCCAGGCCAAACGGTCCATCTGCGGGCGCATGGCGAGGGTGGCGGCGCCGGGGGGCAGTGTCGCAAGGCTTGCGAGCGACTTTTTCGATTTCCCGATGATATCGCGCACGGTTTCGACCTGGGTTTGGTCCGACGCGCGACAGTCGCGCAGGCGGTTCTCAAGATAGCTGAAGAAGCCTTCGTGGACCCCGTATTTCTGCATATCGCGCATGATCTGCATTTGCAGGGTATTGTGGGTGCCCTCCCAATTCTCGAAGACAATGGCGTCTCGCAGAAGTCGGGGCAGCGGTGAAAAGCTCTCGATGGCGCCGTTGCCGCCGAGGATCTCGATACCCTCGACGCAGGCCCAACGCCCGGACTTGGCGGTGCGGACTTTGTTGAGGTTAAGCGCCATGCGCAGAAATTGCTGTTCGTCTTTGCCCGCCTGGCCGCGTTCATTGCGGTCGCTTAGCCAGGCCAGGTGAAGCGTCCCAGAGGTGCAGGCGTCGACTTCGGCTTTGAGGTTGGCCAGGGTTTCTTGCACGAGCGGATAATTGATGATCGGTTGGCCAAAGGCGTGGCGGTGCGCGGCGTAGGTGCGCGCGGTGATATAAGCGCGACGCGCAAGGCCCATGCACCCCGCGGCGTTGAAGAGCCGGCTGGTGTTGATCACCAGGGTCATCATATTTTTGAAGCCATCTTCGCTCGCCCCCATATGATAGGCGCGGGCGCCGCGAAAATCGCATTCGCCCGAGGCCATCGACCGGGTGCCGAGTTTGTCCTTGAGGCGGCGGATGGTGAAGTTGTTGACCGTGCCGTCGTCGAGTTCGCGCGGGACGAAGAAAAGCCCGAGGCCGCGGGTGCCGTCCTGGGCGCCGTCGGGGCGTGCGCTCATCAGGAAGACGTCGGCGTCGATATTGGAGCAGAACCATTTTTCGCCCCAGATTCGGTAGGACCCGTCGGGCTGGCGCTCGGCGCGGGTGCCGTTTTGGCCAACATCGCTGCCGCCCTGAACTTCGGTCAAAAATTGGGCACCTTCGAGATGCTTGTCGTAGTCGCGGTTGAGAAACCCCGGCAGGTATTTCTCGCGAAGCGCATCGGGCGCGAGTTCTTGGAGCACGCGAATCACGCCGGCGGTGCAGGCCAGCGGGCAATTATGCCCCGCTTCGCCGTTGTAGCTCGAGAGGTAGAAGCGGCTGAGGACGCCGACCGCGTTTGGGTGTTCGGCGTAGGCCGACATCACCCCGGAGCCGTAAATATAGCGGCCCGCCTCATGATAGGTCGGGTGGTGGGCGATCTTTTCGACCCGCTCGCCAATGCCGCTATAGCGCTCCAGCCGCGGCAAATTCTGATGCAGGTTATTCTCGCGCACTAAGGGGTCGACCGCGGAGACGACCTGGGCCCCGAAGCGTTCCAGATCGGCCTCGAGTTTTTCCACAGCCTCGCCGGTGACATAGAGCGGGACCAGGCGCTTAAAGTGCGCGTCGCTTAGGTAGATATTGGCGGGTTGCGACGCCTCCCATGCTTTGAGGTCCTCGCGGCCCTGGGCCTGCGCGGGTTGGACCGCGTCGGTCGAAGGGGTGGGTGAAGGCGATGTCGTGGTGTCTTGTTTCATGGCGATAACTTTGGCGTTGGAATATCGGGGGACATGCGAAGCTGATGTGAGCGAAGCCTGGGCTCAGGGATTCTCACGAATCTTAGGTCGCTCGAATGCATCGCGGGCGCGCTTGATTTTGAGGCGGAAATCGCACTCTTGCATATGATTATTGACCAGCCCCATGGACTCCATCAAGGCGTAAGTCATCACGGGGCCGACGAAGCGAAAGCCGCGTTTTTTCATGTCCTTAGCCAGGCGCGTTGCCTCGGCGTTTGTCTTCGGGATGGTGTCGCGGGTGATCTTTTTTGGCAGCGTGCGCTCGTCGGGCTCGTATTGCCAGATATAGGCCGCCAGTGAGCCGAACTCTTCGACGACCTCGAGGGCGCGCGCGGCGTTATTGATCGCGGCGGTGATCTTTTGGCGGTTGCGCACAATCCCTTCGTTCGCCATGAGGCGGGCGACGTCCGCGTCGCCAAATTGGGCCACGCTTTTCATATCAAAACCGGCGAACGCCTGGCGAAAAGCCTCGCGTTTTCGAAGGATCGTCAGCCAGCTTAAGCCGGCTTGGAAGCTCTCCAGGCAGATCTTCTCAAAGAGGTCCCGATCTTCGCCGACCGGTTGGCCCCATTCTAGGTCATGGTAGCGCTGGTAGAGCTCGCTTCGGCCGCACCAACTACAGCGGCGCGTGCCGTCGGTGGCGATATAAATGTCGGTGGTTAGTTCGGGCATAATCGAGATCAAGCTAGCAGGGGTGGGTGATTTGCTCGGATGAGGTTTGGTGACGCGGGGCGGGCCGGGGCGTTGCGAAACCCTGGCCTTTTGAGGCCCGTCCTGAGCTGGCAGATATCATCCGGACTTATCATAGTTGGGGAAGAAAGGTCGAGTGAGGGTGGGGTGATGAGCTCAATTTAATTGCTCAGGGCGCGGCGGGGCGGGCAACTCGGCGCGCGGGAAGTAGAGGCGAAACGTGGTTCCCTGTTGGGGCACGGAGTCGACATAGATGGCGCCGCCGAGCTGCTCGAGGATGCTGTACACAATCGCCAGCCCCAGCCCACTGCCGCCGGCCTTTGTTTTGGTGCTGAAGAAGGGATCGAAGATCTGGCTTTGGGTCTCGAAGGGGATTCCCTCTCCGTCATCGCAGACCTCAAGGACCAGGTATTCGCCGGCGCTCAGGCTGGGATGGGCGTTGAGGGCGCCCGGCTGGAGTTCAACCGCGCGGGTGCGGATCACGAACTCGCCGCCGTCGGGCATCGCGTCGAGGGCGTTGAGGGCGAGGTTGAGGAGAATCTGGTCCAACTTGCCCGGCGCGACCCGAATCGGGGCTGGCCCCTGGGCGAGCTCATAGTGAATCGAGAAGTTCTGGTCGAAATAGCCACTCAACATCGAGTCCGTATTTTGAAGGTGCTCGTTGAGGTCGATGACCTTGGCCGAGGACTCGCAGCCATAGTCGCTGAGCTGGCGGGTCAGGGTGACGCCGTTGGTGATCGCGGTGTCGATCTTATTGAGGAAGCCCAGGGCCTTGTCGCATTCTTCGCTCTCCAGGTCGGCGCGCAGCAGCCCGGCATAAGAGGCGAGGACCGTGAGGATATTATTAAAGTCGTGGGCGACGCTGCTGGCCAAAAGCCCCAGAGAGCGCATGCGCTCGGATTGCTCGATGCGCTGCTCGACTTCCTTTTGGCGGCTGATATCGACGCAGATCACCAGCGCGTAGATCGGGTTTTCGCGGCTCTTGGATGCCTGAGTTGGAGCGGCGACGATGAGCCCTTGGACCCAAATCAGCGAGCCATCTTGATGCATCAAGCGCGCCTCTGCCTTCGCATGTTCGCGATGCCCCTGAAAGACCTGCTCATAGGCCTGGTTGAGGCGTCCGAGATCGTCGGGAAAGACGATGTCTTGGGCCCGGCGCGCTTCGATTGGCTGGGGGGAATCGTAGCCCAGCAGGCGGCCAAACGCCGCGTTATGGTGCACAAGATCCTCGTGACGGCTGACGACCTTGAGTGGCATGGGGGAGTGTTGGAAATAATTCCAGAGGGTGTCGGCGCGCATGCGCTGGCCGATCGGGCTTTGGGCGAACCGGGGTTGGCCGGCGGAGGGCTGCGAAGGCGTTGGTGTCGGCATTAATTCGTCGCTTGTTTGTGGCAATAATTAGAGCTTAGGGCCGCGCACACCGTCGAGATTTGGGCGGTCGACTCGGGCGCGATGCGCGTACTTCTTATTTGTCCGATGTTCGCGAATCTCTGGTGGGCCAAATTTAGGCACTGCGGTGCAGCGTTCAAAGCCGCGGGCCCGGGCGTGGGGATGGGTTGTAGAGGCGATGTTATCGGTGGTATTCGCAGGGGCCGAGTTCTCGCACATGCGTCGGCGCGCCATGGGCCCGGGGCGCTGAGCGTTGCATCGATTTGTCTCCCACTGACGGTTTTTCCCGTGATAGATTTCCGATTCGTTATTCGCGCGTTACTTCTGGGTTTTTTCGCGGTCGTTGGCGTCGGGTTTTGGACGCCCGCGCAGGCGCACCAGACCGCGATGAGTACGCTCAACGTCGAGATTCGCCCGGACTCGCGCGAGGTCGACATGCTCTTGGCCGTGTCGGCCATCGATCTCGCCAGCTTTATGAAGCTCACCAAGCAGAGCGAAGGCGTCATCGAGCCCGCGCTGCGGGCGCAGCTCGAACCCCAATTCGCGGCGTACCTCAGCCCTAAATTACGCGCGCAGAATAACGGTGAGAATTGCCCGGCAAGCTCTGAGGGTTTTGTGCAACCCGACAAGCCTATGGCGGCGCTATTCTACCGAAAAACGCTCACCTGTGACGCTCCGCTTGGGGAAGTAACGCTGAGCAATCGGGTGCTGCTGGAGGAGCGTGAGGGCTATACCCATTATGGGCGAATTCAGCTGGGCGAGGATATTCACACCACCGTCTTTAACCCCGAGAACCCGAACTATACCGTCGAAGTGCTGGCCGACACCCAGGCGATGGCCGAGCAAAGTGTGTTTGAGGTGGTCTCCGATTTCATGTGGTTGGGCGTGCTTCATATCGTGCTGGGCCCGGACCACGTGCTCTTCGTGCTGTGCTTGCTCCTCGCGGCGGGGAGTTTTCGCCGACTGATAAAGGTCGTCACCTGCTTCACACTGGCGCACTCGATCACGTTGGTGATCAGCGCCCTCGATATATTTAGCATCGCGCCAAATATCGTCGAGCCGCTGATCGCGCTGTCGATTATCTGGGTGGCGGTTGAGATATTTATGGCCGAGCAGCGGAGTCTGGGCGCCGGGGAAGATTCGGCCAAGGCCACGGGTTTTAGCGACGCCTTCGTCGCGGGAAAGCACCTATTCTTGCTGACATTTGCCTTCGGGTTATTGCACGGCTTTGGCTTCTCCTATGTGCTGCGCGACGAGGTGAGCCTGCCCACCGGCGCCCTGGTGCCGGCGCTCTTCTCCTTTAACCTGGGCGTCGAGTTGGGGCAGATCGCGGTGGTTTGCGTGGCGTTTCCGCTGATTCTGTGGATGCGCAAGCAGCGCTGGGGCGGGCGCGGGGTGCAGGCGTTGAGCGCTGCGGTCCTTGCGGTGGCGCTCTTCTGGTTCGTGACGCGCATCTGAGCGGCGGGGTTTGGCGGGCGGCATCGGGCCTAATGCCCGACGCGCAGATGGGGTGCTTTGAGATCGAGGGGGGAGGCTGCTATACTTCCCCGTCGAGCGAACCATGCTGCATCGTGCGGTTTGCGTCCTGCTCGAGCGAAGAAATTCAGCTTAAGACGAGTATTTTGTGGTCTATAAGTCGTCAGAAAATAGGTTTCAGGCCGACACCAAAGGTGTTGGTGCGTCCGAGAACGATATGTCCGAAAAGAATAAATCCTGGGATATCGAGACGTTGGCTCAAGCGCTGATTGAGGACGATTCAGCCGGCAAGGCGTTTGTCGTGGAGGGGTTTAGCGCGGCGCAGATGCATCAGGCGGCCCCGTCTCTTCGGGCGGCGCTGGAGACCCATCAGCTCCCGCTATTCGTGCTCGACCCGACCGGGGCCGCCGCTGGCGGCAGCTCGTTTGTCGGAGTTCTGCTCGAGTATGTGCGCCTGGCCGAGCTGCGCGGGTGCCTGTCGGTGGACGCGCGTGACCTCTTCGAATTTATCACCTCGGCCGACAAGCCTACCGAGAGCGGTCTATTTCCGGTCATCGGCGGCAGCCTCTATAATGACACCCTCTGCCGATTGTGGGCCGCGCTGTCGCGCGATATGCCGGCCGCGCTCCTGGTGGTCAACGCCCGCCATTGCTCGCCGAGCGAGCTCAAAACTTTGCACCATCTGTCGAGCTTCTTCTTCACCGATCCCATCGAGCAGTTGGCCCCGGAGTTGGCGGCCGAAGATCGCGGGCGCGGGCGCCTGGTCTATTTGCGCGACAGCGCGGGGCTTCCAACCAAGCTGGGGCTTGAGTCGGCCATTGAGATCGACCTGACACAGGACGCCGAAGACGCGGTACGCGCGTTTTTGGCCGACCCCCAGGTGGTGCGGCGTTTTATTCAGTCGACCGGCGGTGACCCGAAGCACCTGGGCGACTTGCTCGAGAGTTTGCCCGGAGACGTCCAGAACTTTTGGCTCTATCGCTACGAGCGCCTCGACGCGCATTCGAGGTCGCTTGTCGAACTCTTAGCGGTTGCCAGCGAGCCGCTCTTGGTGGAGGCGGTGCACGACGCGATGGCGTTGATGCAGGCTTCCGAGTTTTTCGCGCGCACCCTTCGCCAGTTGACGAAGGGTGGCTTTGTGAGCCGAAAAATGGGCTCGGGCGTGGTGCAGATCTATATCTCGAACCCCGATTTTGCCCACGCCGTGGTCGACGCGATTGAGCTCAAAAAACGCCAGGCGATGCACCAGGCGCTGGCCGATGCGGTCCAGGCACGCGAGGACGGGGAATTCTCCGGGATTTTCTTGGCGCGTCATTATCTGGCCGCCGGCGACAAGGTTGCCGGGTTTGAGCACGGCAAGCGCGCGGTCAAGCATCTGATCGCGCGGCGCAGCTTCGAAGAGGCCAAGGACCTGCTTGATTCGCTTATCGGGGCCGCCTCGGATCCCGACGAGCGTCAGATCATCCTGTCTCAGTTGATCGAAGTGCATAGCGGCCTGGGCAATCCGCGCCAGGCGTTGGTGCATTGCGCAAGCCTGGCCGAATTGGTGGACACCCCGGCGACGACGCTGCGGTTAAAGTGCCAGATTGGGCGCCTGCTCATTCGGGTTAGCGAATATGACCAGGCGGCGAAACTCTTTGAGAAGGTGATCACCGAGACGAGCGACCCGGAGAAAGAGACTTATTTGGGAGAAGACTCTCAATTCTATAACCTCTGGGCCGAAGGGCAGCTGGGCAAGGGTGAGGCGCTATTTCTGCAGGGCAAGCATGACCAGGCAGAGGCGCACGCGCTCCGAGTGATTGAGAGGATTGAAGCGTGCGGAACGCTGTCGAGCGCGACCACGACCAATCAGTCCGCCGTTGAGATGGCCTTATTGCAGGCGCGCAACCTTAGCGGAAAGGTTGCCGTGATGCGCGGGGCGTGTGAGCGCGGGCGCGATTTATTCGAAAAGAATAGCGCGTTGGCCCAACAATTAGGTTGGGACGATGAGGTGGCGCGGGCGCAGGGTAACCTGGGGCTCATCGCCCTGCATGAGAGGAATTTCAACGACGCGCTGGAGCGCCTGGAGCGCTCTCGGCGCATGGCCCCCTCGCTGTCGGCGATCCGCCGAGCCCATATTTTCATCAACCTTGGCATCGTTCATCAGCGCAAGGCGAATTACGAGCAAGCGCTGCGCTTTTATTTGGACGGACTCCGCGCCTCTCGCCAGGAGAGCGACGACGCCGGGTATGCGTTGGCCGGCAATAACCTCATCACCCTCTATCAGGATATCGGGGCTTTCGAGCGCGCGCACTCGATCATCGAGCATCTTCAGGAGTTTGAGTCCGGCCAGAAAGACACCGGTTATCTGGGAGGGTTGCGTACGGTCGTAACCGCCAGCGTGCTATTTGATGAGCAACGCTATACCGAGGCCATCGACGTCTTCTCGCGCATGAGCAAATCGTCCGCCGAGCATATGACCTCGTGGCTGCCGGCGCTTGAGTTGAAGTTATACCTGGTCGAGGCGTACCTGAAGGTGGGCCAGGTAGCGCAGGCGCAGCAACTCGTGGATGAGTTCGAGTTTCCCGCCGAAGACACCTCGCAGTCGCAGCTGGTCGTGTTGCACGCGCTGGCGCGCGCCTGGTTGGCGCTCGAGCACGGAGAGAGCGAGCAGGCGCTGACCATTTGTCGGGGGATGGCCGATTTGGCCCGCTCGGCCGGGCATCGTCGGGACGCGTTGCGCATCTCCAGCGTGGTCGCGCGTGCGCTGAGCGATCTGGGGCGCACCGAGGAAGCGCGCGCGTTGTTGGAGCGAGAGCTTCAGTGGCTGCAGCAGAGCGCGCAGTGTGTGCCGCAAGCGCATCGTGGGGAGTTTGCCCGGGTGCCGATTCACCGCGACCTCGTGGAGCTTTTGCGCGAACTTGACGGCGAAATCCCCAGCGAGTTTCGTGTCTCAACGCGCGCCATCGCCGCCGATGAATTTGCGGCCGGTGGCGAGCGCGCGCCGGTGGACGTTGACGTGCAGAGCCCTGCGTTTCGTCAATGGCGAAGTCGCTACAAAGATATCGTCGGGGAGACGCCGCGGATTCACTCGCTCTTTCGTATCATCGACCGCGTGGCGGACAGCAACGCGTCGGTGCTGCTGCTGGGAGAATCCGGCACGGGTAAGGAGTTGATGGCGGCGGCGGTGCATGACCATAGCGCGCGCAAAGACGGCGCGTTCGTCAAGGTGAATTGCGCGGCTTTCGTCGATGACCTGCTGCTCAGCGAACTCTTCGGTCACGTCAAAGGCGCGTTTACCGGCGCGCTGAGCGACCGGGCAGGGCGCTTTGAGCTGGCCGACGGCGGCACCATCTTTCTCGACGAGGTTGGCGATATCTCGCCAAAAACCCAGGTCGCCCTGCTTCGCGTTCTGCAGGAGGGCTGCTTTGAGAAGGTCGGGTCGACCGAAACCCAAAAGGTCGACGCGCGACTGGTCTGCGCGACCAATAAGAATCTCGAAGAGATGGTCCAGCGCGGGGAGTTCCGCCTCGACCTGTATTATCGCCTCAAAGGTGTCGTCATGGAGTTGCCGCCGCTGCGTGAGCGGCGCGCGGATATTCCCAGGTTCGCCAACCACTTCGCCCATAGCTTCGCGCGCGGGCAACAGCCCAAGCGCTTCTCGCCGGATGTGCTGCGCTTTCTCGCCTCGTATAGCTGGCCTGGCAATATTCGGGAGCTGCAGAATTTTGTGGGCAGCGTGTTGCTCTTCGTCGAGGGCGATACCGTCGAGATGTCGCATGTCCATGAGTTTAGCGACTTCTTTGCCGGCGGTGAGGTGGATGCAGAATTGCCCGAGATCGACTATGATCTCGAATTAGACACGTATGACAATGTTGTGGAGGCATATCAGGACCCCGAAGAGGCTCTGGTCGAGCAGATCATCGCCGAGGGCCTGTCGTTGGCGAAGATCAAGACGCGTCTGGAGTCTGAGTCAATCCGGCGCGCGCTTATCGAGACGGGCGGCAACATCACTCGAGCGGCTGCGATGTTGCAGATGAAGCGGCCGCGTCTGAGTCAAATTGTAAACGGCACCGAAGATCTGTTAGCGTTGAAAAATGAACTTGTTGGATAAGGGAGCGGTGATGGCGCAGAATCAAGCAAAATATAGCTCGCAGTCTCGTGCGTTTCGCCGCGTATTCAGTCGCTCGGCGGTTTGTCTGTCGGTGCTGAGTCTTCTTGTGATCAGCTGCGGAGACGCGTCGATCGTGTCGGTCGATGGGTATCACGACCGCTCCCAGATGATCAGTCTGGTGCCGGAGTTCTCGCTCAACGGCGCCGAGGACATGCCGGAGACGGTTTATTTTAGCGAGCTCGGCCTATCGATCGCCGAGATCCGTCTGGAGCCGCTCGCCTCGTCTTCGGTGGATGTCGAGAAGAGCTCGATTATCTACAGCACCCGAAACGCGATTCGACTGGATTACGATGTGGGGCGCGGTGAGAACGTCATCTTTGGCGAACCGCTGGAGTTGCCCCATACGGGACGTTATCTGATCAGCGTGCGCCTTGAGCCGTCCGCGCGGGTTCAGACTTCGCCCGGTGGCGTCAACGAGGTGGTCGACCCGAGCTTTCGCGTCGAGGGTTTCGTCGCGACCGCCGACCCGACGCGCACCGACCGCGGCCGGCTTGACGAGAGTTCCGATGGGAGTCCCCGGCCGATCCCGCTCAACAAATTCGATAGCCCGGACGACCGTTGGACTCCGTTTCACTATGACAGCCGTCAGTCGGTCTTCATCTCTTTGAACGAAGTTGAGATAACCCGCGATAGCGAGTTCTTGTCATTCGAGTTCAATATGAATGAGTGGGCCGAAAGCCTCGCCGCGCCGCTGCGGGATGCCGTGCAAGATGATGACGGTGTGTCGGATTCAATCACGAACCCAAACGGTGTTGACGTGACCTCGCGCCTTGAGGATAGCGGGCATGGGGCCGAAACACTGCTGAACAACGCTCGGGTCCGTTCACTTGGCCAGCGTCACTGAGTTCGGAAGAGAAATCATAAGAAAGCGCCCCTCACTGAGGGGCGCTTTCTTTTTGCGGCGCTGATTTTTATTCGTCGGTGTGCAGGGCCGGGGTGATCGCGACGCGCAGGGCCGCGGTGAGTGACTCAAATATTCGGACCCATTCCTGCGTGGGCGCCTCCATCGACTCTTCAGCGCGTTGCTTTTGGGCCGGATATTTCTCGCGCAAAATTCGATAGCAGATATTCTGAGCTTCCCAGAAGTTGACCTCAAAGGGCAGCTCTCGGGCCATCGTGGCGATGCGCGCGAACGCCACGAGCGTCGAGAGATCTTCGGCGTCGCGTTCGAATTTGGTCGCCAGCGCCAGAAGCCGCGCGTTCGCCGCGAAGGCGAGTTTTTCTTTCTCCAATGAGATATGGGCGGTCTTTATCTCGGCGAGCAAGCTCTTTAGGCGCTGCGGGTTTGGCTCCGCCGCCTCGAATGCCTGAATAAGTTTACGGTTCAGGACGATCTCGGCGGCGCTTCGGAGCGCGTGAGGTTGCGGGATATCAAGGTCCGCCAGGAATCGTAGCAGCGGGGCGCGGCGGCGGTAGACTTGCTGATAGGCTGACTCCGCCTCTTGGATGGCGCTGCCGAGGATGGCCTCCATCACCTGATGTTGTTCATCGCGAAAGAGTGAGCGCAGCGAGAAGGAATTGCCGTCGAAGCTGCGATCGAGGAGGCGAACTAGTGCGGGCGTTTCGGCTCGTTCAAAGTAGACTTTGCTCTGGGAAATCAGCTCCTCGAGGTCATCCGTGCCGGCATAGGGGCGAATGCCGCCAGTGACATTGTGCCCGCCAAGGTGCAGGGCGGCGTAGACGAATTCGCCCGACTCAAGCGTGACCTCCGAGGTGATTTTGCAATGTCCAACGCGCAGGTGAATCTCGCCGGCTTCGTAGAGCTGTCGGGTGAGGTCTTCGACCTTATATGCGTAGATGCGTGTGGGTGTGTAATAGGTGTTGAAGAGTGAGCTGATCGCGTAGTGCGCGCCGACGCGCTCCAGGCCAATCGGCGGCGAGGGCACGCTCTTCTCATAGAGGTCGCGTCCGCTTCCGAACACTGCAATATTGCTCTTTGCCGCGTCGAGTCGCTTCAGGAATGCCGGGCCGATCGCGACATCAAAGAGTTCCTGGGCCAATTGCACGACGCGTCCGGCGTATTCGATTACCTGAAGCGTCTCGATGCCCGAGAGTTCGCTGAAAAACCACCCGCAGCTGGTGAACATCAGCATGGCGTGGCGCTGCATCTCGAGGAGCTTGAGCGCGCGGGTCTGCTGGCTTGGGCTGAGAGGCTTGGTCGCGTGCAGGGCGAAAAAACGCTCGAGGTTCTGAGCTGAGCGGTCGTTGATAATATCGATATAGTGGTCGCGCGCAGCCCAGGGGTTGCTCAAAAGTGCTTCGGCGTCGCGTTCATAAAGGAGCGCGACTTTGTCGCGCAGCCAATCAAGCGCCGCGCGAAGCGGCGCTCGCCACTGTTGGTTCCAATGTGGATCGCCGCCGGTATGACAGCCGCAATCGCGCTCCCAGCGGCCGATGCCGTGCGCGCAGCTCCAGGACGATTTTTCGCGAATCTCGACTTCCCAGCGGGGCGGATATTTGGCGAGGAATTGGGCGTAGTTGGTTAGCTCGACGTTGACGTCGCGCTCCAGGCGCCGCAACGCATACGCCAGCGCCATTTCTCCGTGGCGGTGGTGGTGCCCATAGGACTCGCCGTCCGTCGCGATATGGGCGAGTTCGGCGGCGCCGGGCTCGGAGCTAAAGCCGTTTGCCAGGCGGTCGGCGAATTGATCGCCGTGGTTTAATAGCTGCTCAAAAGCGATGCTGCGGGAGAGCGGGCCATCGTAGAAGAAGAGCGCGATTTCTCGGCCCGATGGTAGGCGTTGAAGATACGCCCGCCGCGTATCGATGATCGCACCCTCGACATCGCGCCACTCTGATTCGCCGTCGACAAAGGCGCTGCAATCGTTTTTGTCGGCGCTCGCTGCGGGTGTCCTCGCCGCGGGATGCCTTGAGGCGCCAAGGCTCGGGTTTGCGTTTTCACCCAGGGGACGAATACGCGCGGCCTGGTGTGGGGCGAGGAGCGTGAACTTGACTCCCTGCTCGGCCAGCGCCTCGAGCGTGGGGATATCGACCGCGGTCTCGGGCAGCCACATTCCCGCGGGGGCGCGTTTGAAGCGAGATTTGAAATCGCGGATGCCCCAGATGACCTGGGTTCGCTGATCGCGCGCGTTGGCCAGCGGCATAATCATATGATTATAGCATTGAGCCATCGCCGAGCCGTGACCGTCGAAGCGCTCGATGCTCTCCCGGTCGGCCGCCAAGACGGCTTGGTAGACCGTAGGGTGGTGGTCCTGAAGCCACATCAGTAGCGTGGGGCCGAAATTGAAGCTGATCTTGGAGTAATTGTTGACGATTTCGACGATCAAACCTTCGTCGGGAAAGCCATTCTCTCCCAGGATGCGCGCCCATGCATTGGTGGCGTAGCACTCCTCGGTGATGCGCTCATTCCAGTCGTGGTAGGGCTCGGCGGACGCCTGCATTTGGATCGCTTCGAGCCAGGGATTCTCGCGTGGAGGTTGATAAAAATGCCCGTGAATACAGATATAACGGCTCATCTTCTTTTTGACTCGTTTCATAGCAAATGACGCCTGCAATGGCCTAGGAATTCTCGCACTCGTCGAGATATTGCGCCAGTGAGTTCAGCGGCAATGCGAGCCAATCGGGGCGGTTATTGAGTTCGTAGCCAAGCTCGTAGACCATTTTTTCGACCTCGTAGGCGTTGAGCAGTTTCGCGCAGAGTTCCCGGGAGGCGGGGCGTAATTTTGAATCGCGTGTCGCGTCGAGATAGGCGTTTAGATAGGCGGTACGAACCTGCGCGAACCATGCGCTTCCCCAGTCCTGCAAGGGTGTGTCGCGGACCGAGGCGAGGTCCTGGTGCGAGTGATCCGAGAGGGCGAAGTGAGCAGCGTAGTGAAAGGAGCGAATCATACCGGCGACATCTCGCAGTGGTGAGCGGCGAATACGGCGCTCGCTGACCGGCCGCGCGGGCTCGCCCTCGAAGTCCGTGATGATGAAGTCCTTGCCGGTGTGGAGGACCTGGCCGAGGTGAAAGTCGCCGTGGGTTCGGATACGCATCGCGTCGATTCGCTCCGGCAGGAGATCGAGGGCTGGACGATGGAGCAGGTCGCGCGAGTCGAGCAGACGTTGGGCGACCGGGCGAAGCGCGTCGGGCAGTGTGTCGAGCTTCTTTCGAAGTTCGGCGAGGACGCGTCCGGTCAGGTTGCGCATCGATTGGTATTGGGAGCGCTGGTATAATTTCGAGAACCCTTCGCTGCCGAAATTCGGGTCGGCAGATGGCTGAGCGAGCGCGTGGTGAAGGTCGGCGGTGCGCTGGCCCAGCAGCCGCGCGGCGTCAGGGTAGCTGCCGATTAAATCATCAATATCTGTGGTGATATCGCCCTGAGGATACTCGCTTCGGTGCGCGCGGGTGACCACCCGGTCGTAGAAGCGATCGAGTTCGTCGAGGGTATAGGTCCAGGCGTCGCCTTCATTGGCAATAAACTCTTGCATGATCCCAAGGGTCTGAATCGGGTCCTTGCCCGTTCTATAGTCGAATTGCCCGGCGAGCTTGGGGGCGTGCTCGAAACCCTTGTCGGTAAGGTAGCGCCCGATCTCAGCGTCGAGATTTCCACCGGGCTCCAGCTTGCGAAAGAGCTTGAAGATAAGGCGGTCGCCATAAACGACCGACGTGTTGCTCTGCTCGGTTTGCATCACCTGAGGCTCGATGCTCTCGGCGGCTTCGAGGAGTTCCCAGAACTCATCGGAGCGCTCCGAGACGAGCGCGCCGTGTTGCCCTTGGCGCGGTTTTCCGCTGCGCAATATGTCGAAGAGCACGCGGGTGAATTCCGGGTCGACGATGGCATCGTAGAGCACACCCTCTTCGCCGATGGCGTCGAAGCGAAGGCGGGCTACGATCGGGTAGCTGCGCTGGATAGCCTGGGCCGCGTGGTCTCCCATCGCCAGCGCTAACGGGACGACGTAGACCTCCGTGTGATGATTCTCCGTTTCGACTTCGACCAGGCTTAAATAAACGAGGCGTTGGTCCAGCGCGATCGGGATGAGTTCTTGAAAGTTGACGTCTCGAATAAATGTTCCTTTCGAGGCGAACCAGCGCTGGCGGCGAAGGAAGTCAGCCATCGCCCCTTCGATGCGTGCCCGGGAGCGGCCGCTGAGCGCCTCTTCAAGGGATTTCACGCGGTAGAGGGTGACGTTTACGGGCTCGCTGCTCTCTTCCAGCGCCCAGCCCTGTTTGCTGTCTTCGTGCTCTTCGAGCGCAAACCAGTACACGCCGTGGGTGCCGAGGGTGAGGAAATAGGGCAGCTCCCCGATGGGCGGAAAAAGGGTGCGCCCAAATAGCTCGACGGGGACCATGCCTTGGAACTCGGATAGGTCGAGCTCGACATAATTTGGGGAGCGCGAAAGGTTGGCGATAATCAGGAGCTTTTCGCCCTCGTATTCGCGCAGGAACACCAGGACCTTTCGGTTATCGGGGCGCAGGATTCGCAGGGAGCCGCGCGCCAGCGCGGCGTGTCGCTTGCGCATCGCGAGCAGGCGCTTGGTCCACCAGAACAGCGAGCTTGGGTTTGCCTGTTGAACCTCGACGTTGATCGTCTCATAGCTATATTCGGGGTCGATAATCACCGGCAGATAGAGCTGTTGAGGGTTGGTGCGCGAGAAGCCTGCGTTGCGGTCGCCGCTCCATTGCATCGGGGTGCGCACGCCGTTTCGGTCGCCCAGGAAAATATTATCCCCCATGCCGATTTCGTCGCCATAATAGAGGACTGGCGTACCGGGCAACGCGAAGAGCAGGGCGTTCATCAATTCGATGCGGCGCCGGTCGTTATTCATCAGCGGGGCGAGGCGACGGCGAATCCCGAGATTAACCCGTGCGCGGGCTTCGCGGGCATAGGCGCGGTACATAAAGTCGCGCTCCTCGTCGGTGACCATCTCGAGGGTGAGTTCATCGTGATTTCGCAGGAAGACCGCCCACTGGCAGGTGTCGGGAATCTCCGGGGTCTGCTCCAAGATATCGACGATAGGAAAGCGGTCTTCCTGTTGTAGCGCGAGGAAGAGCCTGGGCATGACCGGAAAGTGATAATTCATATGGCATTCGTCGCCGTCGCCGAAATATTCGGCGGCGTCTTCGGGCCATTGATTCGCCTCGGCGAGCAACATGCGGTCTTCGAAATTTGCGTCAACGTGGGCGCGCAGTTGCTTTAGGAACGCGTGGGTCTCGGGCAGGTTCTCGCAATTGGTTCCCTCGCGTTCGTAGAGGTAGGGGACGGCGTCCAGGCGCATGCCGTCGACGCCCATCTCGAGCCAATAATCGAGCACCTCGAAGAGCGCCTTTTTGACCGCCGGGTTGTCGAAGTTAAGGTCGGGCTGGTGGCTATAGAAGCGATGCCAATAATAGGCTTTGGCGACCGGATCCCAGGCCCAATTTGAGTTCTCGAAATCCTGGAAGATAATCCGTGCTTCGGCGTAGGTATTCGGGTCATCGCTCCACACGTAGAAGTCGCGCTCCGGGCTCCCCACAGGGCTTTGGCGGGCGAGTTGGAACCAGGGGTGTTTATCCGAGGTGTGATTGACCACCAATTCGGTGATGACGCGGATGCCGCGCCGGTGGGCGGCGTCCAAAAACGCCTTGAAGTCTTCAAGGGTTCCGTAGTCAGGGTGGACGTTGCGATAGTCCGCGATATCATAGCCGTCATCGCGAAGCGGAGACGGGTAAAACGGCAGCAACCAGATGGCAGTGATGCCGAGGTCTTGCAGGTAGTCGAGCTTCTGCTTTAATCCGCAAAAATCCCCCACACCGTCGCCGTCACTATCATAGAAGGTGCGCACGTGGACTTCGTAGATTACCGCGTCTTTATACCATTGGGGGTCTTTTTCGAACGCCAATTTCCTGTCCTTGGATTAGGGTCTGAGAGACTAAAAATAATAATCGAAATCCTGCTCATTGCGCGGGCGCTCACCGATGCGAAAAATATGCACCGGACACCGTTGGGGCGTGAGTTCCACAAAGTTATGCCGTCCTCGCCAGATATAGCGCGCGTCATCGACCAGGTCGTGAATATGAAAATGGCGCTCCGGGTCGAGGCCAAGCGCCTCTAAGTCGAGCTCGACGGTGGCCGAGTGGGTGTGTGCGGCGCTGAGGTTCGCCACGACCAGAATAAAATTATCGTGCGCGTCGGAGCGCTTGCTAAACACGAAGATCGCGTCATTGTCCGCGCCGTGAATTGTGGTGTTTCGGTTCTGTTGAAGCGCGGAATTTTCGGCGCGAATACGGTTAAGCCGGCGGATGAAATCGGTGATATTCGGTGTCTGATTCAGATTCCATGTGCGCAATTGGTATTTCTCAGAGTCCAGGTATTCCTCGCTGCCTGGGTGGCGCGGGACGTGTTCCATCAGTTCGAAGGCGGGCCCGTAGATCCCGTAATTGGAACTCATCGTCGCGGCGAGGGCGGCGCGCAGCATAAAAGTCGCGCGTCGTCCATTTTGAAGCGTTTCGTGGAGGATGTCGGGGGTATTGGGCCAGAAATTCGGCCGCATAAAGTCAAGCATCTCCGGGCGCGTAACCTCGCGGAGGTACTCGCTGAGTTCGTGTTTGGAGTTGCGCCAGGTGAAATAGGTATAGGATTGGGAGAACCCCAGCTTCGCCAACCGGTGCATGACCGCCGGGCGAGCGAAGGCCTCTGACAGAAAAATGGTCTCCGGGTAGTTCGTTTTGATCGTGGGGATTAACCACTCCCAGAAATTAAACGGTTTGGTGTGCGGGTTATCGACGCGAAAGACGCGCACGCCGCAGTCGCACCAGAACGCAAAAATGCTGGCTAGCTCTGCCCAGAGAGCGCGCCAATCCTGGGTTTCGAAGTCAAAGGGGTAGATATCCTCGTATTTTTTGGGTGGATTTTCGGCGTATTGAATCGTTCCGTCGGGACGCTCCCGAAACCACTGCGGATGCTGGGCGACATAGGGATGATCCGGGGAGACCTGAAAGGCGATATCGAGAGCGATGTCGAGGTCGAGGTCGCGTGCATAGCCGACGAGTCCCTTAAAGTCTTCCAATGTTCCGAGGCGGGGGTGGACGGATTTGTGTCCGCCGGCAGCGCTCCCAATGGCCCAGGGGCTTCCGACGTCATCGGCGGTGGCTTTCGTCGCGTTATTTGCGCCCTTGCGATGGGTCTGCCCTATGGGGTGGATGGGTGGAAGGTAGACAATATTAAATCCGAGATCCGCGGCATAATCGAGCCGTTCTTTGCATTGCGAGAGCGTCGCGTGCTCGGGAGGCGTGCCTGCCGGCGGTGGGCCAGACACGGCCGGAGAGCGTGGAAATAACTCGTACCAGCTCGAGAAGCGTGCGCGAGTCGGTTCGACGTCGACCCGGAGTTCCGGCTGGTAGCGAGTGACGGCTCGGCGCTCGGCCCACTCACACATCAAATGGGCCAACGGGCGCTCTTGGGCGAGGTTTGCGCGTTGAGTTTGCGTGCGGTTTGCGCTCTCGAGTTGGACGGCATAGGCGGCGAGCGAGGCGGCAGATGCGGGGGCGTCGACCTGCTCGGCGTGGGCTTGGGCGGCTCGGACCATGGCGGCGCCGATGCGAAGGTCGACGTCGATATCTTGGTCCGCCTGAGCTCGTTTTCTCAGGTCTTCTCGCCAGGTTCTAAACGCGTCGACCCATCCGATGACCGTATAGTAGTAGATTCCCAATTTCGGCAGTCGAAAGCCGGCCTGCCAGTGATCCCAGCCCTCCTCATTCATCACAATGTGAGACCATTGTTGCTCGGTCCAGTGGCGCCATAGGAGCTCGCAGCGGGGCTGGTCGTGGCCGTCGCAAAACGCGCGGGCGCGAATCATAAGGGTGTCGTTGATGCAGCGTTTGAGCGCGAATCGGCCCGCGTCGACTGTCGGCTCAACCCGGTCGATGATGACGCGTGAGCGGTCCATTTTTGGCAACGCTATCGACGGATTTGTTGCATCCCGGGACCCGAATTGCGAATGATTTGAAGGGTTTAGTTGCATGGTTACCAGCGTGGAATCGGCCTAGAAATAGCAGTTATCAGTGCGGGCAAATGCCGCGACTGCTCTCCTACGTGCAACGACCCCGCGCAGGTAATGATGAGTGGGTACAAGCGTAGACACCGGGTAGAACCGGGCAAGTTACGAAGTGAAACTTTCCGGGCAATAGCGACTCAGGCGGCTTTCGTCGGGGGGATTAATCGGGTTTTGAGAGGAAAATTTCGCATCTTCTTGTCATTCGCTTCGTGATGTCTACGTTGACTTGCGAGGAAGAAAATTAGTTCGCGGTCTCTTTTTATAGCCGCGCAGAAATCCGCTTCGTTACGCTGTAGCAGTATAGAACCCGTCGCCAAAAATTAACTCGCTACAGGATGCATCGTGCCTTCAGAAAACCCGTTAGAACCATATAGTTACGTTTGCTCAAATGCCTCCTCAGAGATGCACGTCGAAGGTGCATCGGTGGGGGATATCATGCGCAAGGAATACGCCACGAAAGGTCTGGCGATTGTGTCGAATCGGCTGCCGACGATAGTGGAGTTCGAGGCGAGCACGAAAGCGTGGTCGGGCAAGCCGGGGTGTGGAGGGTTGGTGTCGGCGATGAACCCGATATTGGAGCGGCGCGGGGGGACCTGGGTGGGGTGGCCCGGGATGATCAATGAGGACGCGCGCGGCCATGAGTCGCGCCTGGATGAGTTGCTCGACGGCCTTGGACAGCAGGCCGGGTATGCGTTGGAGTCGGTGATGCTAAACGCCGAGCAGGTGCGTGATTATTATGGAGGGTTCGCCAACTCGGTGCTGTGGCCGCTATTCCACGGTTTTCCGAATCGCTGTGACTTTAACCCGCGCTATTGGAAGTCGTATTTGAAGGTCAATCGCCGCTTCGCCGCGACGTTGATGGACACGCTCGACGAGGACCAGCCGGTCTGGGTGCATGACTATCATCTGCTCGTAGTGGCCGAAATGTTGCGAAGCATGGGCTTCGAGGGGCGAATCGGATTTTTCTTGCATATCCCGTTTCCGGCGTTGGAGAATTTCATCAAGTTGCCGTGGCGCGCCGAGTTGATGCGTGCGTTGCTGGCCTTCGATCTCGTCGGGTTTCAGTCGGCGCGCGATGAGCGGAACTTCCTGGAATGTGTTGAGCGCCTTGTACCCCATGCGTCGATCTCGCGGGTCGCGTCGACCAGCACGGTCTTGCTAGAGGGCGAGGCAGCCCAAAGCGTGACGGTGGGCGTTTTCCCGATCAGCATTGATTTTGAGGACTTTGAAACCCGGGCGCGCTCGCCATCCGTGCTCCAGCATCTTGACGCCTTGCGGCGCGACTTTGGGGCCACGAAAATGTTTTTGGGGGTGGACCGGCTGGACTATACGAAGGGATTGGTTGAGCGCTTCCACGCGTTTGAATTGCTCTTAGAGGAGCATCCGGAGTTATGTGAGAGCGTTGTGCTCTTTCAATTGGTGGTTCCAAGTCGCGAAAATGTGCCCGAATATCAGGCGCTTAAGCGCGAGGTTGACCGCATCGTCGGGCGGATTAACGGCCGGTTTAGCTCGCCGAGCTGGCAGCCCATTCACTACCTCTATAATACGGTCAGCACCGAGGAGTTGACGGCTCTATATCGCTTCGCCTCTGTGGCGGTCGTGACGCCGCTTTGCGACGGGATGAACCTGGTGGCCAAGGAGTTTTGTGCCGCCCAGGTCGACGAGAGTGGGGTGCTGGTGTTGAGCGAATTTGCTGGCGCAGCCGATGAGTTTCATCGCGACGCACTGCTGGTAAATCCATACGACACGGTGGGGTGTGCGCAGGTTCTATATCGAGCTGTCATGATGGACCGGCAGGAGCGAAGAGAGCGTATTCAACGGCTTCGGGCGCGGGTGCAGACCCATCATGTCTTCAGGTGGGCGAATCAATTCGTCGAGAGTCTTCACGAGCCGAGCACTCTGTTGGAGGTCTCGGATACCGAGTATCTGCCGACCATCGACACCGGGGAGTTTGCGGCGAGTCTCTTCATTCCACCGGACCCATTTGGCGACGCGACGCGTCCCTCACTCTAGCAGGCTGAACGCGTGGTGTGCGGGGCGACCCCGAGGGGGAGTCGAGAGAATGCCCAGGGTTGGTTTGGACCGCCGGGGGGGCCCGGCGGCGCGCTATGCCTCAGGCTCCGGGCGGTAGAAATTTTTGCACGCCGGCGAGCATCAGGTCGTGAGATTTTTCGAGGCGGTGGTTGTCGTCCACCTCGATGATTTTGATGCCGTGTTTGGCGCACTTCTCGCGTACCGGTCCGATGGGAACGATATCATCCTGTCGGGCGTGGATGACGACCGCGTCTTCAGGCATGCGTTCGACCTTGTCGGAGGCTTCCTGGTAGAGGGCCGGGGCCATGAGGACCAGGCCGCGCACGCGCTCGGGGTTTCGCGAATAGAAGAGGGAGGCGAGCAGTCCGCCGTAGGATGAGCCCACGATGACCAGGTTTCGCAGGCCCTGGGTCTCACGCTCGATTTTGTCCAGGCGCTCCCAGACGTCCATCCCCTGAAAATCGGGGGAGAAGACTCGGTTGGACTCGCACAGGCGTTGGTATTTTGACCCGTGGGGACCCGACTCAAGTCCGTGGAAGAAATAGAGTAGTGGGTCGCCTTTCGACTCGCCGCTCGTTGAGCCCGACGCATTCATGGTGTCGACCAGGCGCTTCAGTTCGTTGGCAAGGTAGCCGGGTTTTTTGTGCAAGAAAATATTTGAGAGCACCCGATAATACCACAGGGAGCCCGCGCGCTTGGCGGTGAATCGCTCCCACAGAATGTCGCCCTCGACTTCTAGGTCCGCGACGATGGCCCGTGCGTTATAGACCTTGTCACACAGCGACACCAAAAGGGTGGGGGAGTCGGCGGGCAAGGCGTGGAGGTGATCCAAATAGGTCTGTTTGCGCGCGGCCCACGGCGGCTTCGGCAGAGTATCTGAGTCAGTACAACCTTCGACGATCTCGAGCACTCGCGGGCCGAATTTCTCGTCAATGTGCGCGCGAATTTCGGGCATCTCATCGACGCAATCCTCGATGCTGTCATGCAGCAGTCCGGCGATGACCTGGTCCTCATCACCGCCAAAACTGCCCACCAGTGAGGCCACGCCCATCAGGTGGTTGATATAGGGGACATCCTTTCCTTTTCTGGTTTGATTTCGGTGCAATTGGGCGGCGAAGGCGAGGGCAAGGTCGAAGCGGTTTGAATAGGCCATGCAGATTCTTCCTAGTTGATGGTGAGGCGAACTTAAAAACAGCAACCCTCAGTAGTTTCGATAGATCAATTGCTTACGATACTATTGTGGCTTTCTCAAATGGACACAGCCGTTTGGTAGCGCGCGCTCTAAATAATTCTCGAATCGACCGGGGGAACTATCTTTTAGGGGCGTGCTCATTTCAGCGGACGATATCCATGTATAGGAAAAACCCAGAGAATCCGGACTTCTTTCGCATCGCAGGTGAGATGCGGGCTGCGTTGAATTCGGTGGATTGGAACGCGACGTCGCTGGGGCCGTCGCAGAAGTGGCCTGAGAGTCTGAAGAGCTATCTGTCGGTGATCTGGGAGTTGCCGACGGCCGCGGTCATCTTTTGGGGGGAGGAGTTCATTCAGATCTACAATCAGGGTTATGCCGATATTATGGGGCCGCTGCGTCACCCAAAATACCTGGGGGAAAAAGCTGAGCATTGCTGGCCCGACACCTATCCGGTGCTGCTGCCATGGATGCATCTAGCCATGGAGAAGGAGGCGTCGAAGACGTTCGAGCGTACCCACCTAAAATTGACCCGCCACGGCTTTGAGGAGGAAGGGTATTTTACGTTTACGTTCAGCCCACTGCGCAATGATATCGGCGAGGTGGGTGGGGTGCTCCAGATCGTTGTTGAGGTGACAAAGTCAGTGCTCGCCGAGCGCCGGGCCGAGACGCTTTGGGCCCTGACGCAGCATCACCGGGGGCGTGACGTCTTGGATGAGGCTATCAGTGTAGTCGCGGACAATGCGTTGGATATCCCGTTTTCACTTGTTTATCTGTGGAATAGTACGAGTCAGCGACTCGAACTCTCCGGGCAAACGGGGTTTGAGGAGAGCGATGCCCGCGCAAAGGAGATGGACGGACTTTTTGAGTGCGCGACACAGGTTTGCCGGGGCGGTGAGCCGAAATATCTCGAGGATATCGGCGATTTAATGCCGACGCCGCATATCAACGTATGGGGCGACCGCACGCGCAGCGCCTTTGTCGTGCCGCTTCAGCGCTCCGCCAGCGGGCGGTGCCGCGGCGTCATCTTCTTCGGGCTGAGCACGCGTATGCACTTCGACGCGGCGTATCGGGTATTCCTAGAGGAGTCAGTTCGAGCGCTGGTGGTCAACCTGCAGGCAGCCCGGGCGCGGCGTATTGAGGTGGAGTTAATCGAGCGTGAGCGTGCCGCGCGGCGCGAGGCTGAGTTTCAGCGCGAGGACCTGGTGCGTCTATTAACCCAGGCGCCGGCGCCGATGATTTTGTTGCGCGGCGCGGATATGGTCGTGGAGTTAATCAATGCTCATGCGTGCCGAATTTGGGGCAGAGAGCATGACGCGGTGATTGGTCGGCCGGTTTTGGATGCAGTGCCCGAGGTTCGCGGGACGGTTTACGACCGGATGCTTCAGGAGGTCTTTGAGACGGGCGAAACCCAGGCGGGACGAGAGCAGCGATTTGAGATCCTTGCTGCGTCGGGTGAGGTGGAGGTCAGCTACCTGAATTTCGTCTATTCGCCGCTACGCAGCCCTGCAGGGGAAGTGGACGGGGTGCTTGTTCTCGCGTTTGACGTAACCGAGCAGGTCCGCGCGCGCCACGAGGTCGATGGGCTGCGCCACGCGGCCGAGGCTGCGAATCGGACCAAAGACGAGTTTTTGGCCATGCTCGGCCATGAACTGCGAAACCCGCTCGCCCCGATCATTACGGCGGTCGAGTTGATCGAATTGCAGGGGGGCGAGGCCTTTCGCGTTGAGCGCGATATCATCAAACGCCAGGCCGAGCATATGGTCACGCTCATCGATGACCTGCTGGATATATCGCGCATCACCCGCGGCAAGGTCGAGTTAAACCGCACCCGGGTGGATATGCGCGATGTCGTGTCTCAGGCGATTGAGATGAGCGCCCCGCTGATGGCAGCCCTTCGCCATGATTGCGGCACCGACATCGCTGATGAGCCGCTGTGGGTCGATGGGGACCCGGCGCGGTTGGCTCAAATTGTGTCGAATTTGCTCACGAACGCCGCGAAATATACGCCGGCTGCTGGTAGGATAACCGTGCGAGCAGAGCGCGAGGGGGATTGCGTGGTGGTGAGGGTAAAGGATAACGGCATCGGCATCAGCCCGGAGATGATGCCAAAGATATTCGACTTATTTATGCAAGAGGGGCAGTCGCTGGAGCGCGATGAAGGCGGGTTGGGGTTGGGGTTGGCGATTGTGCAGAATTTGGTCACGCTGCACGGGGGCACGGTTGAAGCGATGAGCCCCGGGCGTGATCAGGGGAGTGAGTTCATCGTGCGGCTTCCGGCGCTGACCTTGTCGGGAGACGACGCTGAGCCGGAGGCGCCCGGCGGGCGGCTCGAAGAGATGGGTCAGCGCAAATCGCGGGGGTATCGTATTCTCGTGGTCGACGACAATATCGACGCCGCCGCCGCGCTGGGGTTGTGGTTGGAGCTCGAAGGGCATCAGGTGCAGGTTGCCCATGACGGGGAGGAGGCGCTGGCGCAGGTGGAGCATTGGGCGCCGGACCTGGCGCTGCTCGATATCGGGTTGCCCCGGATGAGTGGGTATGAGCTCGCCCAGCATCTCCACGCCTGCCCGGGGCTCTCGGAGTTGCCGATCGTCGCTATTAGCGGCTACGGGCAAAAGGCCGACCGAGAGCGCTCGCGCCGGGCGGGGTTCTTCGCGCATCTGACCAAACCCGTCGGCCTGGAGCGACTCGGTCCGCTCATCGAGTCGCTCCTATCCGACGCGCCCCCGGCGGACTGAAGAAGGCGCGCGGCGCGGGCGCACCTTAGTCCCAGGAGCGCGCTATCTGCAGGTTTCGATAGCTCTGGTTGAGCATATCCATTTGCATCATCTCGGTTTGCATCCGCAGGCCGGCGTTCGGGTCGAATTTATGCGATTTGTTCGCGCGCTTCTTGGAGCGTTTCGCCTGCCGGGCCGCTCGCGCCTGGCTATCCTTTGCCTGAGCAATCTTTTTTCGCATCACCAGATAATCGACGAGTTGCTTTTGGTATTTCTCGCGTGTCGCTGAATCCGTCGCCTTCCTGGACTTGAGCGTGATCTCGTCCATCCACTTCTTTTGGTAGCTCTTGGTAAATGCCTGTTTTTGGGTGTCGTCCAGGGCGTTCCATTGCCCGTTGAGCTTGCTCCAGGCGACGGGCATTGTGCTCATCTGGCGCTGCTGGGCGGCGGAGAGGCTGGCCCAGAGTTTGGTGATCTTGAGCTTGAAGGCTTGTTCGTGTTTGGCCTGCATTTTGAAGCCAGGCTGATCGTAGAGCAGGCCGGTTTGAAATTGTAGGAACTCGAAGGTCGCGTTGAGGACTTTGGCCGAGGGGCGTTTGGTGTAGCCAGGCTCCTGCGTTTTCTCGGAATAGAGCAGCGAGGCGAGCAGGCCGCCGTAGGACGACCCGACCAATATGAGCTGACGGAGTCCCCGGGTTTCGCGCTCAATTTTTTCAAATCGCGCCCAGATATCCATGCCCTGAAAGTCGGGAGAGAAGACGTGGAATGACTCGCTGAGGCGTTGATATTTCGAACCGTGCGGACCCGATTCGAGTCCATGAAAAAAGTAGACTACCGGCTCCGCTTCCATCGCATCGCGCGGTGCTCTGAAGTCCGACATGAGGTTCACGCAGCGCGTTAGTTCATCGGCGAGGTAGCCGGGATTTTTGAGCAAGAAAATATTTGAGAGCACGCGATAATACCACAAAACACTCGTGCGATTGGCTGAGAAACGCTCCCAGAATCGATCGCCCTCGACTTGCAGATCGGCCACGATCGCCCGGGCATTATAGACCTTGTCGCAGAGCGAGACCAAAAGGATGGGGGAGTCGTTGGGGAGGGCGTGGAGGTGGTCCAAATAGGTCTGTTTTCGCGCGGACCAGGACAGTTTGGGATCGCCCGCAAACTGGGTGCATCCGTCAACAATCGTGGCCACGCGCGGGCCAAATTCGCCCAAAATCTGCGCGCGAATATCAGGCACTTCGTCGATATAATCCTCGACGGCGTCGTGCAGCAGAGCGGCGATGACCTGTTTCTCATCGCCGCCGTAGGTGCCGACCAGCGAGGCCACGCCCATCAGATGGTTGATATACGGGACGTCTTTGCCCTTTCGGGTCTGATCGCGATGAAGCTTCGAGGCGAAGGCGAAGGCGCGGTCAAATTGTTCGGAGTAGGACATGGGGTCGTCGGGTGTGGAGTCAAAGCGGGAATGAGTGGTGACGCTCCTCTCGGACAAAAATGAGGTGTCGGGAGCGTCTTAATCGGCATGCTTCTTCACTGGAGCAGCCACTCAAAGCCGGTCGAGTAGCTCAGATTATTATAGTCCATGCGCTCATTTTCGAACGCGAACTTAATGCTGCTTTGGGCGACTGTCGGGCAGCACACCGTCGCCTGGCGCTCGACGACGCGAAAAATTTTCTCGCCGGGCTCGGTGAGCGAGAGTCCCATAAAAGTGTCCGCGGCGACGGCGCTGACGGCGACGGTTTCGACCCGTCCGGCATAGGTATAATCGTAGACGCTGACAACCTCTTCGTCGGCGACCGCGTCGACGGACTGACCGTCGATGATGCAACTGGGTTGCTGCTGTGAGATCGGCTCGTCATAGATGCGCGCGGTGCGCAGGGTAATCTGCGCGCAGGACTCGCCGTCACCCACGCTCGCGAGGATTGCTTCGTCGATGACGGCGTCGTGGCGGATATCACCTGGCACTTCTTCGACGCGATCGGCGGCCGCAAAATAATTCTGCAGGCGCGCGTATTTCGTGCCGATATGATCGCGACTGAGCGCGCGGGAGACGGTGTGGTTGCAGGCGACGGCGCCAGTTAATAGGGCGAGGATGAGGGCAATTCGGGCTGGGGATTTCATACGTCTTCTCGGGAAATATTGCGAATCAATTTTGGAGCTACTCTGCGTGCATTTAGATACCTCAACACCATGGTAGCAAACAAGTTGCCCGCGTGAATGGCCGCCAATTGTGGACGCGCGGAAACCGGACTGGTAGTTTGATGCATCACTAATATGCGTCCTCGCCGCAATCAAACTCCACCGTGGTGCTTTTCATGAATCGATTCCAAAATGTTGAACGGCTCCTTATTTGGATGGCCTTTACGTTGGTGTTTTCAACTGGATGTGAGTCGTCGTTGCGCTCAAATCTTTATGATTCGGGAACCGACGCCGACGCTTGGAGTGTCGAGCAGGACGCTATTGGGGCGCCCGACGATATAACGCCCTCGGAAGATGCATTCGCGGTCGATATCGAGCCAGCCGATGAAACGGACGCGGATGCGTTTTCAACACCCGAAGACGTCACGCCTGCTGATCCCGACGCCTCGTCGACGGATACCGTGACACCCGATCCGGATCCAGATCCAGATCCAGATCCAGACCCCGACCCCGATCCAGATCCCGACCCAGATCCCGACCCAGATCCCGACCCGACGCCCACCGGTCCCCCCACCGCCTATATGGCCGAGATGACTTATATGACCGCCAATATCGGTCGAACCTATTCGGGAAAACCGTTTGTGCAGGGGGTTTTCAATCGCATCGGAGATAATATCGGGCCGAGGTCTGGCCCGAAGTTTATTGGTTGGCAGGAAATCGGCGAGGGTGATCCGTGTGGGGCATCCTGTGAGATCGATGCGCTGCGCAACCGGTTTAAGGCGGACTGGGGATGGACGACGCGCCACCGCAGAGGGCAGCGACCGAACGGGCAAATGGAGCGGGCCAAGGTGCCCATCACCTCCAAAGGGGTTTCGCCCGTCGGGGCCGGCCGGGCGAAATTCGCCTCGCCGGGTTGGGCAGGGGTGAGCCCCACGCGATTCGTGACGGTGGTGCGCTACGGGCCGCGCATATGGTCACGCTCATCGATGACCTGCTGGATATATCGCGCATCACCCGCGGCAAGGTCGAGTTAAACCGCACCCGGGTGGATATGCGCGATGTCGTGTCTCAGGCGATTGAGATGAGCGCCCCGCTGATGGCAGCCCTTCGCCATGATTGCGGCACCGACATCGCTGATGAGCCGCTGTGGGTCGATGGGGACCCGGCGCGGTTGGCTCAAATTGTGTCGAATTTGCTCACGAACGCCGCGAAATATACGCCGGCTGCTGGTAGGATAACCGTGCGAGCAGAGCGCGAGGGGGATTGCGTGGTGGTGAGGGTAAAGGATAACGGCATCGGCATCAGCCCGGAGATGATGCCAAAGATATTCGACTTATTTATGCAAGAGGGGCAGTCGCTGGAGCGCGATGAAGGCGGGTTGGGGTTGGGGTTGGCGATTGTGCAGAATTTGGTCACGCTGCACGGGGGCACGGTTGAAGCGATGAGCCCCGGGCGTGATCAGGGGGAGTGAGTTCATCGTGCGGCTTCCGGCGCTGACCTTGTCGGGAGACGACGCTGAGCCGGAGGCGCCCGGCGGGCGGCTCGAAGAGATGGGTCAGCGCAAATCGCGGGGGTATCGTATTCTCGTGGTCGACGACAATGTCGATGCGGCCGCCGCGCTGGGGTTGTGGTTGGAGCTCGAAGGGCATCAGGTGCAGGTTGCCCATGATGGGGAGGAGGCGCTGGCCCAGGTAGAGCATTGGACGCCGGACCTGGCGCTGCTCGACATCGGCTTGCCCCGGATGAGTGGGTATGAGCTCGCCCAGCATCTCCACGCCTGCCCGGGGCTCTCGGAGTTGCCGATCGTCGCTATTAGCGGCTACGGGCAAAAGGCCGACCGAGAGCGCTCGCGCCGGGCGGGGTTCTTCGCGCATCTGACCAAACCCGTCGGCCTGGAGCGACTCGGTCCGCTCATCGAGTCGCTCCTATCCGACGCGCCCCCGGCGGACTGAAGAAGGCGCGCGGCGCGGGCGCACCTTAGTCCCAGGAGCGCGCTATCTGCAGGTTTCGATAGCTCTGGTTGAGCATATCCATTTGCATCATCTCGGTTTGCATCCGCAGGCCGGCGTTCGGGTCGAATTTATGCGATTTGTTCGCGCGCTTCTTGGAGCGTTTCGCCTGCCGGGCCGCTCGCGCCTGGCTATCCTTTGCCTGAGCAATCTTTTTTCGCATCACCAGATAATCGACGAGTTGCTTTTGGTATTTCTCGCGTGTCGCTGAATCCGTCGCCTTCCTGGACTTGAGCGTGATCTCGTCCATCCACTTCTTTTGGTAGCTCTTGGTAAATGCCTGTTTTTGGGTGTCGTCCAGGGCGTTCCATTGCCCGTTGAGCTTGCTCCAGGCGGTGGGCATATTGCTCATCTTGCGCTGCTGGGCGGCGGAGAGGCTGGCCCAGAGTTTGGTGATCTTGAGCTTGAAGGCTTGTTCGTGTTTGGCCTGCATTTTGAAGCCAGGCTGATCGTAGAGCAGGCCGGTTTGAAATTGTAGGAACTCGAAGGTCGCGTTGAGGACTTTGGCCGAGGGGCGTTTGGTGTAGCCAGGCTCCTGCGTTTTCTCGGCGCGACGCTTCATCGCGAGGGTCTTGCCCATGGCTTCCAGTCGGAGCGTGTCGCCGGTGAGCTTCGCGCGGAAATCGACGGTTTTGGGGGCGTCGCCGAAGGTGCCCACCAACCACACGTCCGCGGCCAGCCCCCGCACCGCGAGGGTCGTCTTATCCTGAACGCGCACACTCCCCACGTAGGTGTGGGCCTCCTCGCCGCGGGCCAATTTTAGGATGCCTCCGCCGCCTTCGTACACGCCCGAGAATTCGTGCTCGCCGGCGTAGGCCGGCGCGGCCACGCTGATGCACAGCGCGCTTAGGACGAGCATTATGGCGGTTAAAATCGCGTTTGCTTGCGTTCGTTCTTTCATCTTCTCCCTCTCAATGAGTCGTTGTGGCTGGTCTAAATGCGCGCAGAAAATCGGCAAAGTGGCGCGACGCCGCGTTGCGCTGCGGGCGGGAGGTTCCCAACTGCTAACTTCTAGGAGGTATATCGCATGCTAGCACGGTGAGGGGGGCTGCGCAATTTGGGCGCCTGCTCGTGTCGCCGCCGGTTAGTGTTCGCGCGGCGAGTCGGTCGGAGGCGGCAGGAGCCGGTGATTGGGTCGGGCGCGAAAAAATCATCAGATGGAACTCGGGGGGTTGCGCTCGGGCGAAAAGCCTGAGATAGGCGGCGCGGCGGGCGCCGTGTTTCGGGTGCTCAGGCGGCCCCCGAGCTTTTCGTTTTTCGCGCTGGAATAATACGCCGCGCGCATCGTTGCGTATGCGAACCCGGAGCTGGCCGCGCCAGCGTCTTTACAGAGCAATCTTTGCTTACTGCCCTACCGGTTTATCGAAATGAACGAGTTCTTGTACACGACATTCGGCATCACGCCTGAGATCTTCAGCTATGTGGTGCTGCCGCTTTTTATCTTCTTGGCCCGCGTGTGCGACGTCACCCTGTCGACCATCAAGATTCTATTTGTGATGAACGGCGAGCGGCGGATCGCGCCCATTTTGGGGTTCTTCGAGGCGTTTATCTGGCTGCTCGCCATCGGCCAGATCATCACCGACGTGAATAACCCGTTGTCCTATTTCGCCTACGCCTCGGGCTTCGCGACGGGGACGTTTGCCGGGATGTATATCGAGGAGAAGCTGGCGGTAGGAAAGGTCGTTTTGCGTCTGATTATCCGCGAGATTAACGACGAGCTGCTCCACTTCTTGCACGAGAATAACTTCCGCTACTCCCTCATCGACGGCATGGGGCGACGGGGCCGGGTCAACGTGGTCTTCCTCGTGGTGCGCCGCCAGGACCTCGACCGCCTCATCGCGGGCGTCAACGAGCATCAGCCCAACGCGTTCTATACCATCGAGGGCGTGCGCAAGGTGAACGCGATCGACCAATTCTCGGTCTCGTCTTCGCGCCGAGAGTCGACGCCGCGCGCCTAAATCGTCGGCCCAGGGGACCGGGCCTGGGGGCCTGAGTTGGTGTGTTGCGCTGGAGCGCGGAGTGCGTAAAAATGCTGCGCTTCGTTCACCGCTGAATCACTTAAAATTCAAACTCAGGCGCCCTCGCCGCGGTAGTCTGCTGGAGAACTCCCATGACCGACTCGAATTACCGTCGCATCCTCGAAAATAATCGCAAATGGGTCGCGCAACGAAACGCCGAAGACCCGACGTTTTTCCAAAAACTGGCCGCCGAGCAGCACCCCGAATTCCTCTTCGTGGGCTGCGCCGACAGTCGCGTGCCCGCCAGCACCATCATGGGGGTGGAGCCCGGCGAAGTTTTTGTGCACCGAAATATCGCCAACCTGGTGGTCAATACCGACTCGAATTTCGTCAGCGTGCTCTATTATGCCGTCGATATTCTGAAGGTCGACCACGTCGTGGTCTGCGGGCATTACGGGTGCGGGGGCATCAAGGCGGCGATGCAGCCGCGCGACCTCGGCGTGCTCAACGGCTGGCTGCGCGAGATTCGCGACGTCTACCGCCTGCACAAAGAGGAGCTCAACGCCATCGCCGACGAGGACGCGCGCTACCGCCGCCTGGTCGAGCTCAACGTGCGCGAGCAATGCGTCAATATCATTAAGACCGCGGTGGTGCAGCGAAATTACCTGCGCCGCCAGCTCCCCACGGTCCACGGCTGGGTCTACGACCTGGCCAGCGGGCTGATTCACGACCAGGAGATTCCGTTCCAGGAGACCCTCGATATGGTGCGTGAGATCTATGACCTGAAATTGGATGACTGAGCGCGCTCGAGGGGAAAAGAGCCGACCTACAGGTTGTAGTTTGGCGGCGAAGCTCTTTGGGAGGCTTGCTACAGACGGTAGTTTGCGCGCTGGAGGCCAAAAAACCGACCTACAGCGTGTATTTTGCGATCTGAGTGCCAAAACTAAGAGCTTACGCCTCGCCACCCAGCATCGCGATCAACAACTCGGCGGCGCGCCAGGGGGTGTCCTGGCGCTCGGTGAGCGCGTCCATCTCCTGCTTCCACGCCTGCGACCCCATCGCGCGCGCCAGGCGCGCGTCCAGCTCGCCCTGCACGATAAGCCGGATGAGGTGCTCGATGCGGCGCCGGGCGCGCGCGCCCTCCTGGCCCTGGGCGTCGAGCCAGGCGCGGTGCTCTTCGATTTTCTCGAATAATTTGTCCAGCCCGTCGTGCTCGGTCGCGATGGTGTGCACCACCGGCGGGGTCCAGGCGTCCTCGGGCGGGTTCTCGACCAGGCTCATCATGGTCTTGAGCTCGCGGCGCAGGCGGTCGGCGCCGGGGTGGTCGGACTTGTTGATCACGAAGATGTCGGCGATCTCCATGATGCCGGCCTTGGTCGCCTGGATATCGTCGCCCATGCCGGGGACGGCGACCACCAGGTTGGTGTCGGCGACGCGCGCGATGTCGACCTCGTCCTGGCCCACGCCGACGGTCTCGATAATGATGACGTCAAAGCCCATGGCGTCGAGGACCTGGACCAGCGCGGGGGTCGAGCGCGACAGGCCGCCCAGGTTTCCGCGGGTGGCCACCGAGCGGATGAAGACGCCCTCGTCGAGGGCGTGCTCCTGCATGCGGATGCGGTCGCCTAAGATAGCGCCGCCCGAATACGGGCTGGTCGGGTCGATGGCGACCACGCCCACGCGCAGCCCTTTTTGGCGGCAGGTGCGGATGAACGCGTTGACCAGCGTCGACTTTCCGGAGCCGGGGTTGCCCGTGAAGCCGACGATATAGGCGCCGCCGGTGTGGGCAAAGAGGGCGTCGAGCGCGGCGCGGGCGCCGGGGTGTTGGTCGTCGACCTGGCGCATCAAGCGGCCGGCGGCGCGCACGTCGCCGGCCAGGATACGCGCGGTGAGGGTGTCAGTCATGGCGAGGCCCGGGGGCTTTAAGGGAGCTCAGGAGTTCAGGGCGGCGTGGCGCTCGGCGCAGGCTTTGCGCAGGTAGTCGACGACCTCGACGGTCGACGTGCCGGGGGTGAAGATCTTGCGCACGCCCTTGTCGATGAGCGGCTCGATATCCTCGTCAGGGATGATGCCGCCGCCAAACACGATGATGTCGGCGGCGTCCTTCTCGGCCAGCAGGTTGATGAGCTTGGGCATCAGGCTGTTGTGGGCGCCCGACAGGATCGACAGGCCGACGGCGTCGACGTCTTCCTGCAGGGCGGTGGCCACGAGCATCTCGGGGGTCTGGTGAAGGCCGCTGTAGATGACCTCAAAACCGGCGTCGCGCAGCGCGCGGGCGATGACCTTGGCGCCGCGGTCGTGGCCGTCCAGGCCGGGCTTGCCGATGAGGACGCGGTAGGTCGGTTGGGGCGTGTTGGTGGTGCTCATAGGGAGTCTCGGGTTCGGTTTAGCGCAGCTAGGTTTGTCGGATTAAAGGCCGTTTCGGCTCAAGTCGCGCGCGATGACCACGCGCTGGATCTCGTTGGTGCCTTCGTAGATTCGGGTGACGCGCACGTCGCGCAGCAGGCGCTCGACCGCGTATTCTTTGGTATAGCCGTAGCCGCCAAAGACCTGGAGCGACTCGTCGCAGGCGCGCCAGGCGGCCTCGGTCGAGAATAATTTGGCCATCGAGGCCTGGCGCGAGAAACGCCCGCCTTTTTTGGCGGCTTCATTCTTCATCCACGCCGCCCGCAGGCACAGCAGGCGCGCCGCGTCGAGCTCGGTGGCCATGTCGGCCAGCTTGAATTGGATGCCCTGGAAGCGCCCGATGGCCTGGCCGAATTGCTCGCGCTCCTTGGAATAGTCGATGGCCAGGCTCAGCGCCTCGGTGCCGAGCCCCAGGGCCAGGCTGCCGATGCCGATGCGCCCGCCGTCCAGGGCGACCATGGCGATCTTGAAGCCGTCGCCAAGATTCCCCAGCAGCGCGTCTTCGCCGATGCGCACGTCCTCGAAGGTGATGGACACGGTGTTCGAGCCGCGCTGGCCCATTTTCTCCTCGGGCTTGCCGCAGGTGATGCCGTCGTGGGCGGCCGGGTCGAGTAGAAACGCCGACAGCTTCTCGTCGCCCTCGGGCATCTCGGTGCGCGCCCACACGATATAGGCGCCGGCGAATTCGCCCGAGGTGATCCAGGCCTTGGAGCCGTTGAGGACCCAGCCGCCGTCGACCCTGGTGGCGCGGGTGCGCATGCCGGCGGGGTCGGAGCCGGCGCCGGCCTCGCTTAAGCAAAACGCGCCGGCCTGGGCGGCGCCGGAGGTCAGGCGCGGGATAAATTGCTCCTTTTGCGCGGCGCTGCCGAACTTCTCAATCACCTCGCCCACCATATTGGTGACCGCCATGGTGACGGCCACGGCGGCGTCGGCGCGCGCGATCTCGGTGATGGCCAGGCTATAGGCGACCACGCCCGCCTCGGAGCCGCCGTAATCCGCCGCTATATTCACACCCATCAGGCCGAGTTCGGCCATTTTTTTGAGCGCGTCGGCCGGGAATTCCTCGGTCCGGTCGCGCTCGGCGGCGTGCGGGCGAAGTTCGGTGTCCGCGAACCGGCGGGCGGTGTCGCGCACGAGTTTTTGGGTCTCGTTGAGTTCGAAATTCATGGGGCGCCTTCAGGGAAATGGGTGTAAAAAACGTGTAAAATAAGCGAATTATTCGCCGATGAAGTTGGGGGCGCGCTTGGCGACGAACGCCTCCATGCCCTCTTTGCGGTCGGCGGTGCCAAAGAGCTCGCCGAAGGCCTTGACCTCCAAAGCGTTGCCCTCCTCGAGGGTCGTCTCGGCGCCAAGGCGCATGACCTGGCGCGCGCTGCGCACGGCGAGCGCGCCGTTGGCGGCGATTTTGGCGACCCGCTCAAAGACTTTTTCCATGAACTCGTCGGCCTCGAAGACGTCGGCGGCCAGACCGATTTTGAGCGCCTCGTCGGCCTTGATGACCCGGCCGGTGAAGAGCAATTCGCGCGCGGTATTAAAGCCCACGATCCGCCCCAGGCGCTGGGTGCCGCCGAACCCCGGGATCACGCCCAGAGTGACCTCGGGCAGGCCCAGCCGGGCTTTGCTCGACGCGTAGATGAAGTCACACGCCATCGCTAATTCCAGCCCGCCGCCCAGCGCGAAGCCGTTGACCGCGGCGATCACCGGGAAGGGGAGGGTGGCCAGCGCGCCCATGGCGTCGTGGCCCTTCTGGGAGAACGCGGTGGCGACCTCGACGCCGAACTCGGTCATCTCTTTGATGTCGGCGCCGGCGACAAACGCGCGGCCCGCGCCGGTGAGCACGAGCGCGCGGATATCGTCGCGGTCTTTGAGCTTGTCGACCACCTCGCTCAGGTCGTCGATGACCTGGCGGTTGATGGCGTTGAGCTGGTCGGGGCGGTTCACCGTGAGCACGGCGATCTGGTCTGTGCGCTCTTCGAGCAGCATCGATTTGAAGGTCATCATCTTGGCTGTATCGTTCGAATCGGACTGGGGTTTCTCAGACATAATCGCTCCTCAAAGCGTGAAAGAAGTTGAGTGCTCGCGGGCCCCGGCAGGGGAGCCCGCGGTGGGCTGACGCGCACAGGCGCGGGATCAATATTGGTAGAATCCGCGCCCGGTTTTGCGGCCCAGCCATCCGGCGTCGACGTACTTAACCAGCAGCGGGCAGGGGCGGTATTTGGAGTCGCCCAGGCCCTCGTGCAAGACGTTCATGATGGCCAGGCAGGTGTCCAGGCCGATGAAGTCGGCCAGGGTCAGCGGACCCATGGGCTGGTTGGTGCCAAGCTTCATCGTGGTGTCGATATCCTCGACGCTGCCCACGCCTTCCATCAGCACGTAGACCGCCTCGTTGATCATCGGCATCAGGATGCGGTTGGCGATAAAGCCGGGGTAATCCTGGGCTTCGACGGTGGTCTTGCCCATCTTCTCGGCGGCCTGGACGACGGCGTTATAAGAGGCGTCGTCGGTGGCCAGGCCGCGGATGACCTCGACCAATTTCATGATCGGCACCGGGTTCATAAAGTGCATGCCGATGACCTTCTCGGGGCGCTCGGTCTGCGCGGCGATGCGCGTGATCGAGATGCTCGAGGTGTTGGTCGCAAGGATCGCGTGGGCCGGGGCGTGGGCGTCGATGTCGCGGAAGATCTTGAATTTAAGTTCTTCGTTCTCGGTGGCGGCTTCGATGATCAGGTCGGACTGGGCGGCCTCTTTGAGGCTGGTGGTGGTGCGGATGCGGGCCAGGGCGGCGTCGCGGTCCTCGGGGGTCATGCGCTCTTTTTTGACGAATTTCCCCAGGCTCTTCTCGATGCCGGCGACGCCTTTTTTCAGCGCCTCCTCGGAGATATCCGACAGGATCACGTCGTACCCGCTCACCGCGGCGACCTGGGCGATGCCGTGGCCCATCTGGCCGGCGCCGATGATGCCAATCTTTTTGATCTCGGTGTGTTTGATATCAGCGTTATTGTCGGACATGGCGTTGCTCCTAAATGAAATGAATGGTTCGGTAATCTATCGATTCGGGCGCAAATTCCAGGGTTGCGCCTCAGTCTCTGGGTCAAGCCGATCTTTGCAAGCGAGAGCACTAGCACGCGATTTTTGAGACCGTCAATCCGGGGCTTGCTTTCGGGGGCGCCGCAGAAAGCCCCAATGCCCGAAGGGCTTGCGTCCGCCGGGCTGTCGGGCTATTGCTGGGGCATAATTATCCCCATCATTGGGAAGGGGCGACCCGCGTCGGGTGCCAACAACCGCCGGGCCCGGGTCTCTGATGTCTACCTGTTGTTGTATTAGAGGGTATTATGTTGCCCAGAACACTCGGAAAACGCGGCACGAAAGCGTTGCTGCTGGCGTGCGCGGCCAGTTTTCTTTTGCTCGGTTGCGTCACCCCGCAGCCCGGGCCGCGCTATGTTGAGCAGATCACCTCGTCGAAAGACACGGTCAAATTGCTCTATAGCCAGCCCATCGGCGAGCAAACCCGCCGCGGCCTGATTGAATGCGACCGCGCGGCGGACGGCGCGCTTCAGAACTGCCAGAACGTCAATATTCACTTCAATGACGAAGAATGAGGAGTCATCCCATGAAGAATACGCGCATGATTCTATCGGCACTTCTATTGGTGTGTTTGATGGCGTTGTCGGCCGCATGCTCCACGAGCTACCGCGTCCTGCATATCGAAGACCATCCGGCCGGCCAGTCGACGCTGATGCAAACCCATACCACCAAGCATATGTTGGGCGGGCTGTATAATGAGTCCCGGCATAATTATTGGGAGTGCCAGCGAACCCAGGCGGGCTTGGACTGCCACAAGACCTGCTATAATCCGGACACCTTCGGCAATTTCCCCGAGACCTTGGCCGATGAGGACCTCGCCTGTTTTGGGTACGGAACGGTAGCCCAATAACGATCGATGTCTTCCAATACGTTTAGGAGCTTGAGATGAAAGTTATATTGAAATCGCTGGCATCGATGCTGGCGCTTGGCGTGCTGGCGTCGGTCGCCACCGGCTGTGTGCCGACGCGCAAGGTGATGTTCAAGCAAGAATTTGTGCAGGGGCGCAGCGTGCGCCATATCCGCAACCCGGTGACCGAGGAGTATTCGCTCCAGGTCTGCGATTACGGCGAAGACGGACGGGTCACGACCTGTAAAGAGAGCACGATTCTGGTCGAGAGAGAGACGGAGAATTTGCTATGAAAACTCAGACAAAGACAACGCGAAACCCTGGTGTGTCGACCTGCGCGCGGACCTTGGCCGGGGCCGCGCTGGTAGTGCTGATGGCCTCGATGTTGGTCGGTTGTTCGGTGACCAACACGCGCGTCATCACCGCGACCCATTGGGGCGCGCAGCAGACGGGCGCCTCGGGCGCTCAGCGCGCACAACAGTCCGCGCCTCAGCCCGAGGCCGCGCCGGTTGACGACGCGGAGGGCCAGGGCGGTGAGCAACCGGTCGCCGCGCAGCCGGTCGCAATCGCCGCGGCCCCTGCTGGAGCCAACGGCTATACCGATATGACGCTCTATATCGGCTATACCCAGACGACCACCTCGGAGATGATGACAATAAGCGACGACAACGCGCCGCTGGCCGTCGAGTCCCGAATGCGGTTCTGCAACCTCAAGGAGGACGCCTCGCTGGTCTGCACCGAGAGCCCGGACCTTAACCGTATGCTTAACCCGCATATCTATGAGGCCAGAAGATAAGCTCGCGGCCTGAATCGCGACCCATTATCTCGCAACCGTCAGCCCCCTCGGCGCTCGCCGAGGGGGCTTTTCTGTGTTTTTTGTTGTTAATACCAGGCGAAATCCACTAGGGTATTAATGTAATTCTTTAGTGGTTTTTCGGTTGAATGAATTCAGCCCCGACTCCAATCCCGAAGTCTATCATGAATATATCGGTTCGTTTTCTGGCACGTTTTAGAGCGCCGCTCCGTGTCGTTTTATTGCTGGTGCTCGCGATGAGCGTCGTCAATTGCGGCAGCTGTGACGACGCGGGCAGCGGCGGTGATATCAATAATGGCGGTCCCAGGGATGTCATTGGGGACGACGTGTTGACCTCCGACACGAACGACCTGGATGCGACGGGCTCGGACACCACGCAGGCCGACGGCGCGGGCGTGGACGGAGCGGGCGATGATGCCACGACCTGCGGCGGGTTGGTCTGCGGCGATGAGTGCTGCGCGGCGGGTGATGAGTGCGTTCTGGACCAGTGTATGGCGCCGTGTGCGGGCACGCGATGCGGCGACTCGTTGGGGCTGTGCTGCGAGGGCGGGGATGTCTGCCTGGGCGGCGCGTGCGTGATGCCCGGCGAGGCGTGTGAGCTCACCGAGGAGTGTAACCTCGACGAAATCTGCGAGCCGACCCTGGGGCAATGCGTGCCGCGTAGCTCGGTGAACGTCTGCGAGTTTATCCCGCCGGTGGGCGAATTCAGCCCCGAAATTGCCTGCAGTTGGCCCTCCGGGACGCTGACCGTGAACCCGGGGCGCGACCGCGTGGTCATGGCGCCGGTGGTGGCCAACCTGACCGACGACAATGGCGACGGGCTCACCAATACCGACGACACGCCGGACCTGGTGTTTTTGTCCAACGACGGCGGCTGCTGCAATAAGCCCGGTACCCTGCGCATCGTCAGCGGCCAGTGCAACCCCGACGGCTCGATGCAAGAGATCGCCTCGATCAACCACGTCCAGATGATCCACGACGGCTCGTTGGCCATCGGCGACCTCGACGGCGACGGCGTCCCCGAGATCGTCGCGATCGGATATAACGGCGCGCTGGGCAATAATAACGTGCAGAATCCCCAAGGCGTCGTGGCGCTCAAGCGGGTGACCGACGACGGCTCCGATTGGGAGGTGATGTGGCGAAATACAGAATATCCGACCTGGAATGTGCACTCGCGCGGCGGGGCGATCATCAGCCTGGCGGACCTGGACGGGGACGGAAACCCGGAGGTCGTGGTCGGCAACGTGGCGATCAACGGGCAGACCGGTGACCTTCTGTGGGATGGCAACGTGACCCCGGCGGCCGAGGGCGTCGATGACTCGATTCGTCGCGGCATCGGCAATAACGCCTTTTTGGGGCCGTCCTCGGCCGTGGGGGATGTGAACCTCGACGGCAAGCAGGAGGTCATCGCCGGCAACACGCTGTATGCCCACGACGGCACGGTGCTGTGGACCTTCGAGTACACGAGCTCGGGGTCGGGCTGCCAGGGCCCGCTGCCCTGCGACGGGTTCTCGGCCATCGCGAATTTCGACGACGACCCCGAGGGCGAGATCGTCATCATTCGCCAGGGCGAGGTCTTCATCCTTGAGCACACCGGCGAGCTGCTGTGGAAGGCGAAGGTGCCCCAGGGAAGTTGCGCCCGAAACGAGTCGGGACCGCCCACCATCGCGGATTTTGACGGCGACGGGCGCCCCGAGATCGGCACGGCCGGCGCGGATTATTACGCGGTCATGGATATGGACTGCGACCCGGCGCTCAACCCCAACGGGGTCGCCGACAATTGCGACCCGAACTTCCCGAGCGTGCTGTGGGCGAAGGCCAATAAGGATTGCTCGAGCCGCGCGACCGCGTCGAGCCTGTTTGACTTCGAGGGCGACGGCAAGGCCGAGATGGTCTACGCCGACGAGACGACCTTCCGCATCCGCGCGGGCGCCGACGGCGCGCTTCTCTTTGAGGACGCCACGCACCGCAGCAACACGCGTATCGAGATGCCGATCATCGCCGATATCGACAACGACGGAAACTCAGAGATCGTCGTGCCCTCCAACAGCATCCCGTCGATCAAGGTGTGGGCCGACGTCGACGACAACTGGGTGCGCACCCGGCGCATCTGGAATCAGCACGGTTATTCGGTCACCAACGTCACCGAAGACGGCCAGATTCCGGCGCAGCCCGAGCCCAATTGGAGCAACGACCGGCTGAATAATTATCGCCAGCAGGTTCAACCCGGCGGTCTCTTTGACGCGCCGGACCTGACGGTCGAGGAGATCGCGCTCGGCCAGGCCTGCGTCGGGGCGAGCGAGCTCGACCTGCAGATTAAGGTCGCCAATCAAGGCGCCCTGGGGCAGTCCCCGGGCGTGCCGGTGCGCGTGGCGGTGGAGCATGAGGGCAACGTGGTCGAGATCCGAACGCTTTGGACCACCCAGCGCCTCTTGCCGGGGCAATTCGAGGTCTTGACGGTCTCCTGGAGCGTCCCCGAGGGATGGTGGGAGGACGGGTTTAACCTGCTGGCCATTATCGACCCGGATGAGCAGACCAATGAGTGCAACGAGGACAATAACGCGTTGAGCGTCGATGCCTCGACCCTGGCGACCACCCAGCCCGGGTTGGTGGTCTCCGAGGTCGATGTCGATGATTCGGCCTGCGGCCTGACGTTCGGGCTGAGCGTGAGCGTGACGCTCACCAATAACGTTGAAGATACGATTGCGGCGAATGTGCCGGTTGGGTTGGTCGCGGTGTCGGCCGACGGCAGCGTGGATTTGGGCGAGGTGCGCACCACCCAGCCGCTCGCCCCTGAGGCCAGCGAGACCCTGACGTTTGAGTGGCGCGTGCCGCCGAGTTTCACCGAGATCGATTTCGACATCGTCGCCACGGTCGACCCCGACAGTGAGGTGATTGAGTGCTCGCTCAAAGACAGCGCCAGCGGATCGGGCTTCTGCGCGCCTCAGGGCTAGTTTGGGGGTTGCAATATCGCCCATTAAGGGCGACAAGACGGCCCGCTCGGATGATTTCTTACAAAAATCCGAGCGGGAATTGTCAATTCGCTTTTTAGCGGCTATTTTAGTGTACACCAAAATCCGGGAGCAATCGTAGAAGCCCGGTTGAACTCGTCTGCGCTCGGCGTTAACTAATTGGCAGTGTCGCCCGCTTCAGCTCAGACCCAAGCAAAAGGTGAAGGACCATCGTAAGGAGAAATAGCAGAAGTTCTAAGGGTGGCGGCAGTGATTCGTTTCGAGTCAATAACTCGATCCGTGCCAGAGAAGTCCGCCTCATCGATCCGGATGGCGAGCAATTGGGCATTTTGAGCGTCGAGGATGCGCGCGAGAAAGCCGAAGCGCTGGACCTGGACCTCGTGGAAGTGGCCCCCAAGGCGCAGCCGCCCGTGTGCAAAATCATGGACTACGGTAAATTCAAATACCAATTGTCCAAAAAACAGAAAAAGGCGACCGATAACGTCTCCTTGAAGACCCTGCGGATGCGGCCCAAGACCGACACCCACGACCTCGAAACCAAGCTCAATCGCGCGGCGAAATTTCTGCAGAAAGGAAATCAAGTCAAATTCGTGATGCAGATGCGTGGTCGCGAGCGTCAGTTCAGCAACCATTGGGTGGAGCATCTTGAGGAGATCATCGAGCAATTGCGCGAGCAGATTGACCGCGACATCAAGGTCGTGAGCGCGCCGGAGAGTCAGGGCTGGCAGATCACGGCTGTGATCGAGCCCGCCTGACCCGTCGAGCGCCGGCCTGTTTTGTCGCGCCGAGTTTGCCCGCAGTCGACACGAAGCCGCGAAGTGATGCCGAATATGATTCGGCGCGCTTTGCGGCTTTTTGTGTCTTTGGGCGGCATGTATCGGGGCGGGCCGCGCTTATGTTGACCTTGCAAATTACCGCGCCGATAACTTAGGACAGGACAGCCCCGCGCCGATTGCTTTATACTGGCCGCAGCGGGCTTTGCGTTGCCCGGCACGATTTCTCCCCAGTTGCATTACCGATGATAGGGTTTGCTTGTGACCACATGGCGTTCCAGAGCGAAGGTTACTGCTGGGCGCCTCTGGCGTTTTATTTGGCGCGTGGTCGCCGCATTTATGGACAACCAGGGCGTCCTGCTCGCCGGAAGTCTCGCCTATAATAGCCTCCTGTCGGTCATCCCCCTCATCTCGGTCCTGGTGATGGCCCTGTCGTATTTCGTCGAGCAAGACCTCTTGCTCGCCACGATTTCGGCGGAGCTCTTCCTGATCATGCCAAGTCAGGCCGACCAGATAACCGCCGCGATTGCCACGCTGCTGGCCAACCGTTCGGTCATCGGCGGCGTGGGCATTTTGGTGCTGCTCTTCTTTAGCTCGATTGCGTTTCGCATGTTGGAAGTCGCGATCGCTAATATCTTCCATGTGCCCGACCACGTGGAGTCGCGCAGCTTTTGGATGTCGGCGCTTATCCCCTATGTCTATATGGTGGTGATTGGGCTGGGCATCGTGGTGCTGACCACGTTGACCGCGATTCTGGAGTCGGTCAGCAGCACCCGCTATATCTTTTTGGGCTATGACTTCTCGCTGGAGAGCCTCCCCGGCATCCTCTTATATGTCTCGGGTTTTGTGGGGATGGCCGCGCTGTTTACCTCGATCTACAAGGTCCTGCCGGTCATCAATACCAACGTGAAGCGGGCGGTGATTGGCGGGGTGTGCGCGGCGATTTTGTGGGAGATTGTCCGGCGGATACTCTTCTGGTATTTCGCGTCCATCTCGCTGGTGAACGTGATCTACGGGTCGCTGGCGACCGTGATCGTGGTGCTATTAAGTTTGGAGATTGGAGCGGTGATTTTGCTGCTCGGCGCGCAGCTTATTGCTGAATTGGAGCATAGCGCGGAGCATGGGTATCCCTGGTATATCGACCCGGAGAACCCGCATCCCGAGTATCAGGAACCCGAGCAACTCTCCCTGCCGACCGGCGGCGAGGCGGAGTGACTCAGGGGGCGCTGTCCGGCGAGGACGCGTCTTCGGCTGAGTCCCCAGCCGGCAGCAACTCCGCCGGCGGCAACGTCATGATGGCCTTCTCCAGGTCCGCTCGTATGCAGCCGTAGCAATCGTCGCGCTTAAACGTCCCGCAACCCCTGCGGGGCCGGTCGTCGTAATAATAGATAATTTCAAGGCCGCGGGGGTCATTGGCTGCCACGATTTTCTCGATGGCGTCGCGGTGCTCGGTGCACCCGTTGGCGAAGCGAAGCTCGATGGAGGCGCGGTTCCACGGCTCCAGCTCCGCCAGGCGCCCGTTCTGCTCGAGCGCGCTCTTGGCGCGCCGGCGCAGCGACGCCCCCTTGCCCATGCGCGCCATCTCGCTGAGCGCCGCGTTGGTTTCGGCGCGCGGCAGCGCGTTGATGAGGATGTCTGCGGCGAGCTCCTGCAGGGCGTCGTCGCCGCCGCGGAATTGGTCGAGGATGTCGTCGCGCACGCGCTTGACGCTGCCGTAGCGCGGCTCGGCGGCGATGGCCTTCTGGTACGCGGCGAGGGCCTCCTGCGGGGTCTCGTCCATGATATGCGCGCGGGCGCTCAAGAAGTGCAGGTGCGGATTGTCGCCGTGCTCGCTTATCAGCGCGTTGATCTTCTGCAGCGCGCCCTGGGCGTCGCCCATCGCCAGGGCGTTGATGAGCGCGGATGCCTCGATTTGCTCGATATATTCGCGGCGCTCGCTGGCCAGGGCGTTCTCTTGCTCCTCCATGGATTGCGCCGAGGCATTGTCGGCGGCGCTATCGGAGAAGATGAAGACCGCGCCTAGCGGGACGCAAATAATTAGGACGAGCAGGGCGCCGAGGATGGCCTTTTTCGCCTGAGGGTTTTCTTTGACCCAGGCGCGCGCGCGGCGAAGGTGCGGTTTGAGGGGACGCGCCGCGCGGCGAAGCGCGACGCTGCTGTCGGCGACCGCGTCGCGGGTGACGCTGACCCACGTTTGGGTGTTGCCGCCCTGCTTGATGCGCGCCAACTCCGCGCGAACCTCGGCCGCCGTGGCGGGGCGGTCGTCGGGGTCTTTGGCCATCAATTGGAGCACCAGCCGGTCGAGGCTCTTAGGCAGTCGGGCCTCGGGGGCGCGTTTTCTGAGCGACGGCGCGGGCTCCGTGAGGTGCATGGCCATCAGCTTGACCGAGCTCTTGTCGATAAAGGGCAGGGTGCCGGTGAGCATCTCAAAGAGCATGACCCCGACGGTATAGAGGTCGGAGCGCGACTCAATGCCGGTCTCGCCAGAGGCTTGCTCGGGCGACATATACATCGGGGTGCCGTAGACCCGCCCAACCCTGGTCAGGCGGGCGTCATCTTGCTCTTCGGCCATCGGAACGCGGGCGATGCCGAAGTCCATGATTTTGACAAAATCGGGGTCGCCATCGCGCTCGACCAGCATGATGTTTTCGGGCTTGAGGTCGCGGTGGACCACGCCGAATTGATGGGCTTGCTCCAGGGCGGAGAGGATCTGGTCGATGATGTGGATGGCACGGTCTGGCGGCAGGCGGTCGACGGTGGCCAGCGTTTCGTCGAGGGTTTGGCCCTCCAGGTATTCCATGACCAGGAAGAAGCCGCGCTGCTCCATCTCGCCAAAGTCGGTCGCCACGCACACATTCGGGTGGTCGATATGCGCGGCGGCCTGGGCCTCGCGCCGAAAGCGCTCGACGGCCTCGCCGCGCCCGACGATGTCGTGGTGGAGCACCTTGATGGCGACCGTCTTTTTCATCAGGGTGTGCTCTGCGCGCCAGACCGTACCCATGCCGCCCACGCCCAGGCATTTGCCCACCCGATAGCGCTCCGAGAGCACGACGCCTTCGAGGTTCGCGCTGCCGCTGGCCAACGCCGTGGCAACGGCCGCCTGGGAGGCCCCGGCGATCTGGGCGCCGTCGATATCATTGGGCAGCGGCAGCGTGTCGCCGGAGGTGTGCTCCGGGTCGGCCAAGTCGATAGACTCGCTGGCCTGCGCCGCGTCGCGGGTCGCCTCTACCTCGTCGGGCGCCTGGGCGTCGACGCTCCCTCCCCGTGCATTTTCGATGCTAGATTCTTCGTTTGACATGTACAGCTTCTCAGTCGCATCTGGGAGCGAACGCTACGAATTTGGTGCAGGCCCGATGACCCGCGCGGACGCTCGGAGATCGTGCCTGTGAGGTCGGCGCAAACAGAGCAGTACCGGGCGCCAACTTTGCCCCGAAGTGCTATCAGAAGCAGCGCGATTATTCCACTGACGCGGCGTTCACATCCTGCGTGATGCGCGGCGCTAAACGGGGTAGCGGCGCTCAATCAGGTCGGTGAAATATTGCACGGTCACGTCGTGGTCGTAGGCGATCTCGCGGGCGCAGTCGCCGATGGAGATGATGCCGCTGAGTTCCCCGTCCTCGAGCACCGGCAGGTAATGGACGCGGTGCTCGGTCATTAAATAGAGGCAGCGCGGGATGCTGAAGCGCTCGTTGATGAACACCAGATCCGGGTTCATGATCTCGATGACGAAGCTGGTGCGCGAGGAGCGCCCCTGGAGCGCGACTTTTTTGAGGTAATCAGTCGAGGTGATGATGCCGGCGAGGGCTTGCGTGTTGTCGACCACCAGCAGCGACCCGATGGACAGGTCGACCATCTTTGAGATCGCGTCGAATACCGTCGCGCCGGGGTCGATGCTGTGGACGAAGCGCCCCTTACGATTGAGTAAATCTCCCACCATGCTATTCATGTTTTTGCCGTCCGTACGTTGAAGGCCTATGCGCTTGATTAGACGTCGGGCGCGGCCTCGCCGCGCATAATCTGAAGCCTAAATCTAAACCTAGTCACCTTGGCTCGCTCGGACATCGTTTCAGGCGTTAATCCTGAGGGTTTGTCGCCGCCGAGGTCGCCACGGGCGTGGCCGGGGGGTGCATCAGCTCCGGCGCAAGCGGCTCGCCGGTGAGGGATTTGAGGAACGCCACGACATCGTCTTCTTCGGCGTCGGTGAGCCCCAGCGGAATCAGCATATCTTCGCGATGCCCGATCTGAACCTGCTCGTTGAGCAGCGAGTAAAAATGCACGACCTCCTTGAGCGTCTCAAAATGGCCGCCGTGCATATAGGGCGGGGTGAGCGCGATATTGCGAAGCGTCGGGGTTTTAAATTGCCCGTGGTCCTCGGAGGTCTGGTGCAAATAATAGAGCCATTTGGACTTCTTTCCGTCGCGCGAATCGCTATAGACCCCGGCGGAGTTGAAGATATTTTGCTTGATCTGCTGCACCCCCTTATAGCGCCCCGGATTGGCCGGCTCGAGCCAGTCGCGCGGGCCTAGTCCCAGGTTGTGGAAGCTATCATCGCTAAAATTTGGGCCCACATGGCAGCGGATGCAGCCGGCCTTGCCGACAAAGAGCTTCAGCCCGCGTTGGGCCTCGGGGCTCAGGATTTCTTCGTCTGTGGTGGACTCGCCCTGCGCGTTGAGCTGGGCGACGAAGCGGTCAAAGGGCGCGTCCCCCTGGACCAGGCGCGTGACATAGGCCGCGATGGCCTTGGTGGTGTTGCTCGCGATGCGATTGACGGTGTCCTGGTCCTCGGGCTGCATCTTCTGCCAGGCGATATGGGCCGGGGCGTCCGGGGTCTCCGGGGTGGGGTGGGCGACGTCGGGGAATCGCGCGGAGTCAGACAGGTCGGGCATCGCGCCGAAGAGTGCCTCATAGGCCTGTCGAAGCTCCGCGTCCTCGGCCATCAGATGCGCCAGTTGCGTGCGCGAAAACCCCATCTCGACCGGGCTCTCCAGTGGGCCAAACGCCTGCGCCCAGATGCTGTCGACCCGCCCGTCCCAGTCAAACCAGGGGTGATACGCGGTGTTCAGGAGACTGGGCGTGTGCCGCGGCGTCTTGCCCAGCCCGTCGCCTAGGCGCGTCGGCGCGCTGAACCCGTGGGAGGGTTGATGACACGTGGCGCAGCTGACCTCCTGATTGGCCGACAGGCGGGTGTCGAAGAAGAGAAATTGCCCCAGTTGGGCCGCGCGCGGGTCGTCGACGTAGGCGTTTGTCTCGTCGCCAGGCGGCGGCCCCAGCGGCGTCAGGCCGGCGATAAGTTGCATTTCACGCGCGCTAAATTGCGTCGACACCGACGCCGACGCGGCGTCGGTCGGCGCCTCGGCGCGTGATTTGCACCCCGATAAGAGGGCGATGCTGAGCAGCAATAGCCCGCTTATCAGGATTCTCTGAGGTGCATAGAACGGCATTTTATCGGCCTGCGCCCAACTGGGTTCGGGGCGGCTGGGTTAGGGACGACAGCACTGAAGGTCGAAGGGGATGACCTCGAGTTGGCCCGCGTCGCGCAGCAAGAAGTCGATGGTCCAGGCGCCGTCATCGCCGTCGCCCTGCATGTGAAATTGCATGCCATGCACGCGGAAGACGCCGTCTTCGATCTTCTCGATCTCGGGCTTGGTCTTCATGCCGTGGCCGTGGGCCGGCATCATCGGGCGGACCTGGTCGAGCTTGACGCCCTCGGCCAATTTGGTGTGCTCGGCGTCTTCATAGACGCGCACCTCGAATTCGACCAACTCCTGGAAGGGAATCGGGTTCGGGCTCGGGGTGGCGACCAGGAAGAGGTTGCCGCTGGGGCCTGCGCCCGACAGCGTCTGGTCCTCGGGGATATCGGTCATGGTCGCCGTGTTGGGGACCGCGATCAGCGAGCCGGTCGATTTCTCGGCGGCCTCTTCTTCCTTCGGCTCCTCCTTCGATTTGCAGGCGACTAGCGTGCTCATCACGAGGAATACGGCCAATACCTTCGCGAGGGTCGCGACAATTTGCGTTCGGTTCTTCTGTGTCTTTTGTTCCATCTTCCTGAATCCTTCGATGAGTTTATACGGGAGGGGGACTCGGAAACTTCCAATTTCGTTATATAGGGCGTTTCGCGCAGGCAATTCAAGGGATTTCGCCGGGCATAGTCCTTGCGTCCTTTCCGGTACGTGACCTATCATTGTGCGAGCAAGTAGGCCACCCGACCAAGATAACCATGACGAACCTTTAAGCACGCCGGATTGATGCGCGGCTTGGAGGTCATATTTGGCTGAGATTAGATAATGACGAACAATAAAATAGCTGATGAAAAGAGCCACGCTTCGCCGCGATTCTCGTCTGTTTTAACGCGCCTCCGGGGCGCTCCCGGGCGCCGGGCGATGCTGCTCGGGCTTATCTTCTCGATGTCTTTATCGGTGGCCTGTGGCTCAGATGAAGAGGAGAAATTTGACCCGATCGACGTGGTTGACGCGGGCGAGGGAGATACCGGTGAGGTGACCAAGGTCGAGCTTCCCGACGGCGTCGCGGTGCCCATCGACCTGAGCGAGTTTCTCGAGGGCGCCCCGACCGGCGAGGCGGGGACCCTGGGGGTCTACGAACTGAAAGAAGGCGATGACCGCCCGACCAATGAGATCGCCGAGTCGCGCCCCGGCGATTGGGTCCTCGAGAACGACCGGGTGAAGCTATTCGTCGAGGGGGCCAAGCGCGCCATGAGCCCGTGTCCCTACGGCGGCAATATCATCGACGCCCAGGTCAAAGGCGAGGGCGGCAACCTGAGCCTCGATAATACCGGCGAGATCTGCATGATGATCAACGTCGGCCAGACCTTCGCGCCGGAGCGCTTCGACGTCGTCCTCGACGGCGCCGACGGCGGCCCGGTCGTGCTCGCCGTCAGCGGTGAGCTGGAGCTGCTCGACTTCATCGACATCAAAACGATGGCCGACAGCTTCGCCCCGGGCATCCTCGATAAGGTCGCGATTGATCCCGACAATATCATGCCCAATAAGGTCACCCGCTACTTCATCCTGATGCCCGGCGAGAATAACGTCCGGGTGATCGAGGCGCTGCAAAATACCGGCGAGGAGCTGCGCCATATTATGTCCGGCCACCTGATGCGCGGCGGCGGGCATGGCAATTATTTCAACCCGATCAGCCGGCTCAACGGCTGGGGTTATACCTCGCTGGGCTTGAGCAATCTGTCGGGTGATCCGCTGCCCTTCGTGGCCTTTGCCGGCCCGACCGGCGGCTACGCCTATGTCCCCAAACCCGACCCCAACTTGATGCCAGAGGAAGGCGGTCTGCCGCGCGGCGGCGTGCAGGCAGCGGTCGCGGGCGTGAGCCTGTCGCTGCTTGGCCTGGAAGATGTCGCGGCGACTCTGTTGGCCAAAGAAGAGAAGTTGGCCCAGATGCCCGGGATCCTTCACCTTCAGCCCGGTGAGATCGGCCTGGTGGAGCATCGCGAGTATTTCGGCGGCGGCGCGCTCTCGTCGATCACCGACGACATTTATCCCTACCTGGCAGAGACCACCGGAACGCTTCAGGGCAAGGTCCTGGACAGCGAAGGGAGCGGAGTCGCAGGGGCCAAGGTCACCGCGATCAACGCCGGCGGTCAGGCGATGAGCCAGGCCGTCACCGACGCCGACGGGCGCTACTCGATGGTGCTCCCGGTCGATGATTATAGCGTGCGCGCACGCTTCGAGGCGCGCGTGAGCCTGGCCGACGCCAGCGCGACGGTCAGCGCCGACGCCAGCGCCGAGGCCGACGTTACCCTCAAAGATGGCGCGACCATAAGCATCTCCACGAAGACGCCCGGCGGCGCGGCCACCCCCGGGCGCGTGTCGCTCTTCTGCGAGGGACCGTGCCCCGATATGCCCACCTCGCTGGAAGAAGATATCACCTTCGACCCGCTGCCCGCGGGCTTCTCGCAGGTGCGCTGGACCGACGTCAACGGCAACGCCGAGCTTAAAGTGGCCGCCGGCCGCTACCGCGTCTCGGTCAGCCGCGGCATGGAGTGGTCGGTGTGGCCGACCAACGCGCCGGCCGACGGCGGCGAATTGGTCGAGGTTGCCGACGGTGAAGTGAAAACCCTGGCGGCCGAGATCGCCCACGTCGTCGACACCAGCGGCGTGATGAACGGCGACTTCCACGTGCACGGCATCACCTCGGCCGACAGCGTCGTGCGCCCCCAAAACCGCGTCCTCGGCTTTATGGGCGACGGCGTTGACGTCCTGGTCAGCACCGACCATGACTTCATCTTCGACTACGCGCCGACGGTCATCGAGTTGGGCGCCGAAGCCGAAATTGCCACGATGGTCGGCGTCGAGATTACGACCCCGAATATCGGTCACTTCAATAGCTTCCCGCTTATCCGGGACCCGGAGCACAGCCGCGGCGGCGCCCTCGATTGGGGCCCCGGCAATACCGGCTATAACCTGAAGCCCTCCGATATGTTCGCGTGGATGGACGCCCAGGGCGGCGGCGCCGAGCACCGCGTCAAGCAGATCAACCACCCAGATTGGACCATCCCGGCCCTCAAGGCCGACCTGTTGCGCGGGCACACCTACGCCTCGGCCGAGAGCCGTCGCATGGAGCCCAGCGACCCGGACCCGATCACCGGCGACACCGGTCTGTGGTCCGACGACTTCAACTCCTTCGAGGTCATGAACGGGCCGAGCATGCCCAAATATTGGACCGTGATGCGCTGGTGGCTCACGATGGTCAGCCGCGGCTTCGCCCCGACTGGCGTCGCGGTCACCGACACCCATATGCTCTACTCGGACCTCGGCGGCAGCCCGCGCACCTTCGTCTTCGTCGACCCGGCCCACGACACCGTGGCGACCTTCGACGAAGCGGTCTTTGCCAAGGCCATCACCGAGGGGCGCGCGATCGGCAGCAACGGCCCGTTCTTCCGCGTGGCGCTTGAGAATAGCGAGGGCGCGCGGGCGAGCATCGGCGACACCATCGAGAACGGCGACGGCGAGTTGACGGCCTATGTGACGGTCGACGTGCCGGAGTGGATGACGGTGGACACCATCGATATCTATACCAACCTGCCGGCCGAGGATATCGTCACCGCCCCGGGCCAGGAGAAGTCGACCCCGATTCCGCCGACCTCCTCGCACCCCATCGACTTCGAGCCGACCGACCTGGTCGAGGTCGCCAACGGCGCGCTGTCGCATAAACATTGGACCAAGACGGTCGAGATCCCGCTGACCATCAACGAGGACGCCTATGTCGTGGTGGTGGTCCGCGCCGAGGACGCTGACTCGAGCATGTGGCCGGTGATTCCGAAGGTCGGCTTGAAGCCCTACGCCTTCTCGAACCCGGTCTTCGTCGACGCCGATGGCGGCGGCTACGACAACCCCCCGCTCGCCGCGCTGGCCCAAACCCCGTCGCCGCACCTGCTCAATATCATCAGCCCGAACGACTTCGTGGGCGTGACGCTTACGCCCGAAGAGCAGTTGGGCCGGCTCTTCGAGGGGATGAGCCACAGTCACGATCATTAATCAGCAACGGCTGATGAACCGGTGATGACAAAACGCGGCGGTCGTTCTAAACGACCGCCGCGTTTTTAGATCTCTTAAGCTTAGGAATACCGATGCGTCTCCCCATTCTTTTGCTCGCGATGCTCTTCTTATTTTTGGCCGGATGCGCCAACGCGCCCGTCCCGGTGGACGGGGAGGGCGCGCGCTGTCCGCTGCCACGCAGCACGGACGGGATGTTCTGCTCGAATATCGTGCGCTACGCCCGCGACCCGGCCACCGGCGCCTGCTGCCGGTACCGCTCGCACTGCGCTTCGCCGGCCGGCTGGAAGACCTACGCGCGCAAAAGCGCGTGCGAGGAGGCGGGGAGCTCGGCCGAATAAGGCGTTAGCGGAAGCGCCCCACGCGCTTTCGAAACAGCCGGTCCAGCGACATCATCAGCTCGTCGCTGGGGTCAATCGAGTATTGCTCGGGCAGGCGCATCTCTAATTTTCCCTCGCCCAGCTCGTGGGTCATGCTGAAGACCAGGCTGGTGGGGATTTCGCCGCGGTACTCGGCGAAGAGGCGCTTGAGGTCTTTGAGCGAGTTATGCTTGAGGTCGTCGACGTCCAGGTCGACGCACAGGCGGTTGACCCGCTCGCGCCGGCTGTCGATGATCCGCTCGATCGACTCGGCGCGCACCTTCCAGGTCCGCGCCTCCCCGTCGCCATCTTCATGCAGCTTTCCGCGCACCAAAATGGGCTCGCCAGATTTGAGCGGCTCTTCGTATTCGGCGAAGCAGCGGCTAAAGACGATGACCTCGATCTGGCCGGTCTTATCTTCGAGCTGGGCGAAGGCCATGCGGCCGTTGCCGCTCTTGAGCGGGCGCTCGCGGTACTCGGTGATGACGCCGGCGACCACGATCTCATCGCGGCTCTGGGTCATCTTGCCGGAGCTGATCTCCTCGGTGGCGGTGATGCCGTAGAGGCTTAATTCGCCCTCAAAGCGGTCCAGCGGGTGCCCCGTGACGTAGAAGCCGAGCAGGGCCTTTTCGTTCTCCAGAAGCTCGCGGTCCGACCACGGCACGGCGTCGGGATAGTGGTCCTCCAGGACCTCCTCCTTGGCCGTCTCAGTCATCATCCCAAAGAGGCTCGACTGGCCGACCGCGGCGTCGTGCTGCTGCTGCTGGCCGCGGCTCACGGCGAGTTCGATGGCGTCGAACATCTGGGCGCGGCTGGTGCAGATATCCCCCAGAAAGCGCGACTCGCGCGGCCCCGGTCCGATGGAGTCAAACGCCCCGCAGCGCACCAGCGCCTCGATGGTTCGCTTATTTAGCTTCGATTGGTCGACCCGCGCGCAGAAGTCGTACAGGCTCTCAAACGGGCCGCCCTCATCGCGGGTGGCGATGATGGACTCGACCACGCCGCCGCCGACGCCTTTAATCGCGGCCAGTCCGAAGCGGATCTTGTCGTCGGTCACCGAGAAATCCAGATGCGACTCGTTGACGTCGGGCGGCAGCACCTCGATGCCCATGCCCTTCGCCTCGGTGATAAAGCGAACGATCTTGTCGGTATTATCGCGGTCGTTGGTCATCAACGCCGCCATAAACTCGACCGGGAAATGCGCCTTGAGATACGCCGTCTGATAGGTGATGAGCGCGTAGGCTGCGGAGTGAGAGTTGTGGACGATGATGCCGTCGGCCACAAAATTATGGTCGACGTCGACCGTCAGGTCATAGGTCGGCTGCTCGCCGCGCGGCTCAATCGAGACGACGCGATCCCAGAAGATGTCCGACGTGGCGGCGTTCCTTAAGTGCTCGGAGTCCAAAAATTCAGCGAGGCGAACAATTGTTTCGCGTCGAAACCCCTTCTTAGGTCCGGCGACTTTTCGCTGAAAATCTCTGCAACAAACACCCGATTGAGCGTCGAGTTCGCGCCAGGTCAGTTTTGCGTCTTTGCGCGCTTTGTCGACGAGGTGGCGGACTTCAAAAGGAATAGTGTCTTTGCTGGTTCCACTCTGCGACTTCGCCAAATAGTCGCGAAGGCTCCCGACGGTATCCTGACGTCCGATAATATGCGGTCCGACAATCTCAACAAAGCGCTCGCGGCTACCTGTACCCACGAGATGAACCGTATATCCAGCGCGCTCTCCGCCGCGGTATTTGAATTGTTTTTCATGGGTTCCACTGACGATTCCCAGCCGCAACAATAGAGTCTGCACGTCCTGGGCGAGCCGCGACGAGGAGGTCGCGTAATACGGCTGGAATTGCGTTTTGTTGCAAATAAAGCCGTCTCCAGCCCACAAACGGCCCAGAAATAATGCAATATTGTCGTCGCAAAGCTCAAAGACTCCTCTTGGAACGGCCTTTTCAGTCGCCGTTTTTCCCAGAATGTCGAGGTCGCGAGCCCAATGATAGGCGCCCGAAAAGCGCCCTGCGTCGCTGGCGGCTTCCGGTGCATCCGCAGCATTCCAGGGTGTTTGTCCAGGCTTAGAACGCGTGTCTCGGCCGGTCGAGAGCACAACCTCCATGCGCGCGTCTTCACGCTTATCGAGGCGCGCGATGGTGTTCGGGAAGTTGTCGCTGGCCGCGATGAAATCGTCGATGAGCGCCTGAGAATTGTTGAAGAAATACAGGCAAGATGGGTGTGTCGTGCTCCCCTCTGCGATCAATCCCGCCAGGACGATCAGCTCATGCTCCGGCCAACTTGCGGTCGTCGTGACGGGGAGCGTGCGCGGGATCGCGATGCGCGCGTTGGCGGGCAGATCTTCGAGATTCACCCAACCATCATAGGTTAAAAAGGGATGATTGCCGGTCGCCGTGATCGTCTTTCCTTGAGCGGTACGAAGCTCAAAAACCGGCTTGATTCCGTTGAAGACAACATCAGTAACGTCGCGGCTACGCAAACGGCGCGCGTCGTCGACCGCGTGAATACGCCAGGGGCGGCGGTTGTTGAAAAGGGCTTCGACCGATATTTGCTCACCTGTCTCGGCGTGCGTGATCTCGGTGTCCCCCACGACACATTTGTTGAACCCGTAGCCGGCGAAATACGCCATCAGGTCGAAGATCTCGGCGGCCTTGTCGGCGTCGACCTCGTTTTTGATCGCGCCGTCGACAAAGAGCTTCTTTTGCTGCTCCATGACCGACGCTTTTTTCTTGCCCATCGCGCGCCGGAGAATATCGGCGCCGCCCAGCGAGTAGCCGGCCACCGTCCGCGCGGTCTGCATGACCTGCTCCTGGTAGACCATGACGCCGTAGGTCGGCTTGAGCACGTCTTCGAGCCAGGGATGCGGGTATTCGACCTTTTTTCGGCCGTGTTTTCGGTCGATGAAGTCATCGACCATGCCCGAGCCCAGCGGGCCGGGGCGGTACAGCGCCACCGACGCGACGATATCCTCGAAGGTATTGGGCTTGAGCTTTTTCAACAGCTCCTGGAAGCCCGAGGACTCCAATTGGAACACGCCGGTGGTATTACCCGACGAGATCAGGTCGAAGATCGCCGGGTCATCCATCGGGATGGCGTCGATATCAAAGGGCTCGCCTGGGGTCTGCAGCTCGACCTTAAGCGGCTTCGAGTTGATGATCTTGAGCGCCGTGTCGATGACCGTGAGGGTCTTAAGCCCCAAAAAGTCGAATTTGACCAGCCCGGCTTCCTCGACCTCTTCTTTGGCGAATTGGGTCACCTTCTCGCCGTCGGAGCCGCGCGAAATCGGCACATATTCCCACAGCGGGCGCTCCGAGATGACCACGCCCGCGGCGTGAATGCCCGCCTGGCGGTTCAGGTTCTCCAGCGCCAGCGCGATGTCAAAGAGCGCGTCGACCAGCGGGTCCTCGGCGCGCATATCCCGAAGCCTCGACTCCTGCTCGAGCGCCTCGGACAGCGAGATGCCGATCTGGTCGGGGATAAGCTTCGACATCTTGTCGGCTTCGCCGTAATTAAAGTTCAGCGCGCGCGCCACGTCGCGCACCACGGCCTTGGCCTTGAGCTGGCCGTAGGTGATGATCTGGCCGACGTTATCCGCCCCATATTTATGGTGCACATACTCGATGACCTCGCCGCGCCGATTCATGCAGAAGTCGATGTCGAAGTCCGGCATCGACACGCGCTCCGGGTTCAAAAAACGCTCGAAGAGCAGGTCGTAGGGCATCGGGTCGATGTCGGTGATCTCGAGTGAATACGCGACCAGACTACCGGCACCGGAACCACGCCCCGGGCCGACCGGGATGCTCTGCTCCTTGGCCCAGCGGATAAAGTCCCACACGATGAGGAAATACCCCGGGAAGTCCATCTGCCGGATGATGCCGATCTCCTCGGCCAGCCGGTCGAGATAGACCTGGCGGTCGTACTCCAGGCCGAGGCGGTCGAAGTCGGCAAAACGCGCGTTCAGGCCCTCCCGCGAGACATGCTCGAAATACTCGTGAATCCCGTCCTTATAGTCGGTGATATTATTGGCCTGAATAAACTCCTCAGGCACCCCATATTGGGGCAAAAATATCTCGCCGAGCGGGATCTCAAGGTCGCACATGTCCGCGATTTTTAAGGTGTTATCGCAGGCCTCGGGCACGTGGGCGAAGACCTCGCGCATCTCGTCGGCGCTGCGGATATAGTGCTGGTCGACCCCGTGCTCCATCAGCCGCTCAAGGTCGACCTTTTTGCCCAATTGGATGGCCATCAGCACGCCGTGGGCGCGCGCGTCCTCGCGCTCCATATAGTGGCAGTCGTTGGTCGCCACCAGCGGGATGCCCAACTCCCGGCTAAACTCGATGAGCTGGTCGTTGCACTTTTGCTGCTCGGGGAAGGCGTTGTCGATAAGCTCCAGATAATAATGTTCGGGGCCGAATATCTCCAAATATTCCTGGGCGATCTTGCGTGCATCTGCGACGTCGCCGCGCAAGATCGACTGGTTCACCTCGCCGCCCAGATCCCCCGACAGACAGATCAACCCCTCCGAATACTCGGCCAGAAGCTTGCGGTCGATCCGCGGCACCCCCGAGCGCTCATGAAACCCCTTCATCCACCCCATCGAGTTCAAATACATCAGGTTTTTATACCCCTGATGATTCTTGGCCAGGATGGTCACGTGGTAGCTCTTGGCGTCCATGGAGGTCTCGTAATCCTCCTTGGTCAGGTAGAGCTCACACCCGATGATCGACTTAAGCCCCGCCTTTTTGGCCGCCTTCTGAAAATCCACCGCCCCATACATATTGCCGTGGTCGGTCATCGCCACCGCGTCCATGCCGAGCTCTTTGACCCGCGCCATCAGGTCGGGGATCTTAATCGCCCCGTCCAAAAGGCTATATTGAGTGTGCACGTGTAGATGTACGAAGTCGGCCATGATGTGGTGTGTGGTGCGAGGGTCGTGGGTGGGCAAATACGTTGCGGGCGCACCGTAGTTTATCCGGCTAAAAAGGTCCATTGGGACCTTGGGGTTGGGCGTCGCGATCCGCCGCGATTCGCGGGTGCGTTACTCGCGCCGCGGGCTCCCTACGCCACGCTTCGGTCACCGCGCGGCTACAAGGCCTGCGCAACCCACGGACGTAGCGAAGCGGAGTCCGGATTGGTAGCCGTGGGTGAGTCCCTGTAATTCCCAATGATTACGGATGGTTGGAGGTTGTTGAGATGCCTGCGGTCGTCGCGCGGCAAGGAGCCCTCGGGAGGTCATCGCGCGGCCTCGCCTACCTCAGGCGCCTCGAGCGTCTGGGCGGCGTTTCGCCGATCGCCGATCCGGAGCTTGAGGGCGCGCCGATCTAAGGCAGCAGTTTTGAGCCGCTATAAACGGTCGTCGACCGTTCGCGCGTGGCTCCGTCAGCCAAAATACACCCACCACGACCGTCTGCGCAGGCTCGCCGAGCCTCCCCAGGCGGTCGTGGTGGGTTTGGGGAGGGTCGGCGAGCCGGATCTGGGGGGCGTCGACCGTTTGTAGAGGGTCGCCGAGCCAGATCGGACGCTCCCCGACCGTCCGCGTAGCCTCGCGACCCTAAAACTCCCTCACTCCCCGAAATTTATCCGTCTCCCATCGCTCCAACACCTCCTTCGCCGCCTCCCAATCCGGCATCAGCTCACCCAAAACCTGCCAGAACGCCGGGTCGTGGTGGCGGTGGCGCAGGTGGGCGACCTCGTGGGCGCAGACGTATTCCAGCGCGACTCGGGGGGCCTGGATGAGGCGCCAGTGGATGCGCAGGACGCCGTCTTTGCCGCAGGTGCCCCACATATCCTGGTAGTCGGCGAGCGCGACCGGGGTGTCGGCGAGTTCGGGGGCGAGGCGCGCGGCGTAGCGGGCGCAGAAATGGCGGGCGTCTTTGAGCGCCCGGGCGCGCAGCCAGGCGTTAAACGCGTGGCGCAGCGCGGCGCGCCGGCGCGCGGGGCTTAAGCCGCGGGGCACCTCGACGTGGAAGCGGCTGGGGCAGCGGATCGTGACCTTGTCGACGTCGGCCTCGGTGATCTCGAGCATCAGGTTTCGGCCGCGGTACATCAGCTTGGCGCCGCGCTCCCAGCTTTGCGGGAGGGCGTCGCGGCGCGCCTCGCCGCGCTGCAGCTCCCGAAACGCCTGGTAGATGGCGCGGCGTTTTTTGAGCAGAAACGCCTCGACGCTGCCCGGGCCGTCGGGCGGCGTGTTTTGGGGGGCGATGACGAGGACCTCGGCGGGGGTGAGCTCCACGCGCTTTTGGGTGGCGCGCGGGCTTCGGCGCACCCTATACGGGATCACCGTGTCGCCGACCTTTAACGCGCCGGTTTCTGGCATTTGAGGGGGTGGGCTCATGATTTGGGGTAATGCTTGAGGGCGAAGGTCTCGATCTTTTCGGGCAGCCCCTGCCAGGGCGCGACCTTGCGGCGCACCAGCATATGGCGCACCTGCTGGCGCAGGTTCTGGCGCACGGAGTCCTTGTCTTGCCAGCGGACCGGGGCGTGGTCGTCGGATTGGTAGAGGGCGGCGATATCCTCGGCCAGCGCCTCGAGCGCGCTCAAACTCTCGGCGCGGTCGCTGCCCTCGGCGAACGCCTGCTTATATGGGTCGGACGGGGCGTCGTCGGGGGCGTCGCCTTCGTCCTCCTTGTTGGGCACGTTGGCCTTGAGGATCGACCAGATCCCGTAGGCGCGCGGGCCCAGCCGCGAGCCCTGGTGGGCGGCGTCCTCGGCCTGCAGGTCGCGGGCGACCTCCTCTAAGGCGTCGAGCTTGTCGGCGGCGTCGAAGAGGCCGAGCTGGAACGAGGCGATAAGCTCCTTAAGCCGTTCGCTAAACGTCGCGTAGCGCTCGGCGTTCTCGCCCATTTTTTCGCCGATGATCTTTTTGAGCTCGGCGGTCTTTCGCACCGCGGCGGTCTCCAGATCCCGGGCGTCGGCTTCGTCGCTCTCGTCGAAATCCTTATAAAAATCAGGGTCGCTCAACGGGCGCATGCGACACAGCTCGCGGATCCCGGTGACCTCGAGGTGCTCGGTGAGCATCTGGCGGATCTTGGCGCTATAATGGGCCATGCTCAGGTCGGGCTCCTCTTGCTCCCACTGCAATTTACCCACCGGGATCATGGCCGTGACCAGCTTGAGGTCGGGGGCAAAGGGGATGACCGCCGGGTCGGGCATCAGCGCGCTATAGAGGGCGATAAAGGGCTTGGCCTCGGCGCAGAAATCGTAATAGCGGTCGACGCCGCCCAGGGCGAGCACCGCCTCGCGGGCGTCGTGGCGCACCGAGGGGTCGACGAACGCCATGACCTTGCGGTGGGCGTCGCGCAGGTCGTCGAGCAGCGCCGACTCGGGGCGCATCGCGTTTTGGACGTCGTCGGCGCGGTAGGCCGAGAGGGCCTCTTGCAGGTTCTGGGAGACGCCAAAATAGTCGACGATCAGCCCGTAGGGTTTGTCGCGAAAGCGGCGGTTGGTGCGGGTGATGGCCTGAAGCAGGTTATGGTCCCGCAGCGATTTATCGAGGTACATCGCCTGCTCCACCGGGGCGTCGAAGCCGGTCAAAAGTTTGTCGCAGACGATGAGGAAGTAGAGCTCGCTCTCGGGGTCGCGAAAGCGCTGGATGGCGTCTTTTTGCTCGGCCTCGCTCAACTGAAAGCGCAGCACCCCGCGCACGCTCTCATCCTCCAGCACCTCGCCGGCATCATTGGCGTTGGCCGAGTAGATGGCGGCGCTGTGGGTCGTGGCGCGCTGGCGAGCGTCGGATTCGGAGAGGCCTTTTTGCTCGACGTACCAGCGGGCGATGACCGCATCGAGGGCCTTTTTATGCTCGGCGACAGCGCGGCGGTCGACGGTGACGATCTGGGCTTTGTAGCCGTCGGGGTGGATGTGGGCGCGGAAGTGCTGCCAGATATCGGCGGCGATCTGCGCAATGCGGGAGGGGAGGCGCGCCAGATCGCTGCGGGTGACGCCGCGTTCTTTGAGTTTGCGGCGCGTCTCGTCGTCTTCGGCGGCGAAGTAGCGCTCAAAAGCCGCGTCGATTTCGGCGTCTTCCAGATGCCAGTCGGTGAGGCGCGCGGTGTAGAGCACCTTGACCGTGGCCCCGTCGCGCACGGCCTCGTCGATGCCATACTTATCTAAATAGCCTTCGCCGGGGGCGCCAAAGTTGGCGTAGGTGTCTTTGTCGTTCTTTTTGACGGGCGTGCCGGTGAAGCCGAAGAAAAAGGCGTCGGGGAAGGTCGCGCGAAGGTAAGCGCCCAAGAGCTCTTCCTGGGTGCGGTGGCATTCGTCGACCAGCAAGATCCAGTTTGCGCTCTGGGGTGCGGCGAGCTCGGCCATGGCGGCCTGGCGCTCGCGCATGCTGCCGGATTCGAAGCGGGGGTCCTCGCCATCGAACTTAAAGATCGTGGAGGTGATCACGCGCCCCGGACTCTCTTGCTCAATCAGCGCCCGTAGCTCGCCAGTGGAGCGCGCGTGTTTGGGGTTGGGCAGCCCGCAGGCCCGAAAGGTGCCGGTGATCTGGGCGTCGAGGTCTTTGCGGTCGGTCACCACCAGGATATTGGGGTTTTTGAGGCGCGCATGCTCAATGCCCCGGTGGAACTTGAGCTTGAGGGCGGCGAATACCATCGTGAGCGACTTGCCCGAGCCCTGGGTATGCCAGATCAGCCCCTTGCGGTGTTCGCCGTCGATGACGCGCTCGACCATCTTGTTGACGGCGCGGAGCTGCTGGTAGCGGCAGATCTTTTTGACGACCTTCTGGCCCGAGGCGTCGCGCTCAAAGACGATGAAATGGGCGATGAGATCGAGCAGGCGCGCGGGCGTCAGAAGCTCGGTGAAGCCGCGTTCCATGGCCTGGGTTTTGGCGAATGCGTTGCCGGGAAAGGTGGATTCCGGCCAGTCGAACCAGTATTGGAGCGGCGAGTGGGTGGCGGCGTAGCGCATGAGCGCGCCGGTGGTCACGATATTGAAGGCGTTGGGCGCAAAGAGGGCGTCGACGTGGGTCTCGTAGCGGCGGATCTGCGCGATGCCTTTCTCCAGGCCGCCGGTGAGGTCTTTGGCCTCGATCACCACCAGCGGGATGCCGTTGACGAAGACCACGAGGTCGGCCTCAATCACCTTGCCGCCCCCCTTCACATAAAACTGCCGGGTGACCCCCCAGGTGTTGTTCTCCAACGCGTCGAAATCCAGGAGCTTGATCGTCGTCGAGGTCGACTCGCCAGACACCTTTTTGGACGCCTGCCCCCGCAGGCGCTTAAACCACGCCTCGTTATCGCTCAACCCCGCGAGCTCATTATAAACGCTTAGCGCCGTCTCCCGCGGGACGTGGTTGATGCGCATCAGCGCGTCGACGAGCGTGTCTTTCAACAAGACCCGCTCAAGGCTCTCCCGTTGCGCGTTCACTTCGGCGGCGCTCAGCTCGGTGTAGCCCAGCGTTTCGAGGAATCGCAGGCCCGGGATTTCGACGGCGCTTTCTTCGCTCATAGCTGGATCACTCGGCCTGGGCCTCGGCGGGAGCCTCGGCGTTTAAGAGGGCTGGGAGGTCGAGGGTGTTGACGCGGACCTTTCCGGTGAGGAGGTCTTGGAGGAGACCCTTTTTAAGTTGATAATATTGTGTAAGGGAATTGTTGTTTTGTCTGATACTGTTTTTGATGGAGGAAATTTGATCTGCAATTTTTATTTGTTCGTTTTTTGGTGGTATTGGCACAAGGCAATTCTCAATCTCCGACTTGCTAATATGTGGGAGGTCCATTCCTTTCTGTGTTTTTTGTAAATACCCTTGGACGAACTTTGATTCGGCTAAAAGCCCAACAAAGTCGAGTAGGATTTCATTTGAAATAGGTAGGAAACGGCCTACACGTTGTAATAATAATGCAGGTAAGTCATTTTTTTGAATCTGAGCAGTTTTAAATCCATCGTTTATAAATGGTCGATCCATGCCGATTACGACATCACCGTCTTTTAGCAGATATTGTCTAAATTCATCCCGCCGTGTAGTTGGAAAAAAACATGTGTTGCCCTCAGACCAGTTTATTGTCCCTACACCCACGTTGGACCCACGGAGCAACCTATCACCTTGTTGAGAAAACTCGTTGCTTTTAAAAGGATAACCTGTTTGGAACGGAGCAACTTCGCCTAACTTATATACTTTCCACGACCTCGGAATCTCCCCGATCGCCGTCTTCTTGAACTCGGTGTGGCCGATGCCCCGGGTCAGCAGTTCCTGGAGGAGCCCCCTCTTGACCGTGCGGGTCTGCTCGATGACCGCCTCGGTGGCCTCGATGGCCTCGTCGACGCTGGAGAGGATGGCGGCGATTTTCTTTTGTTCGGGGAGGGGGGGAACATTTACATGGTGAAACTTTAACTCTGAACGACGAATATGACGCATCGTCGAACCGTGTGATGCATCAGCAAGAGCGTCGATTGAATTTTCAAGCACAAATTTCAAGAAATGATGATCTACGCTTGGCTTTGGGACCACTTTGAAAAGGTGCTGATTTAATATTGCAGGGCCGCCATTCCAAAACGTAACCATCAATGTCGCCGACCATGAAAATATCAAGTCGCCGTTTTGAAGTAAGTTCTTTTCGTTTACATCGTCGCCAGAATAGAAGTCATAATCAGGCGAAGTCCCAGTGAGTTGTCCAATTCTCACAACTGGCAGGCCTTTCGTCTCTAAGTCAGCGGGTTTAAAAGCTCTGCCATTATGATAATAAGCTAAGTTGACGAGGGGTAAGTTTTTCCAACCTTCCGGTACCTTATTCACCATAACCCAACTCCTCCAGATACGCGTTCATCTGAGCTTCGGCCGCATCTCGCTTTGCCGTCAATTCCCGCAGCTTCTTCACTTCGGCGTCGACGTCGATGGGGGGCGGGGGCGGGTCGGTTTGGACGTAGCGGGAGAGGTTGAGGTTGTAGTCGTTGTCGGCGATTTCGCTCATCTCGACGACCCTGGCGAGGAGTTCTTGGTCCTCGTACTCGTGGACGGCGGAGGAGAGGCGAGCGACGTGGTCGTCGGTGAGGTAGTTCTGGGTTTTGTCTTCGGCGATGTGTTTCTCGCCATTGACGATGAGCACCTTCTCGCGGCGCTCGGGGGCTTTGTTCTTGTTGATGACGACGATCGCGGCGGGGATGCCGGTGCCATAGAACAAGTTATTGCCGAGGCCGATGACGGCCTCGATGAGGTCGGCCTGGAGGAGTTTGGTGCGGATTTTACCCTCGCGACCGCCGCGGAAGAGCACGCCGTGGGGGACGACGACGGCCATGCGTCCGGTGGGTTTGAGGCTGGCGACCATATGCTGGATGAAGGCGAAATCGCCGTAGCTTTTGGGCGGCACGCCGTAGACGTCGCGGCCGAAGGGGTCGCCGTTTTTCCAGACCTTATTGCCCCAGTTTTTCAGCGAGAAGGGCGGGTTGGCGAGCACCATATCGAATTGCTGGAGGGTGCCGTCGGGGTTGAGGAGTTTGGGGTCGAGCAGGGTGTCGCCGCGCATAATTTTGGCGTCGTCGATATCGTGCAGCAGCAGCGACATCTTGCCGATGGCCCAGGTGTTGAGGTTCTTTTCCTGGCCGTAGAGCGAGAGGGATTTGGGGTTCTGGCCCTGCTCGAGCAGGTATTTCCAGCAGACGAGCAGCATGCCGCCGGCGCCACACGCGGGGTCGTAAATGGTCATGCCCGGCTCAGGCCGCAGAATCTCCACCATCAAACGCACGACCTGCTTCGGCGTATAAAACTCGCCGCCCTTCTTGCCGGCGTCGTCGGCGAATTGCGCGATCAGGTACTCGTAGGCGTCGCCGAGCATATTGGCGTCGACGCGCTTGTTGGTCAGGGGGCCGAGCTCTTCGAAATGCACCATCAGCGCTTCGATCAGCGCGTCGGGAAAGCGCTCTTTATTGGCAAAGTCGACGTCGGCGAACACGCCCTTGACCCGCGGGCTCGCGTCCTCAATGGCCCGAAACGCCACGTTGAGGCGCTCGCCGATATCCACCGAGCTCTCGCGAATGTCTTTCCAGTGGCTGCCCGGCGGCACATGAAAGCGGTGCTCCTCGGGCATGCTGGCGAGTGTTTTGTCGCCGAATTCGGCGATGCGCTGGTCGTACTCCTCCTGCCAGACGTCGCAGAGCCGCTTATAGAAGAGCAGCCCGAAGATGTAGTGCTTGTAGTCGGCCGCATCGATGGAGCCGCGCAGGATGTCGGCGGATTTCCACAGGTGGCGCTCCAACTCGGGGAGGGTGAGGGTGTCGCTCATCAATAAATCCTTAGAAAATAGCGTTTTGGCGTGGTGCGCTTGGGGTGATCGAATTTACACTTGGTTTTGTAGCATAGGGGGCGGGTTGGTTGTAAGGCGTTATTTGATCGGATGTGGGGGATTGGGTGCGCGTTTCAATACGTGACGCGTTGCCATCACGAGGCCCCCCCACTGTCGCTTCGCGACATCTCCCCCGAGGGGGAGAGATGCCCTGGGTTTCGCTGAGGCGTTTCTGGTTCGCGGTGGACTGTGTTTGGGGACGCTTCGGGTTGGCGGAGGCTTTCGACGCGCGACGCGTCGGACAGCGAGGCGCGTTGAGAGAGCTTTGCGAGACAGAAGGGGGGGCGCCGATTTGGCAAGAGATTACGTTATCGCGCTCATAATGCCCATTTCCCCACAAACCCACCCAAACACCCTTCACGCATCCGCCATTGATTGCTATCGTGCAAACTCTCTCAAAAAGAGCAATAAGTCGGAGCGTTGGGGCCCGGTGAAGTAGCAGGGCTTGTCATTTTTCTATGGACGAAGAATCAAGGAGCATGGCTATGCAGACTGGACTATTTCACCTGTTGAATATGCGTCAGATGCCCACGGGGCGTCGGGTTTTTGTGATGCGAAAGATTCGCGCGGCGGCCGAGTCGCTGGGGGCGACCGAGATCGTCGACCGCTGCGACGAGGCGTTGGCCTGGGACGCTCAAACGATGGATATGGAGTTGGCGTATCTGTCCGACAAGGGTCAGGAGAGCCGCGCGCGCGGGGAGGCGCAGCGCTTCGACCAGCAGATCGACGCGCGGCTGGCGGCGATGGCGGCGATCGCCCAGGCGAGCACGGTGGGGGAGGCGGGCGACCCGGTGGTGGAGGCGGCGCATCGGTTTATGGCGGAGGTCTTCCCGCTCGGCGTCGCGGCGCTCACCCAGCTCAGCTTCGAGGAGCAGCTCGCCGCGGTGGACCGGCTCCTGGGCCGCTTCGTGGCGCCCGGCGACCTGGCCGCGGCGGTCGACCAATTGGGGCTTCGCCGCTATGTGACCCACCTGGGGCCGCTGGTCGCGCGCTTTCGCCAGGAGTTAGAGGCCGAGAGCGTCGCGCGGGTGACCTTCGACAAGCTCGAGAGCGCGCGCGCCCGAGGCCGCGACTTGCTCGCCGGGGTCGTCTTTTTGGCGGCGGCCACCTATTATAGGCGCACCCCGGACGACACCGCCGCGCGCAACGCGCTGCTCCACGAACTCTACCGCCAGGACGCGCTTCTGGGCGAGGCGTTTCGGCGCGGGCGAAAGGTCGTTGATATCGACCCGGAGACCGGCCTTGTGCAGCCGGTGGGCGACGCCCCGCCGATCGCCGAGCCGGAGTTGGAGGGCGCGCCGATCTAAGGCCGCAGTTTTGAGCCAGCGCAAACGGTCGTCGACCGTTTGCGCGTGGCTCCGTCAGCCAAAACACACCCACCACGACCGTCTGCAGAGGCTCGCTGAGCCTCCCCAGGCGGTCGTGGTGCGTTTGGGGAGGCTCGGCGAGATGGATCTGGGGGGCGTCGACGGTTTGTGGAGGTTCGGCGAACTGGAAGAGGCGGTCGGTGACCGATTCGTGACGCGCTCTATTCCACATCCACACCCTCGCCCACCTCAGGCGCCTCGAGGGCCTGCGCCTGGGCCTCAGCGGCCGTGGCGCCCTCGGTCTGCATGCGGATATAGCTGACCGCGCCGTCCAAGAACATCTGCACCGACAGCGCCACCAGGAGCATGCCCATCAGGCGGGCCAGGGCGGTGAGCATGCTGGGGCTGAGGCGGTGGGACAGGCGCACCGCGCCCATCAGGATGACCGCGCCGGCGCTCCACGCCAGCACCAGCGCCACGCTCCAGTCGACCTGGCGCCCCGGGTGGCTATTGGCCAGCAGCATCACTGTCGCGATGGTCGAGGGCCCGGCGATCAGCGGGATCGCCAGCGGCACGATAAACGGCTCGCCGCCGGCGTCGTCGCCGAACATGCCCTGATCGCTGGGGAAGATCATGCGAATCCCGATGATAAATAGGATGATCCCGCCGGCCATGCTCACCGTCTCGGTCTTGATATGCAGCAGATCCAGAATGAAATGCCCGCCGAATAAAAAGACCACCAGCACCGCCAGCGCGATCAACTGCTCGCGCATCAAAATCACCGGCCAACGCTCGCGCTCGACGTCCTTTAAGAGGCTCAACGAGATCGGCACATTGCCGATGGGGTCCATGACCAAAAAGAGTAGAAGCGCTGCGGATAATGTGCTCATGCGGGGCTCTCGGAGGGGAAGAGGCGGGCCGAAGTCAGGCCCAGAAGTGACGCGTTTATCGGGGGAATAGTATCGCCGCCAACGGCCGGGGGGACCCCGGCGGCGGCCGCTCTTATGATGCTTTTGGCGAGGCGTCAAATGGAAGGTTTAGGCGTCGTTTTTTGGGCGCGCCGCGCGGCGAGGATCGCAGGAGATACGACGCCTCGCCCACGGAAGTAGAGGAGTGGGGGAGAGGGTTTATGCGGCCGAATAATCCGGGTTAGACGCGGACCGCCGAGTGGGCGGATAGCTGGCTTTGTCGCGCGGCGCTGGCCAGCGGGTCGGGCGCCGGTTGGGGCTGATCCGTCGCCTGCTCCTTTTGATATGCCGTGCGCAATTGGGCGCCGATTGTGCCCCCTTCGTATTCGGGCGGGGCGTAAATGGTCGTTCGGGTGGTGGTACCGTCTGAGAAGTGAAATCCCAGAGCGTTCACAGAAAATTGGTCGACCGTCTCCAGCACCACCTCTGGGCCGCCCGATTCAATGAGGCCCTCGATATTTGAGTAGTTTTTCTGCAGGTCTTGGGCGCTCAACTCTCCCGAGGACAGCTTTTTTGACAGGTCATCCACACTCATACCAATGGCCTTGGCGAGCTTGCCGACGTCGGGGATGACCAGTGAATTGCTGGCTTTGAGCGTGGAGCGGCCAACCTGCAGGTCCATCTGAACCGCGATTTCGGCGCGTATGGGGCTGAGTTGGCCTTCGGGGGCAAAGAGCGACGCCGAGATCGACGGCTCCGCGAGCAGCGTCAGCTTCGCGGTGGGGCCGTAGACTTTCTTCAAATCGGTGACCAGCGTGTTGGGGACGACATCCAGGAGCGCGTCGATGGCCGGGGCGCCGGTCGACGGGTCGTTTAGATACGCCTCGCTGAGCTCATCGCCCAGCTGGATGCCGCCGGAATCGATGCCGATCTTTGCTTTGATGGTCGCGGTCACGCCGTGGTGCATTTGACCGTCGATGGACATATATCTAGCCTCGATATCCGCCCCGGCGTTGAATTTGCCGCTGAAAGCATCCAGATCAACCGCCGCGCCCCGTCCGAGGGCGCCGCTGACCAATGTAACCCCTGTTAGATCTTTGAGTCTCAGTAGATCTGCGATAGTTCCGTTGGAAGCGGCCACCAATAATGCGGCGTTATAGGCGGCATTGGGGCCGCTAACCTCTAGGGTCGTCTTCCCCTGCAGGCTGGCGACAAAGTTGCCCGAGAACCCGAGTGCCTGCAATTTCTCACCCACCCCGATGCCTCCGCTGCGCGAAAGGTCGAATGAAACCTGGTAGGTCTCGGGGCCCGTGCGCGCGACGCTGGTCTGAAATGCCTGGCCGACTTCGCCACCAACCCCGGAGTGAAACTCCAGGTTTAGCCCGGTGCTGGTATCCGCCGTCTCATTGACCGACAGGCGCTCAAGTCGGGCCGAGATATCCTGCGCGGTGGGCGTGCGCGTGAGCGCCTGGCGCTGGGCGGGGTTATTCGCCAATTGCTCGGCGACGCGCGTGCTCGATTTGACGCCAGCGGCCACCTGCAGCCAGGCCGCGCGGCAGGCCTTGGCCTGAAGGCCGCCCGCCATCGGGGGCATTATTGATAAATACGCGTCGGCGATCTCACTGGTGAGCGCACTCGTGACCAGGTCCGCCGCGTCGTCGATCACTTCCCGGTGCGCGGTCACAAACTCCACGGCGACTTTTGTGACTTGATCTCGCAGCTCATCGCTCTCCGCTGTGTCGCGATCGACGGCCTCTATTACGGCATCGAGCGCGTAGTCGGCGACGCCCGATGCGACGTCACCGGCCAGGTCGACGGCGCCATCAAGGACCTCCAACGCGAAGTCAGCTAGGACCTCCTCGGGATATTGCTCGATGACCTTATCGAGGCTCTCGGCGAACTCGACCTTTATTTCTTCGGCGGCGAGAAAGACCTCCTTGGCCGCGCCGAGGATGTCGGCGGGGACCTCGGCGATTTTATGCAGGTCCTCGACCGCCTGGTTTACCTCGTCGCGCACCTCTTTGACCGCGGCTTTGGTGGTCTTGTCCACCGCTTCATGGATGCCCCGTTGCACCGAGTCGACCGTCGTTGAAATCTCTTCGGCGGCGCCGTGCACGACCTGCTCGACCGACTTCGCCGCGTCGTTGACCACCTCGTTGACCGCGCCGCCGACGATCTTTGCGGCGTCACCGGCCGCTCGACCCGCCGCGCCGGTCATCTCATTCCAGAAAGTGCCCGCCACGTCGCCCAATTGGTCCAGCGCGTCGCCATCCTGCGCAGTGTCCGGCCCGGGCTTTTGGGGCGTTTGGGGGGCGGTGTTCGCGCATGCATCTGGTTCTTCGCCGATGCCGAAAAATCCGGAGATTGCGTCCGCCGCCTGATCAAAGGAACTCTGCCCGCCATCGACCTTATTGCTCATCGTTCTTCCTTTTTTATATTGGTGAAGTGCTCCCCTCGCCGAACGACACACGGAGGACTGATATAAAGGTTTTCGACAGAACCGATGATTTTGTTGCGAGATGTGGACGAATTGTTTTTTTAAGGAGCTAGAAAATCGTGGCTAACTGGTTGAATTTTATTAGCAATTATGCAGGTTGATCGTTCGCCGGTTTTTCAGGGTTTATCGCCCAGCCCTGTTCTGGCCGGCCAGGTGGGGCCGCCCGGGGGGGAGGACGTGTCTGGAGTTGGAGCCAAACACTAATCGCGACTTGAAAAGCAATCCCTACTGGTCCACTATGATATGGTCGAATCCACATCCACCCAGGACCCCATGAATACCCGCGCGAACCCGCTGAAAAGTCTGAGATTAATCGCCCCATTGGCGGCCATCGTTGTGCTCTGCGCCACCTGGTGTGCCTGGGCCGGGGCGCCGGCGCAGTCGGCGAGTGACGTGCCGCTGGTCGAGGCGGTGGCGCTGAGCTCGAACGATTGGATCGTCGAGGCGCCGCGGGCGCGGGCGTTGATCGCCCAGGGGTCGGTGACGGTCTTGGATTCGCGGGGGAAGGTCCAGTGGCTCAAGGGCCATGTGCCGGGGGCGCAGCGCGTGAGCTGGGACGACTTTACACGGGCCGACAAGCGCGAGACGCGCGGCATCTTGAAGAGCGCGGGGGAGCTGACTCAGGCGCTGCAGGCGTTGGGCGTATCGGCGTCGCGACCGGTGTTGGTGGTCGGCAATCCGCCCGATAATTGGGGCGAGGACGGGCGAATCGTGTGGATGCTCCGGACGCTGGGGCACCCGAAGGTCGCGATGGTCGACGGGGGGCAGAAGGCGCTGGAGAAGGCGGGGCTTAAGGCGGTGCATTCGCCGGGCGCCGAGGACGCGAAGAAGGGGGATTTTGTGGCGAAAAAGCCGAATCACCTCAATATCGACCGCCAGGCGCTTAAGGCGCGGCTGGGGCAGGCGGATTTCGTGGCGCTCGACACGCGCGAGGCGCGGGAATTCGCCGGGAAGACGCCGTATGGGGAGTCGCGCGGCGGGCATGTCGCCGGGGCGAAGCATCTGCATTATGAGGAACTCTTTGCCGCCGACGGCCGCCTGCTGCCCCCCGCCACCATCAAAGCCAAGCTCGCCAAATTGGGCATTGAGCCCACCACCGAGGTCGCGGCCTATTGCACCGGCGGGGTGCGCTCGGCCTGGATGGTCGTGATCTTGCAGCACCTTGGGTACGCCAACGCGCGCAACTACGCCGGGTCGATGTGGGAGTGGTCGGCCCAGGACGCCGCCGAATATCCGCTGCACAAATAATATTCGCGGGCTGCCGGGATTTGGGCCCGGCGGCGCGCGCACACAAAAATGCCGGGCGCGTGTATTTTATCGCGCCCGGCGCTTCTCTGGGCGCGGTTTTGGGGCGCAAGTCGACCTCAGAAGGGGTTCGGAAATCCGTCAAGCCTCAAAACCATGCTTGCATCAAATCGCCTCTCAGTTCTAAGTTATCCCGGCATCAATAAGTAGGATGCTCGCGTGGCGGTTTGAGGTTGAGCCGCCGCGGCGGGGAGTGAATATACAGATGTGTTCTTGATGGATTTTGCCGGGAGGTTGGGCGTGGTATCAAAGGGATCGAAAGTTTCAAATATAGATCGAATGGGGACTCAAACCTCGTCCGATGATTCTGTAGATGCCCGCGCATCGCGTACGACGCGAGGCGTAGAACGCGCCCCAGTCCCACGGTCTCATAACGTGCGAATTGGCGGTCAACGCCTTTCGATTCGCACCACCCATGAGGCCGCGTTTGTCGAGAGTCTTGCAGATCATATCGATCAAAAAGTCTCCGAATTGCAGAAGATGGCACCGTCTGCGCCGCTCTCCAAATTATTAATGCTGGCAAGTATGACCGTGGCGGAGGAGTTATTCGACGCCCGGCAAGAAATAGATCGTTTAAGAGACGAAATTACCGAGTGTACCGGCACCATGTTCAGTCTGTTGGACCAGGCTTCGAGCCAGGAATAAGGCTCGTGCAGGGTTAAAACAGGCCCGGCGCTCTTCCTTTTTATAAAAGAAAACGGTTTTATCGAAAGCGATTTTTACGCATAAATGAGGCTTAACGAGTGGGTTGTCCGTCGCGTCGTTTCGGCGTGAAAGGGCGACTCCTCTGCCTGCGTATCTCTCAAAACAATCTTTTCGCACTGCCTGCCAGCGCCGATTCGTCGCCAATTGTCGGGTGATGTGGGAGCAATACCCGCAGCGCCCGTGTGTCGTATATATGGGCAGACTCATGGCCGGACAGCTTGCGTCCACCACGGAAAAAAAAGCGCTACGCGCCGCGTACTTGACGCGCCGCGACGCGCAAAACGCCGACGAGTGCCGTCAGCGATCTGCAAAGATCTGTCAGCGCTTGGGCGAAGTGGAGCCGATTCAGGCAGCTCATAGCATCGCGGGTTACGCCGCGATGCGAAACGAGGCCGACCTGTCGGCCTATTTGCGCGCGCGCCTGGCGAGCGATATTTGGCTGTATTTTCCGCGCGTTGCCGACGGCAATACGCTTGATTTTGTGCGCGTGAAGCGCCTCGACACCTTGGTGCCCGGGGCGTTTGACATTTTAGAGCCCGTCGGGCCGCCCACACCGAAATCTGAGATCGACGTTTTCTTAATCCCTGGGGTCGCGTTTGACCGGCAGGGAGGTCGGCTTGGTTTTGGGGGCGGCTTTTATGATCGTGCGCTCGAATCGATAAAAAAATTACCTGATTCAACCCGAGCCTCGGCTCCGCTATTGGTGGGCATTTGCTACCAATGGCAACTTGTCGACGGGAAGATCCCCGTCGAATCCTATGACATCACAATGGACATGATCGTGACCGAGGAGCAGCTCATTATGTGCTCCGACGCGCGCTTCATACCGCCCGGTTCTTGAGGATGGCAGCATTCAAATCCGAAAAGACGCCGGGCTTTATAACTTGAGGAGAAACAACGCATGTATATAGCTGCTGTACTGGTGGGAGTGGTCCTAGGCGTCATCGCCGGCTTCTTCTTCGCCAGTCGAAAAGCGGATGCAGCGCTGGAGTCGCAACTTACGACGAAGCTTGAGCAATTGCGCGCGACGACGGTCGAGAAGACCAAAAAACGCGTCGAAGCCGAGCTTCGCGAAGAGCTGACCGGCGAGGTTCGTGGAGAATTAAAAGAAAAATACGACGAGGAGATCCGACAGACCGCAGAAGAGAAGGCTGCACATAAAATTGAGGAAGCAGAGAGCCGCGCCGCGGCGCTGCACAAGAGCGCAGAACTTGAAGCCGAGTCGATTAAATTAGAGGCCCAGAAGGCCGGCGATACCGAGCTGAAGGCGCGTCGCGCCGAGCTCCAAAAGCTCGAGCAACGCTTGAGCAGTCGCGAGGCGAGCCTGGACCAGCGCGCCGATAAATTCGACGAGCGCGACCAGCAAGCCGCCGGGCGCGAAGAGCGCCTGAACGCGCGCGAGAAGGAGATTAACGAGCGCGAAGATACCGTCGCGCGTGAGCTTGAGCGGGTGAGCGCCGAGCTTGAAAAGGTCGCCGGATGCACCGCCGAGGAGGCCAAGGCCGAGCTGGTCGAGACCATCCTGGTGGAGGCGCGCGCCGAGGCCACCCAGAAGGTGCGCGAGCTCGAAGAAGCCGCGCTCGACGAGGCCGACAAGCGCGCCCGCAAGGTGCTCGCCACGGCCGTCCAGCGCTACGCCGGTGAGTTTGTGACCGAGCGTACCGTCAAGGTCGTCCAGCTCCCCTCCGACGACATGAAGGGGCGGATTATCGGCCGCGAAGGGCGAAATATTCGCGCCCTCGAGGCCGCCACGGGCGTGGACGTGATCGTCGATGATACCCCGGAGGTGGTCGTCATCAGTGGCTTTGACCCGGTGCGCCGCGAGATCGCGCGGCTGTCGCTCGAGAAGCTCATCGCCGACGGGCGTATTCACCCGGCGCGCATCGAGGAGGTCGTCGAGAAGACCGAGCAAGAGATCGCCCAGGTCATCAAAGACGCCGGTGAGCAGGCCGCGTTTGAGCTCGGCGTGCACGGGTTGCACCCCGAGATCATCAAGCTGCTCGGCCAGCTTAAATACCGCACCAGCTACGGCCAGAATATGTGGTCGCACTCCATCGAGGTCGGCTTCCTATGCGGGCTGATGGCCGATGAGCTCGGCGTGGACGTGAAGTTGGCCCGCCGCGCCGGCCTGCTCCACGATATGGGCAAGGCGCTCACCCACGAGCGCGAGGGCAGCCACGCCCTGGTGGGCGCCGAGATCGCCGCAAAACACGGCGAAGTCGAGATCGTGCGCAACGCGATCGCCGCTCACCACGATGATGAGCCGCAAAATTCGGTCATCGCGCACCTCGTCATCGCCGCAGACGCCCTCTCCGGGGCACGCCCGGGCGCGCGTCGCGAGATTTTGGGCACCTATGTCAAACGCCTGGAAGCTCTGGAGAAGATCTCTCTGGACTTTAATGGCGTTGAGAAGACATACGCTATTCAGGCTGGCCGCGAGATTCGAGTCATGGTCTCGAGCTCCAAGGTCAGTGATAACGAAGCCTACGCGTTGAGCAAAAATATCGCGCGCAAGATCGAAGACGAGCTGACCTATCCGGGTCAGGTGAAGGTCTGCGTGATTCGCGAAACGCGAGCCGTCGATTACGCGAAATAATTCGCGCGTGTCGGAGGCGACGAACCGTCTATTTTTTTAGAAGAAAGAAGGATTTATGAGCGATTTTAAGAGCAGCATCCTGCAGGAATTGCAGTGGCGTGGATTTATTCAGCAGATGACCCATGACGGCCTCGATGAGGCGCTGGAAGCGGGGCCTCTGGCGCTCTATTGCGGCTTCGATCCCTCCGGTCCCTCGCTGCACGTCGGGCATCTTCTGCCGGTTTTGGGGCTCGCGTTCTTCAAGCGCCATGGGCACGCGCCGATGGCGCTGGTGGGCGGGGCGACCGGCATGATCGGTGACCCGAGCGGCAAATCTGAGGAACGAAATCTGCTCAGCGAAGAGGCCATCGGCGAGAACGTCAAGGGCATCCAGGCACAGCTTCAGGCCATCCTGGACCGCGCCGCCCAGATGCACCCCGAGACCCTCGGGGAGGGCGTCGCCGAGGCCGGCGCCGAGGTGCCGATCGTCAATAACGCCGATTGGCTCAAGCCCTGGAGCTTCATCGACTTTTTGCGCGAGGTCGGAAAGCATTTCCGGGTCAACGCGATGTTGGCCAAGGACTCGGTGCGCTCGCGCATCGAGGAGCGCGAGCAGGGCATCAGCTTCACCGAGTTCAGCTACCAGTTGATCCAGGCCTTCGACTTCTTCCAGCTCTATGAGCAGCGCAAGTGCCGCCTGCAGATTGGCGGGAGCGACCAGTGGGGAAATATCACCGCGGGCACCGACTTTATCCGGCGCAAGCTGAGCAAGGCGGCCTTCGGGATGACGTTCCCGCTGGTCACCGACTCCTCGGGCAATAAGCTCGGCAAGACCGCCGGTGGCGGCGCGGTGTGGCTCAACCCCGAGCGCACCAGCCCCTACGAATTCTACCAATATTGGGTGGCCCGCGAGGACGCCGACGTCCCCGGTCTGCTGCGCCTATTTACCTTTTTGCCCAGGGAGGAGATCGACGCGCTCATCGCCGAGATCGACGCCGGCGAGAACCGCGGTCAGGTCCAGAAGAAGCTCGCCTGGGAGGTCACCGCGCTGGTCCACGGCGCCGAGGAAGCCGACGGCGCCGTGCGGGCCTCGAAGATGCTCTTCGGCGAGAAGATCGAAGGGCTCACGGACCGCCAATTGGCGTCGATCTTTGGCGACATTCCGTCGACCGAGATTGCGCGCGCCGAGTTCGAGGGCGAAGGCATTGGCATCCTCGACCTGATGACGCGCACGGGCTTGCAGAAGTCCAACGGCGCGGCCCGTCGCCTCATCAAGCAGGGCGGGGCATATATCAATAACGAGAAGGTCGACGCCCCCGAGAAGCAGGTCACCCTCGCCGACCTCGCCAGCGAGTCGATGATGGTGCTGCGCAGCGGCAAAAAATCCTACCACGTCATTCGCGTGACGGATTGATGCCTGGCGGTTTCTGAGTCGTAAAAAAGGCCCGAGCGCGCGATATCTTTATCGGCGCGCTCGGGCCTTTTTTGGGGTAATTACCCGGTCTGCCGGCGAGCCAGGAATCTTGTCGAAGTCCGGGCACGAAAAAGCCCCTCCAAATCGAGATTTGGAGGGGCTTTAAAAATGAGCCGTGTAGGAATCGAACCTACGACCCGCAGATTAAAAGTCTGCTGCTCTACCAACTGAGCTAACGGCCCAAACATTGCTTTGATATTAAACGAAGGGTCACAGGGCTTCGTTTAAAAAAATGGGCCTTCGCAGCGCCTTAAATTTGGGCTGCGAAGGCCCGATACTCAAAGAGTATCCCGTACGGGATTTGAACCCGTGTCGCCGGCGTGAAAAGCCGGTGTCCTGGACCAAGCTAGACGAACGGGACGCAAAGCGAATCAAAAGTTTACAAAGACCTTCTTTGAGCGCTTACCAATGAGCCGTGTAGGGATCGAACCTACGACCCGCAGATTAAGAATCTGCTGCTCTACCAACTGAGCTAACGGCCCAACTGAGGTGCTCGTGCTTTTAAGCGCAGGGTCACAGGGCTGCGCTTAAAAATTTGGGCCATCGCAGCGCCTCAAGGGCGCTGCGAAGACCCGATACTCAAAGAGTATCCCGTACGGGATTTGAACCCGTGTCGCCGGCGTGAAAAGCCGGTGTCCTGGACCAAGCTAGACGAACGGGACGTGAGCCGTGTAGGAATCGAACCTACGACCCGCAGATTAAAAGTCTGCTGCTCTACCAACTGAGCTAACGGCCCGAAGTAACTTTAAAGTCAAAAAGACTCGCTGTTAGCTTCGTTCCTGCAGGCAGTGTTGCCAGCAGGACGGCGTTTATAAGTACGAAGGCGGTTGCTGTCAACAAGTATTTTATCTTTTTCCCGATAGATTTTGATTCATCGTTCGTGGACCCGCGCGCCGGTGGGGAGGGGTGGGTCGGAAAACTCAGTGCTTTCAATAATTTATGGGGCTTCTGATTTGGCCGAGGGTGTCTATTTTGTAGAAAGAGCTCTGATTTGATAGATTGATTGACGACGATCTTTTGGGCTGACTTTGGTCAGGCGCCGGGGCGTCGAGGTAATAAAATCAACCTGTGATGGTGGTAGGAGATCATGGCACGCTCATCGAAGGGAAGACGCTGGAGGGACACGCGCGATTCTTTGCCCGCAAGGCGCAGGCGGCGGCGGGCGAGGCGGCGCGATCAGCGGTGCTCAAGCGACTACTCTCCGATGATCGTGGACTCCGAGGTCGCGCTGCGCGGTGTGCGTATGCGCCTGCTCGGGGCGGTGTCGGCGGTGCTGCTCACCATGGTCTGCGCGGCCTACGTTTTCTTCACGGCGATGAACTCCTTCGGGGCCACCTTCGCGGTGGCGGTGGGGCTGTGCTCCCTCGGCGCGGCGGTGGGGTTGCTGTTGAGCGCGCGACAGGAAGAGTATGTCCACGCCTACGCCGCGCGCATGGAGCGCGGGGGCACGGGCGAAGAAGAAGGCGCCGCGGCGCTGGCGTTGCCCGAAGGAGAGCTGCTTCACCCCTTGCTCGCGCGCGAAGATCGGCTCAACCGCGCGCGGGTCTACCGCGCCGGCCAAGAACGGCCGCACGCGCCGAGCCTCGAAGGGCGACGACGCGCGTCCTCCGAGCATACCGACGGGGCGATTTAACGCGAATGATAGTGGGGGCGCGGCGGAGTCAGGCGGGGCGCAACCCCGGCCGACCCCGAGGCAATGGGGCGGCCAGGCGTTGCGGGTGCGGGCAGGCGAAGATCACTCCCCGCGATAGGTGCACGACGACGTGCAGGTCTCGTGGACCGTGACCGCGCTCAAATACTCCAGCGTCGGCGCCAGGCGCTTCCAGATCCAACCCGCCAATACTTCCGAGGTCGGATTCTCCAGGCCTTCAATCTCATTGAGATAATAGTGGTCGAGCTCGGCGTGCAGCGGCTGCCACGCCTCTTTGATATCCGTGAAGTCGATCAGCCAGCCGCTCTCTTCGCCGACCTCCCCTTTGACCTCGATCTCGATGGTATACGAGTGCCCGTGCAGGCGGCGACATTTATGCCCGGGAGGAGTATTCGGCAGGCAATGGGCGGCTTCGAAGGTGAACTTCTTCTTTAATTCGACAATCATTTGCTAGTTCCTCTGTGGGCTATATCGCGGGGCGCGCCGGTGAGGCGAATCGCTGGGCTCGATATATTGCAAGGTGTGTTAGGAATGAACGGATTTTGGGGCGTGTTGGGTGGGCGCCCGTATGTGTAATAAGCGCGAAAAGTCCAAAGCGCGCCTGTGCTCCTATAGCAGCCCGTATGGGATGCAACAACCCGCCGAAAGGATTGCAATCGAGGCGGCCCTTCCGATAAGAGAGGGCGCGCGCCTGTCCCGCCTGAGTTTCGGGCGGGGGTGTTGCGAAGACGTGCTTTATAAGTAGATGCGGCAAATTTTCCGGTGCAAAGGCCTCCGATGAGCAGTGCGAAGAAGAATAAACAGGCGTTTATGGAGGTCGTGAACGCGCGGCCCGTGGTATTCGACGGGGCGATCGGCACGCAGCTCTATGAGCGCGGGATTTATATCAACCGCTCCTTCGATGACGCCAACCTGACGCGCCAGGATATGGTGCGCAGCGTGCACCGGGCGTATCTGGCGGCCGGGGCGGATGTCTTGACGACCAATACCTTCGCGTCCAACCGCATCAAACTAAGCCGCCACGGGCTCGAAGATAAGGTCGAGGCCATCAACCGCGCCGGGGTCGAGTTGGCGCGCGAGGTCGCGGGCGACACCGCGTTTGTGGCCGGCTCGGTCGGGCCGACCGGCTTGACCCCGACGATGCTCACCGACGTGGAGCTCGACGAGATCCGCGCGGCTTTTAGCGAGCAGATCGACGCGCTGGCCAGGGCCGGCGCGGATCTGATCGTGCTGGAGACCTTCCGCCAGCTCAGCGAGATGCGCATCGCCATCGAGGCGGCGCGCGCGGTGTGTGATTTGCCGATCGTGGCCACCATGGCGTTTGACTCCGAGATGAAGACCGGCGACGGCGCCGAGCCCGACCGCGTGGCGATGCTCCTGGAGCAATGGGGCGCCGACGTCATCGGGGCGAATTGCATGGAGGGGCCGAAGGTGCTCTTCGACGTGGTCGAGCAGATGGTCGGCCACGGCGTGCCGGTCGCCGCTCAGGCCAACGCGGGGTATCCGCGTAAGGTCGAAGAGCGTCTCGTTTATATGGCGACCCCGGAGTATTTCGGGGTGTACGCGCGCCGCTTTTTCAAGCTCGGCGTGCGCATCGTCGGTGGGTGCTGCGGCACCGGGGCGGAGCATATCCGCCAGGTCGCCGCCGCCGCGCGGATGATGGGCTCGGGGCGCGTTCAGGTCGAGATGGCGCGCGTCGAGCGCGTGGACTCCCCCGCTGAGCCCGAGATGGAGCCGGTCGCCCCCGCCGAGCGAAGCGATCTGGCGGCCAAAATCCTGCGCGCCCAGCGCGAGCGCGTCCTCGCGGCGCCGGGTGAGCGACCGCCCTTGAGTCGGGATAATTTCGTGGTCAGCGTCGAGGTCAATCCGCCCGCGGGGCTGCGCATTCAGGATACGATCGAGTCGGTGAAGATGCTGATGGCCGGCGGCGTCGATGTCATCAACACCGCCGATGGCCCGCGCGCCTCGGTGCGTATGAATAACGGCGTCTTCGCCGCGCTCGCCCGCAAACACGCCGGCTGTGAGGTGATCGTTCATTATTGCGCCCGCGACCGCAATCTTCTGGGCCTGCAATCCGACCTGCTCGGCCTGCATGTGCTCGGGCTGCACAACCTGTGCGTGGTCACCGGCGACCCGCCCAAGGTGGGCGATTATCCGCACGCCACCGCGGTCTTCGACCTCGACAGCGTCGGGATGCTGCGCATGATCTCGAACTTCAACCGCGGCCTGGATCCGGCGGGTAAATCGGTCGGTGAGACCACGCATTTTTGGTGCGCCTGCGGCGCCGAGCCCGCAGCTCAGGACTATGAGCGCGAGATCCGGCGCCTGGAGCATAAGAAGGCGGCCGGCGCCGACTTCATCATGACCCAGCCGGTCTATGACCACCGCGTGCTCGAGAAGTTTCTGGAGGATATCGCCCACCTCGAGCTGCCGGTGCTCGTCGGGCTTTTGCCCCTGGCGAGCCATCGAAACGCGGAGTTTTTGCATAACGAGGTCCCCGGCATGGCGGTTCCCGACGGGATTCGCCAGCGCATGAAAGAGGCCGGCAGCGGCCCGAAGGCGCGCGCCGAGGGCGTAAAGATCGCCCAGGAAATTTTAGAGCAAGTCAAAGATCGCGTCGTCGGCGCCTATATCATGCCGCCCTTTGGTCGCTATGAGAGCGCCCTCGAAATCCTGCAATCGATTCCCGGTTACCCCGAGGTAAAGTGATGCCTATTTATAATGATATTGTTGAGTTGGTGGGGCGCACGCCCCTGATTCGATTGAACCGCGTCGTGGGTGATTGCCCCGCGGAAATCCTGGTCAAGGCCGAGTTTTTTAACCCGGCCGGCAGCGTCAAGGACCGCATCGGCAAGAATATGATCGAGCGCGCCGAGGCCGAGGGGAAGATCGGCCCGAATACGACCATCGTCGAGCCGACCAGCGGCAACACCGGCATCGCGCTGGCGTTTGTGTGCGCGGCGCGCGGCTATAAGCTGATTCTGACCATGCCCGACACGATGAGTTTGGAGCGCCGATCGCTGCTAAAAGCGCTGGGTGCGGGCCTTGAGCTAACGCCCGGAGCGTCCGGGATGCCCGGGGCGATCGCGCGGGCGCACGAGCTCGTCGAAGAGCTCGGCGACGCGTTCACGCTGCAGCAATTCGAGAACCAGGCAAACCCGGACGCCCACGTGAAATCGACGGCCGAGGAAATCTGGGCTGATTGCGATGGCAATGTCGACGCGATCGTCACCGGTGTTGGTACCGGCGGGAGCATCACCGGGATTGCGCGGGCGCTCAAGGCCAAGAATCCGAACTTTCGCGCCATCGCGATTGAGCCAACCGGCAGCCCGGTGTTGTCGGGCGGAAAGCCCGGGCCCCATAAGATTCAGGGCCTCGGCGCGGGCTTCGTCCCGGGCATCCTCGACACCGACCTTCTTGACGACGTCATCCAGATCGACAATGACGAGGCCGCCGAAATGGCTCGGCGAATCGCGGTCGAAGAGGGCATGCTCGTCGGCATAAGCTCCGGGGCCAATGTGCTCGGCGCGATTCGCATGGGGCATCGCCCCGACTTTCACGGAAAGCGCATCGTGACGATCCTATGCGACTCCGGCGAGCGCTACCTTTCAACACCTTTATTTCGCGGCCTATAAGCCACGAGCGCGTTGGCCCTTCAGGGCCTTGCGCTCACAATTCTGGACACCGAATGAGCACGAGCGTGACTGATAAAAGAGCGAAAGCAATCATCCAGGCCAAGGCCAAAGCCGCCGCACGCAAGGCGCAGACCCCGAAGGTCACGCCGCCGAGCATCCAGCCGGTCGGCGCGCGCGGATTATTGCGCGAGGCGCTCGAGGATATTCGCGCGGTGCGCCGCGCCGACCCCGCCGCCCGCAGCCAATTGGAGGTAGTGCTGGCGTATCCGGGGCTGCACGCCGTCTGGCTGCACCGCATCGCCCACCAGATGTGGAATGACGGGCAGTGGCTGCGCGCGCGCCTGCTGTCACACGTGGGCCGCCATTATACCGGCATCGAGATTCACCCCGGCGCCCAGATCGGCCGGCGCGTCTTCATCGACCACGGCATGGGGATCGTCATCGGCGAGACCGCCGTGGTCGGCGATGACTGCCTGATCTATGCGGGGGTGGTGCTCGGCGGGACCTCACTCGCGCGCACCAAGCGCCACCCGACGCTCGGAAAGGGCGTCACCGTCGGGAGTAACGCGTGCATCCTCGGGGATCTTCGGATCGGCGATGGCGCGCGCGTCGGCAGTGGTTCGGTGGTCATCAAGGACGTGGCCGAGGGCGCCACGGTGGTGGGTATTCCGGGGCGGGTGGTCTCTCAGCAAAAACGCTGCGGTACGCTCGGAGTGCCGGACCTGGACCACGCCGCGCTGCCCGACCCGATTCAGCGCATCGTCAAAGACCTGCTCGGCCAAATTGAGCGCCTGTGCGGACGCGTCGAGAGCCTTGAGAAGCTCCTCGACTTGAGCCCCGAGGAGCTCGACGAGATGCTAAAACGCCACGAGCTCCAGGACGATGTCGACCCGAAGCTCGTGGCGGCGAAAAAGGACAGCTAATTCCCTGAATTTGCAGGGGTTTAGATGTCGCTGAAGGCGATGCGGTCGTCGATCAAAAGGTTCGGGACGCCGTCCCTGACCGGGTAGATGAACCGCTCGTCTTCGCTGAGCAGACCACCGTCGATGATCTGCTGAACCGTGTTGCCCGCATGGTTTTTAAGCGCACCCGCGCGCACCGCCTCGTTGACCTTGCGCAGGTTCTCATCATCGAGCTCGCTGAGCGTCTGGTGGGTTTCCGGGCAGCGGTAAATGCGCGTCATCGGCTTAAAATTCACCATCTCAATTCTCCTCGCCCGTAGCGCTGTCCGCGGCGACCTCGTCTTTGACGATGATGTCGGCGGTGGTTTTGTCGGCGACGCCGAAATACGCCGCGAACGCGTCGAGCAGCTCGCGCTCCTCGTCGTTGATCGGGTCGCGCAGGCTGAAGAAGGAGCCGGAGGTCTCGGCGATCTCGCGGCAAAGCGCGATAATCGACTCCGACTTCCAATGATTCGGGTCTTCGTTGATCATGCGCGCGACCACCTGAGTGACCCGTCCAAAGAACAGGTCGGAGGGGCGCTCATTGATCAGAAGCTCCAGGAATTGGCCGGCCGGCGAGTCCTGGTGGATGCCGAAACCTTCGGCGAGCGAGTTAAGGCGCTCGCGCTCCTTTCGCGAGACATTGCCGTCGATCCAGGCCATCTGAATCAGGGGAACCAGCGGCAGGACGCGCGCCGTCTCGCCGTCAAACCCGAGCGAGAGCGCCTCCGCGGCCACATCTTCGTTGGTGTTAAGCACCACCTGGACGTTGGTTTGCTCCTGCTGACGGATGGACGCAATCTGGGCCTCGCGGCGGGCCGCAGCGATCTTCTCTAGGTCTTGCTTTTTGAAATAATCGTCTTCTTCGTTCGACATGGTCGTGCTCCGCAAAAAAGTGGGTTCTTAGCCACATAATATTTGGTTGATTCGGGGGCCAACGCCCCATCCATTGGCAACGGATTTCTTTTAGCATGAGAGGGCGTGGGATTAAAATGTCCCGGCTTGATTTATTGCCGAGAATTACATGGTGCTCGCCGGGCTGGCGGCATAAGTTGCGTTCTCTGGCTTGGCGGTGTCGCGCAAGTGCGCAGCGATTTTTTCTCGCCGGCGTTGCTTGATGCCATTTCAAGGCGCGTGGTATGTAACGGCGCGCAATATGACAGCTGTTCGCGTCATTTTCGCCTCAGAAGGCCACGCCGCGCGGATATCGCGCGGTGGCCGTTCAACTGGCGGGCGTCAGATCTCCGACTCGCCTGGGCTGGGTCGCAGGACCTCCAAATCGTTTGCTCTTAAGGATTATCGATGACTTTCAGCACCGACTCCGCTGTGGGACCTGGTCCCATCACCGCCAAAGAATTCGCGCAAACTGCGCGCACCTCGATTCAGGTTACGAGCCGCCAGGGCGATGTCTTTCGGGCCGAAGTCTTTCGCTGCATCAACGTCGCCACGGATCCTGAATTAGAGGAGGCGCTGCGCTCCGGTGAGTTATTCAAGGTTGAAGGGCCCGGCGAAGACGAGCCCTATGAGTTGGCGCTGCCGATCCGCTATCATGATGAAAAGAATAAGGTTTTCGCGCTTATTTTGCCCGAGTCCTTGCGCCACCAGGAGTTCCAGCTTCGGGCCGAAGTGCTACAGGACCTCGGCCGGGTCACCGATATCGTGCCGGATTATATCCGCGATATGCGCACCATTTACGGCGTCGAGCAGCTCGCCGGGCTCAAGAATCGCGACCTGGCGAAGTCCGCCGAGGCGCCCGAGCAGCTCCTCGCCGATGGCGGGGCGCCGGTCGCCGCGCCCGCCCAGCCGCGCGTCGAATTGGAAGAGGCCTGGAGCAAAGTTGAGCAGGAGCGCGAGCAACTCGCCCGCGAGCGCCAGCAGCTCGACGAAGTGCGCGAGCGGATCGACCGCGAGCGCGCCCGCATGGACGAGATTGACCAGGAGTTGAGCGCCGAGCGCGCCGAACTCGGCGAGCTGCGCTCCGAGCTGCAGGTCGCCAGCCTGAATCTCGAACAAAAACAGATGCAATTGGAGCAATCCGCGCCGCGCTCCGGGCCCGTCGAGGCGACCCAGGTCGTCACCGACGACCAATTCCTAGAGATCTACGAGAGCGTGGAGACCGAGGGCGTGGTGGAGCTCAGCGAGGGTTTTTATAGTGAGCCTTCCGAGAAGACCAATATCTTGGACACCCGCTACGCGCTGGGCGATATGCCGGCGGAGTTGAACGAGGACGCGGTCCTCAAGCCCTGCATCACGCGGGTCGACGCCGTTGGCGTGGCCAAGAAATACGAGGGCAAATCCGCCGCCGAAATCGAGGTCTTTAACCGGCGAGTCGTGGCCAAAGCGCAGGTCCCCAACGCAACCCTCGACGCGCTTGAGTCCGATGAACTTTCATTCTTTGTGCAGGGAACCTTCGTGACTCCGCCGGCAAAACCGGGCGCTGAGTCCGAGCCGCTGCCGTATCCCTTTGTTGGTCTGCTGCTCACCGCGCTCGACGACGAAGACCAGGCCACCGCCAGCGTGGGCTGGTCGCTCGATGTGGTTTCGCCAGACGATTCGGAGATCGTCGCGCAGCTCGAAGAAAAGGTTGAGCTTCATGTCGCGCTGTATAACGAGGCCGGCGACCTCCACGGGGTCTACGAGATCATCGCGCCGTTGCATCAGAACCTCGCCTGGATTCGGCGCCAAATCGAGGGGCGCTTCGAAGAGATGACCTCCGATGATCCGGCGCTTGAGTCGGGCGCCTACGCGCGCTCGGTCGAGATGTGGAACGCCGAGGGCTTTGAGCGCCTCGGCTTGCTGCGCCACAACTTCGCCGCCGATAGCTTCGCCGACGCCAGCACGCCGGCCGAGCTAAGCCTGGCCGCGGGCATCGTGGGCTTCTGGTCGGAGCCGGAGCGCTACGACTATTTGCTCGCTCACCGCTCCTTTCCGCTGGGACAATTCGAGGCGATTCAAAAGCGCGTCGTGCGCCGGGCGGTCCAGCAGGGTATCTGCATCGGCGAGGCGCTTCGTGCGCTCGCGCTTGAGATGTCACTGGCCAAAGACGAGGTCGAGTTGGCCCAGCGTCTGGTCGCCGAGTTCGTTGAGATCAGCGTCGGCCTTCGCCACAGCGACCTCAATCCGCTGCAAGAGTGGGAGAATTGGGACGGCTTGCTGGGGCTGGCTGAGGCTGTCGGCCACACGCTCGACCCTGACGTCTTGGAGCTCGCCGAGGCGAGCCTGAAGCGCGCGCAGGATTATCACGACGCGGAGGCCGACGGCGTGCCCCAGGTCGACTATGCCTCCGATGAGGACTTCGAACTCGAGGAGATCAATCACGGCGAGGTCGACCACGACCCGTCGCTCGGGCTCAGCTCCCCGCTGGTCGCCCGGCGCTCGGAGACCACCGGCGTGACTTATTTCCTCCCCGATGATGCGCTTCTCGACACCTTCGATGACCTCTCGGAGATGTCCTTTGACGACCTTAACTTGTTGCTCGAAGACTCCAGCGGTCGTCTCGAAGCCGCACAGATGTTGGTCGAGCGATTCGACGTAAAAGGGGCCGAGGCCGCGCTGGCCGGCGCCGAGCAGATGACCGCGACCGAGGTCGCCGCGCTCGCCCGCTTTGTCGAGGGCAAGGCCGAGAAATTAGAGGGCGGGTTGCACGAGCTCTTGAAGACGGGCGGGCCCAGCGCGACGTATATCGGCGCGCGCGCGCTCGCAGGCATCGCCAGTGAGCCGGCGATCCCCACGCTCGTCGCGGCATTCCGAGACCCGGCGCGCTGCGGGAATGTCCGCAACCTGGCTCGGGTTATTGCCAAATACGGGGAGGCGCTGCTGCCGGAGCTGAAGCGCTCCATTAAGGCCGACGGCCACGACGACTCGACCTCGGTTCTTTTAGTCGAGATGGAGCGACTCTACCCCGGCCTGCTCGCCAGACTTGCCATGGATCGCGCCAAAGAGGTACGACGCGCGGCCACCGCGGCGCGCGAGAGTAAACCCTGAGTCACTGGCGCCGAATTGACCGCGGCGCTGGGTTGACACGATTTGGCCGGCGTTTCGATTCATTAAATAGATTTTCCACCACAAGATGGTGTTGATTATGCGAGGGCGGCCCGGCCGATGACGCCGATTTGTCATTGGCCTGCTGGGCTCCTCGCCTCCTTCGACGCCGAATCCACGCAGCGAACCACCATGATTATCGGAATTTTTAGTGACGTGCATAGCAATCTCGAGGCATTGACCACCGTGGTCAAGGCCTATGAGGAAGACGAGCGCGAAGTCGATATGTACGTCTGCCTGGGCGACGTGGTGGGGTATTGCGCCAACCCCAACGAGTGCGCAGAGATCGTGCGCGATCTTACCGAGTACACCATTCTGGGGAATCACGACGCCGCCGTCTGCGGGCGCATGGACTATTCGTTCTATTACGAGGCCGCGCGAAAGGCGCTCGACTGGCACGCCAACGAGCTGCGCGAGCCCCTGCACGAGTGGCTGCGCACCTTGCCCTATTCGCAGGTCTGGGAGGACGTCGAGTTCTGCCACGGCTCCCCAATTAACCGCGAAGACTTCGATTATGTCTTCAATTTACACCAGGCAAATCAGCTCATTCCGCATTTCGACGAGCTCCAGCACGTCACCTTTATCGGCCACTCCCACCTGACGAAATCCTTTAGCCTGCACCCCGAAAAGGGCGCCGTCGAGACGACCGCGCCGTTTCTGGAGTTCGACCCCGAGCTCAAATATATCGTGACGGTCGGCAGCGTCGGCCAGCCGCGTGACAACGATAATCGCGCCTGCTTCGGCTATTATGACACCGAGGCGAAGACCTTTAGCTACGAGCGCCGCGAATACGATATTCGCAGCGCCGCGCGAAAGATCTTCGAGTCGGACCTCTCCAGTGATTTCGCAAAGCGTCTTTTCTTCGGAATCTGAACCGACTTCGGGCCCGAAGTCGGCTATTTTACCCGCGCGATAAAGTGGTTGAACTGCAGGGCGTTGAGCATATCAACGCTCTCGGAGTTCGCCCCGCGGGTCCCCAGAATCATCTCCAGGCGACCGCGCGCCAGCGCGTATTCGGGCGCGACGACCGCCGGGTCCAGGGTATGCAGCAGACGGCCACTTTCGAGGTCGCGCAACTCGACATGCTCGCCGACGGCAAGGATCGTGTCTTCGATGCGCGCCAGCGCCATATTCCCCTGCAATAACCAGGTGTCTTGCTCGGGGCTCGCGCGCCACTGCAGCTCGCCGCTGGAGACGTCGAAGCACGAGATCTCTGCGCGGTCCGTCTTGACCAATCCCAACGCGCCCCCGCTCTTGCCGCGAAAAGTGCCCGCTTCGATGCCGAGCACCGGTGTCGGGGCGTCCATTCCCGCGCTTGAGAGGTCGAGGGTCCACTCAACCCGTGGGTCGCTGCGCTCGATATCGATGCCGCGCAGGCTCAGTTGTCCGTGGTGCTCGACCGCCAGGATCATCCAATCCCCGACGAAACTCGCCGGGCGAGTCAGGACCCCGTCGAGCCTCAATTGCCAGGCACTTCGCCCGGTGAATGGGTAGATCGAGTGGACCGTGATTTTATGGTGAAGCGCGTCCTGCGAGAGTGCATAGAGGCGGCCCTGATGTGCCTGGGGCGCCGCGTCTGCGAGGCCGCCCAGCCGGATCTTCCACAGTAATTTGCCGTCGATGGGGTTGACGCAGAAGAGGAACCCCTCGCCGGTCACCGCGGTCACCAGGGGCCCCCAGAAGTCGACGCCCACGAAGCGCCCGTGCCCCGAACTAAAGCTCCACTGCAGCTCGCCGGTGTCGCTGGCCAGGCCCATCACACGCCCCTGGGCGTCGCAGGCGACCAGGCGGTTCTCGGCGGCGTAGGAGGCCGCGCCGAGCAGGCGCCGCCAGTTCTTCAACCCATCTGCGGTATTCTCAAAGATCGACTCGCCGCTTTTGAGGTCGACCGACTCGACGCCGCGCCCGTCTTCGACCAATAGCACGCGATCATCCAGGACGCGGTGGCTTAAGCGCCCCATATCCAGGTCTTCGCGCTTCCATTGTGGCTGACCGTCCGCCATGCCCAGCGCGAAGAGTCCGTCGGAGGTCGGCACGACCAGCGTGTCACGGGAGGCGCTGATCTGGCAAAATTCGATGCGAGGCGCCCCAAATTGCCAGGCCGGCTGAGGAAAAAGCGCGTGAACCTGCCGGATCGCCCAGGGGAACGCAGGCGGCGGCTCTGCCGGCGCGGTGCGCGGCAGGAGATGGCCGAGCGTCTCGATAAAACGCTCCGGTTCGTCGTGGTAGGAGTTGCTCCCGGAGAGCTCCTCGAACCACGCGCGCAGCTCACGCGCCTCCTGGTCGAGGTCGCTCCAGCGATGATTGAGCTCCATCAGCGGATTGATGGCGAGCGTGTCGGCCAGGATGAGCTCGGTGACCGCGAGCATCATATCGAGCGCTTCGCGCGGTGTGCTCCGGACCGTGATTTCGGGATGGTCCGGGCTCTCGACGCCCATCTCCAGGGTCCAGTCACTGCCGTCGGCGAAGATCGCGAGGTTCAGATGCCCGATGGGTTCCGCACACTCAAACGCGTCTTCTTGGGAGGCCTCAAGGCGGTTGAGCACCTCGCGGCATCGCTTGAGCAGCGAGTGCGCGCTGAGCAGTGGATACCCCGGGTTTCCGGGCGTTAGCGAGACGACTTCTCCGTTGATTTCGGCGACGATCTCGCCGGGAGACAGCAGGGCGTGCAGGTCAAAATCGTGCTCGCCGCAATAGCCTCGCAGTCCCCGATAGTCCGCGTCAAAGCGGTAGCTAAACGTCCATCCGCTCGGGTTCGACGTGCCCCCTTGATGCATGCCCATCGCCGCGTCGCTATTGGCCGGGGAATGCTGGAAGTTGCGTCTTTTATAATTTTGGATGCGCCCAAGTCGCGCGCTGAACGCGCGCACGAAGGTGTCGGTCGAGAAGCTCTCGGAGATGCGATACAGGTCGCTTAGCAGCGTCTCCGCCGCCTTGGAGAGGGCCGCGACGAAGGTGTCGATGCCGATCGCGATATCGTGAGCCAGCACCCGGTGGTGGCGGTTGATGCCGTAGAGGGAGACCAGCAATTGGTGACCCCGCGGCTGCAAGACCATCTCCCAGGGTTCGCAATGAAATTCGATGATGGCCTTGCTGGATCTGCCCTCAAGGAGTTGCGCCACCGCGTCGAGCAGGCCGTTGAGCACCCCGAAGATGCTCTCCTCGGCGACATGACTGGTGATATTGATGCCGTCGAGCACGATATCGATGATGTCGCGAATCTCGGTGAGATCGAGCTCCGAGTGGAACCGGTGGTGGCGGCGCAGGTTTTTTAGGAATTGAACGTCATTTTTCCAATGCCGGCCAACGATGATCTCAGCAGACGCCATAGTTACTCACCTTTGAACATTGCCGCTTTTCCAGCCGGCGTGATTTGGCGCCACAGGGTGGAGCCTAGATCCAAGCTCGAGCGCACGCGCGACTCGATCTTGGCATCAACATAGACCTTCGCGATTGGCTCGATGACCAGTGATTTACCCAAAAAACTATTCTCAAACCGGTTGTCGTCGATCAGGTAGACTTTGCGGTGGGTCTCTTCGCAAAGCACCATATTAAAGAAGTTGTCCGAGACCGCGGCTGGGGCTGGGGCTGGGGCGGGCGCCGGGATGGCCCCTATCTCCACGAGATCTTCCTGGCGCAATTGCAGGGTCTTGTCCTCGGGGCCGCGCTCGGCGTGGATCGTATTATAGAACAACTCCGTGAGTTGAGTGCGCAATAAGCGATAGGCCCGTTTAACCTCGGTGGCGCTGCCATTGAGCTCAATATCCAAGTCAGCGCAGCGGATTGAAAGTTTGTTATCCGTGCGCGTCGGTGCCTGCATTCGCTTTGTATTTGCCATCGATTTAGCTCCAGATGTGCTCATAGCCCGGCGGCTTGTGAGCCGGGTCTCGGGGGGCGGTGGACTAACTTTTGGGGTGCCTGATTCATTCCGGCCAATTGACCCCCCGGTGGGGCGGGGTGCCGGAAAAAAATAGGGCCAGATTTCGCTCTCCAATCATAGGAATGAGGGGCCCATTGACGCAAGGCCGCCCGGGGAAAGGTCGGGTCTGGGAACAGAAATTGCGCAGTTGACGCAAATATTGTGGATTATTTGGGTGTGGGGAAAGTGCTTTGAATTCAATGGGTTGGCGCTGTTTGTTGGGCGAGGTGCTGCTCTGGGGAGGATTTTAGGCGCAACAAAATCGCAATATTGTCGAAAACAATATTGTGGGTCTTTTGATGTTTCGGGCTCGCACGCCTTAATTTTCTTCGATATCCATGAGGGTAAGATGAGCAATATGAACGGTATTAATCCGAATCGCATGAACTCCGGGGCGATCCATCACGCGCAGGCCAAGCAGTCCGAAGGCTCAGGTGGCGGCTCGGGATTCGGTAAATTGATGGGGACGATCGCCGATGGAGCGCTCGCCGGCCTGGCCGCGGTCGCGCCGGTGCTGCCGGGCGGGGAGCTTATCAAGATCGCGGCCAATGGGCTGCGCGGGGTGAGCTCAGACGCCCCGGCCGGGCTGGGCGGTGGGCGCGGCGAGCAGCTCGATGAGATGTGGGCGATGCAGGAGGATAATCAGGTCTTTAATCTGCAATATATGCATCTGCAGCAGTCGATGCAGTCGGAGAATCGTCACTTCTCGACGATGTCCAATCTGCTTAAAGCGCGCCACGATACCGCCAAGGCGGCGATCAATAATATGCGTGTCTAATTCCGGGTTGTGTTTAGAGATTACGATAGGTTTTTTCGGGGCGTTGGGAGAAATGGGCTTATAACTGGAAACCACGGAGATGATGATGGATGCAGCTCAAGATACGTTAGAAATGCAGGCTTCGGCACAGGACTCTTTAAAGCAGGCCTATCTCTTTCTTAGTTTTGGCCGCTATCAGGAGGCCATCGACGCGTGCGATACGGCCGCCCGGCTCGCCCCCAAGCATCCGCTCGCGCCCACGCTCAAGGGGAGCTTCGAGATGTCGGTGGGGCGGGTGGGCGACGCGTTGGGCACGTTGCGCGCGGTCACCCGTCGGCACCCAAAATATCCGCTGGCCTGGCTTTATTTCGCCGAAGCCTGCTTTTTGGACGGGCGCTCCGCGGCCGCGCAGCGCGCGCTCAGCGAGCTCGATAAGCTGCCGCTGACCGATGCGCTGCTCGAGTTTCGCGATGAATTGGTGCAGGTCTGGAGCTCGGTTGCCCAGGATGTGATTCCGCCCCCGCTGGTCGCTGATATCTCCTAGGCTGTGCGGGGGCTGCGGAGGCGATGCCGGTATGTGTCGTGAGATCTTGGGAATTCACTTTTAACTTGAAGCATTTGTAGAGAAGACGCTGTTGGAGACAACGCAGCCCGTGACACAAGGTTCACTAATGAATATCGGTGATAGCAAGGCGGCGGGGGGGCTTTTTGAGCGTATAGAGAGCGCGTATCAGGAGGCGCTTGTCAGTGAAGCTCCCGCAGGCGTGGATGAGGTCGCCGGGGCAGGGGGAGCGGCCAAAAGCGCCGCCGTCGACGCGCCTTCGCCGACCTCGTCGAACGCAGAGCCCTGGGCGCATCTGGAAAGTCCGGTCCAGCGTGGGTTGCTTAAGCTGTGCGCCGACGCGATAAACGGAGACTTCGGCAGCGAAGAACAATTATGCATCGCGGTCGTGCAGACCATCGTTGAGCATCGTTTCAGCGGTCCGGTGCCTGCCGGCCAGGCCGACCAGATTTTGAAGACGCTAAACGCGAGCCTCGTGAGCGACCCTAATTTTCGAGAGAGCATCGAGCATTTGCTCGTGCTTGCGGCGCGTGAGTTGGCTTGAGGCAAGCGGACCCGGCGGGCGCCTGGTCGCGCTCGGACAAACTTGTATTCGACTTCGCTGCGGGCTATCGTAGACAAGAAATGAGTCCGCAACTAGACAGCGGGATAAAACCCTCGCTTCCCAGATTGGAATCTATGTCCCCAGAATTCATGCAGAACCCCGTAGACCCGGCCGAGCCGGCGTTTCTCTTGCTCTATTGCGATGCGTGTGAGCGCGAGGTGCTCAGCGCCTGCGAGCTCGACCAAGACTCCGAGATTATTGATGTCTGCCTCCATTGTGAGGCGACTCTCGACCGCGAGGATGGGTCGGCCTGCTGGGTGGACGCCTACGAACTCGATGACCACGGCTATTTTGTGGAGGGCAGCGAAAAGCGCGATACGCGACACGGTGGTGGCGGGTGTCGTGGGAAGTCTTGCGGTATTAAGCAACCAGAATAAGTTCCTAATATAAATTAACGATACGCCGCAGGAGGCGTGAATGTTGTACGAAGTCTTTATACCATCAGTCGAAGCCGATGGGTTTGACGAGTCGATTACGGTCGACGCCGAGAACTGGATGGCCGCCTTAAAGTCGGGCTTAGAGCGCACCGGCGAAGGCAGCGATATCATGCGCAATCTGATGTGCGATATTAAGGATGATAATAGCATCCACGTCACCGATGCGGTCAGCCGCCGTGTTTTCGTGCTGCGTGAATTGGAGGACGACGCCGAGAGCGCTGCTGATGGCGGGGAGGAAGTTGAGACCGTCATGACGCCCGCGGTGAATGCCGATGCAGCGGAAGCCAAAGCGGCCGAAGAGGCGAAGCGCGCGGCGGAGGCCAAAGCGGCCGAAGATGCGAAGCGTGCGGCGGAGGCCAAAGCGGCCGAAGATGCGAAGCGTGCCGCGGAGGCGAAAGCCGCCGAAGAGGCGAAGCGCGCGTCTGAGCAGAAGGCAGCCGAGGAGGCCAGGCTTGCTGCGGAGGCAAAAGCCGCTGAGGTAGCTAAACGCGTCGCGGAGGCGAAAGCTGCCGAAGAGGCAAAGCGCGCTGCAGAGGCGAAAGCTGCCGAAGAGGCAAAGCGCGCTGCGGAGGCGAAAGCTGCCGAAGAGGCAAAGCTTGCTGCGGAGGCAAAAGCCGCCAAAGAAGCAAAGCTTGCAGCAGAACAGAAAGCCGCCGAAGAGCAGGCCGATAAGCATATCTATGAGGCCGAAGACAAGCGGATTCGCATCGGGTCAGCCACGCATAGCGCGCTGAAGAAATCCGACCAGCCGGCCGCGCGCATTGTCAGCGAATCGCGCACCAAGAGCGATGTGAATCGTACGGTCGACTTCGGCCGCGCCGACGAGAAGGTCAGTGAGTCGTTGATCGAGGATATCTTCCTGGAGATCCAAGATATTCACGAAGGCGATAAGTCGATGCAAGAGGTCATCGACTTCGTCATGGACATGGCCATGGAGAAGATCGGCGCCGAGAGTGGCAGCGTTCTATTTGCCGATGTGAATGGCCAAGAGTTGTATTTCGCCGCCGCGCGCGGTCCGAAGGCCGCCGATATTATGGACTTCCGCGTGCCGATGGGCATGGGGATCGTCGGCTTTTGCACCCGCGAAGGCGTCAGCCTGGCCATCAGCGACGCCGAGAATGATCCTCGATTCTACAAGGAGATCTCGGAGTCGCTTGGCTACGATACCCACGGCTTGCTCTGCGCGCCGATCCAACACGAGGGGAGGGTTTACGGCGCGATCGAGGTCATGAATAAAAAGGCGTCAGGCGGGTTTTCGGCCGATGAAACCAACGCCCTTGCCTATATTGGTCGCCAACTCGCCCAATACGTTCACGGCGAGATTATGCGCAACGAGAAGATCAGTTGAGGCCGTAGGTCATCAGGTCTGAGAAGAGCACGCTGACCCCGAATAGCTTGAGCAGCAGCCATAGCCCTAGCTTTAGAATCACTTGAACGACGGCCACCGCGACGCTCTTCGTGAAACTGAGGCTATAGCTGCTCATCATCACCGCGATCCACAGGATTGGGTAGATAAACCAGCTAATCCAGCCGATGATCGGGATCATGCCGAGAACAAAACCGGCCAAACTCAGACCCAAAACCACGAAGAGGGCTTTGGTGTAGCGATTCTTCGACTTGGGCACTCCCATCGTGCCCACGGCGAGTTTTAGGATCAGCACATGCAGTAAAAAGGTCATTATGCCTAACATCGTTGCGCTCATGGTGTGCCCTCAAATTTGTGAAGTGTGAATTGCTGCAGCATATCGCTCTATCATTGCCTAAATTAGCTCGCAAACTCCTGCGATAGTGCAACTCCAACGGTACGCCCGCGATTAAATAAACGCGCGCGTGCCTTTATGGATCTATAAATAAGCACCAACGGGTCGTATTTCTATTCCATGCTACTTTTCTCGCGGGCATTCAATATATAGGACCCATGCGCTAGGATGCTCGAATACTCGAATTCCATGACCCGATGACGTGTTATTATTATGCTTCGAGGTAAAAAACAGATCGCGTTGGGCCTCGCTATTCAACAAGAAGACGCGTCCAAAAATTTGCCCGCCGCGGAAGCGGAGTGGGTGGCGTCCTGGGGCGAAGATGATTTTATGGGGCGCACCCAATGGCCACGCCTCGACGAGGTGCTGCGCGCCACGGCGCTGCGCGATGATGGAGCGGGCGTCTATATTGTCGACCCGCGGGGCGGCCAGGAGTTCCGAAGCTATAAGCAGATCATGGCGTACGCGGCGCGCATCGGCGCGGGCTTGCAGGCCAAGGGTGTCGCTCCGGGCGACCGCGTGATGCTCTTGCAGTCGACCGGCTTTGATTTCCTCGGGTCGTTTTTTGGCGCCCAGGCCATCGGCGCCACGCCGATCCCCTTTGCTCCGCCGCGCACCCTAAAACCCAAGCGCGCGCGCATCCCGAAGTTGCCGCGAAACGGGGCGCGAAAACCCAGCTTCGCCGGCTACGCCGAGCGCCTCGGTGCGCGCGTGATCCTCGCCGAGCGCGGCGTTGACTTAGGCCAAGCCCCAACCCGCACAGATGCCGGCGCCTTGTATTTTTGCGGCGGGGTCAGCGCGCTGCTCGACGGCGTCCCAGGCGCCGCGACGGCCGACTCCCCAGCCTCCCCGACCAACCCCGCCTATATTCAGCTGACCGCCGGCGCGACCGGGCGCATGCGCGGCGTAGAGTTGTCCCAGGCCAATATTCTGTCCAACGTGCTCGCCATCGGTCGCGCGCTGCGCGTGCAGCCCGACGACGTCGGCGTCTCCTGGGTGCCCCCTTATAACTCGATGGGCCTGGTCGGCATTATTTGCTTCGGCCTATATTGGGGCCTCAATATGGTCATGATCCATCCCGAGCGCTTTTTGCAGCAGCCCGAGGACTGGTTGCGCGCGATTTCTCGCCACGGCGGCACGCTCTCGGTGGCGCCCAATTTTGGGTATCACTACACGCTTCGGCGCTGTCAGCAATCCAACCTCAGCGGGCTCGACCTGTCGAGTTGGCGCGTGGCGATGAGCGGCGCCGAACCGGTGCGCGCCCAGCATATGGACGCGTTTGAGAGACGTTTCAGCCAATACGGGCTCAAACACGACCTCTTCTTGCCGGTCTACGGCTTGGCCGAGGCGACGCTCGCCGTGACCTTTGGCGGGCTCGGTGAGCCCTTCGGGCTCGATGGTATTAACCGGCGTGTTTTGGAGAACCAGGGCATCGTTGAGCCGCTGCCGGCCGAGGGCGCGAACTCTCCGGCCGAGCGTCTTCATCTGGTCTCGGTCGGCCGACCGGTCGAGGGGGTTGACGTCAAGATCGTCGGCGACGATGGAGGGGAGTTGGGCGAGCGCGAATGCGGCGAAATCTGGGTGCGTGGGCCGAATTGCATGAGCACCTATGTCGCTGAAGACGCCGCGCCGCGCCCGGCGTGCAGCGACGGCGCTGCGATCGAGGCGACCCGAATGGTGGGGGACTGGTTGGCGACAAGCGACTTAGGCTATGTCGCCGACGGGCAATTATACATACTTGGGCGAGCCTGTGATGCGGTTCGGACCGCGCGTGGCCGCACTCTTTATCCCGACGAAGTCGAGCTCTTCGTTAACTCCGTCGACGGGATCCGGGTTGGCAGCGCGGTTGCATTTTCGGTGCCGGCGGCAGAAGGCAATATTAATGGTGCTCCAGCGCAGGCCGGCAGCAAAGAGGCGGTGGCCGACGCACAAACGGGAGTCAGTCTCCTTGTGATCGGCTATGAACTACAGGCAGGCACCGAGGCCAGACACGTGGAGAGGGCGGTGCGCACCCTGCTGAAAAAGCATCTGAGCGTGGACCCGCACACCATCGTTCCGCTGTCACCGGATTCGGTGCCTAAAACCCATAGCGGTAAGGTGCGCCGTTCCCTGGTGCGCGAGCTCTTCCTGGCCGACCGCCTGGACCGGCGCACGCGCGCGGAGCAGCGCGATCCCCTGAAGAGGGTAATCTCGCGCGCTCAGAGCAGCGTGACTCGTCTGCGCGACGGCGTCCAACAACATCTCAGTGGATGGTTCTCCGATACCTGAGCGCGCTCACAATCAGCGCATCTCAGGGGTTGGAGTAGTCGTGCTCCGGCGCTGACATCGATGTCTCATTCACTGGTTGATCCAAGCCGTGGCGCGTGTTGGGCTCGGCAGGCGATCGGAGCTGGAAAAATAGTTTTAAGGTTATTGTCATGAGATCGATGCTCCAAACAGACCATGCGGATCGAGGGTCTCCTCAAATTTTGGCGGCGCTCTCAAGATTCACCCGTAGCCTTGGTGTCGTCGCGCTCTTTATGATGAGCGGCTGCGCCGACGTCGGTGACGCCTGCCTTTTTGACTCCGATTGCAGCGGCGGTAGTTTGTGCGTTCGCGATATGTGCCGGGCTGCGTGCAGCCTGGAGGAGGATTGCGCTGCGCCCGAAAACCGCTGCCTACTGGTCACCAAAGAGCGATCTGCAGAGAAGGAGACCGTCAAGGTATGCGTGGATGATAGCTTCGACTCCGAATTGAATGGCGCCCAGGACAACTGTGAAGCCACCGGGGATTGCTGCAGCGCTCATGAAGAGTGCGTCGAGCTATTCGACGACCCGCGCGCGAGGTGTGCCCCCGACGCCCGCTGTCTGATTCCGCTTTCTTGATTCTTTGGGCGATTCTCCCTATTAGAAGGCGTGGGCGCGCCGAGCGCGTCCTGGCGGGTTTCGATGGATCTGGACGGAATGGCTGAGTCAATGCTAAGACCATGGCAAGAACCCGCTGCCGATTTCTTTGTGAGGGTCGCCGAAAAGATTTACTCTTAGCTGGTGAGTCTGGCAGAGGAATTGCATCGTGTTGGGAGTCGAGTGCGATCGACGCGAGCCGAAGGGTTCTCGTTGGCGCGAACGACACCGCCCCGACATGGAATTGCTTGAGCAGCCATGGAGTCAATGGGACACAGGACGCCAAGTCGATTGGGTCCCGGTCCAAACGTAAGTTTGTTAATCTGGTTCATTTAACTAAATAGGGAAGACAAATGAAAAAGTTTCAAAAATGGATGGGTATTCTTCTGGTAGGTTTCGCAGCATCGAGCCTCTTCGTGGCTTGCGGTGACGAGGAAGAGGCCACCTGCCTCGTCGACTCGGACTGCTACGACGAAGAGCTTTGCAACCAGGACACCGGCTTCTGCGCCCTCGACTGCACCGACGACGCTGGCGTTTGCGCCGGCGACGAAGTCTGCGCGCCGCGCGGCACCGAAGCTGGAAGCATCTGCGTGTTCGAAGGCGGAACCACCCCCGAGTGCACCATCGACGCCGACTGCACCGGCGAAGGCGAGACCTGCAGCGATGCTGGCGTTTGCGTCGGCGGAACCACCCCCGAGTGCACCACGGCGGAAGACTGCCCGATCGAGGGCGACGTGTGCGTCAACGAAGTCTGTGAGTCGCCGGCCGCTCCGTACTTCTTCGCCGAACTTCTCGACACGACCACCGACGAAGGTGCGTGTGCCAGCACCAACCCGGGTTCGGATATCTTCGGCATTATGCTGACCAAAGCTGCCGACAACTCGGTCGCTTATGGTCGTGCCGTCAACGGCGAATCCAAGGATCGCAGCGGTGGCGAGATCAACGAGCGTGGCGACTTCGATTTCGTCCTCGACGGTACGGCTCCGAGCCTCAACGATGTCTGCCCCGAGTCGTTCGACGCGACCTTCTCCATGGGCTGCGGCGGTGTCGTTCTGGTCGAGTTCCTCGACGAAAACGGTGGCCTGGTCGAAATTGAGACCGGCGACCTGATCACCCCGATGGAGTGGGGCGGAACCTGCCCGACCGGCGACGACCTGGATACCTGGAAGGTCAGCGTCTGCGACAACACGGTCAGCCGCAACACCCTTGAGGGCGACTACACCGCATGTCAGGGGATTTCGCAGGGCGAAGGCTTGGGCATCTCCGATGTCACGGTCAGTCTCTAAGTCCCACGGATGATATGGCGGCGGTATCCGCTGCCATAGCATCACAACTCCCAATCGTTTAGGCGGTTGAGAGCGCCACCCAGCCCGCATCCCTCAGGATGCGGGCTGGGTCTTTTGTTGGCCGGTGCGCTCACTCGATCGCGTGCTCGCGCGCCCCTTGCTCGCTGGCCGACGCGCGGTTAACTCGTCGAGATGCTCGGCGGGTTTACTCATTTTAAAGAAGCGGCTAAAGAGTGTAGCCAGCGGCTTGCTGCGCCCGGGTCGATGTCGGGCTTGCGGCCCGCGACTTCATTGATGATGCCATAGGAATATGATGCCAAGGATGCCCGAAGATCGTAGAAGACGCGCGCCGAAGGGAGCGCGCGGTGCCACGATGGTCCGTATACTGCTCGGCTGCCTGCTCCTCGGGGGCGTGGCGGTGGGGAGCGGATGCGCCAGCGACTCCGGCGCGTCGGCCCAGCCGCGCACCTTTGCCGACGCCGCTGAGCGCCTCTACCAGGCCGCCCAGACGGACCTCAAAAAGGGGAATACCCTCGAGGCGATCAGCCAGTTTAACGCGCTGCGAAATACCTTCCCCTATAGCAAATACGCGCCGCTGGCCGAGTTAGGCATCGGCGACGCCTATTTCGCCCAGGAGAGCTACGCCACCGCGGTGCAGCAGTACCGCAGCTTTGTCCAATTGCATCCGTCCCACGCGAAGGTTGCCTACGCCCAGTGGCGGGTCGCCGACGCATTCTATCAGTTGATGCCCGAGGACTGGTGGTTGTTGCCGCCGGCCTACGAGCGTAATCTGCGCAAGACTGAGGATGCGGTGCGCGAGCTCGATCGCTTCGCGAAAGCCTATCCGCAATCCGAATACGCCGCCGAGGCCAATAAGCGCCTGGGGATCGCCCGGCGGCGCCTGGCCGATCACGAGTTATATGTCGCGAAATTCTATTTCGAGCGCGACAACCCCAAGGCCGCAGGCATGCGCTTGCGCTACCTGCTCAAGAATTATTCCGGTCTTGGCCTCGATCCGCAGGCCCTTTTCTTGCTGGCGCGCTCCTATATTGAATTGGGGGAGCTGCCGCGGGCCCAGACCGCGCTGAATGACCTGATTAAATATCACCCCAACTCCGATCTCGCGGGCAAGGCGCGCGACTATCTGAGACGCTATAACCTGGATAAGAAGGGTTAAACCCGCTGTCGCACGCCGCTTTTATCACTGCCAGTTGACATGCGGAGGCGGGCCGGATATACGGTTTGCCCCTCGGTCCGGGCGCGTGGGTTTGTGCTTTTGAGCACGGGTCGTTCGTACCGGGTACTAGAGTGTGTTGAGAGAATTTAGTTCTTAAGAATTTTGCTTCTTTAATCGTATTTAAATCTATTCACCAGACACGGCGCGCGCCCTGGGCTCCCGCCATACATACGAGATTCACGATGAAGACGTTTAGCGCCAAAGAGAAGGATGTCGTGCGCCAGTGGCACGTCATCGACCTTGAAGGCAAGACGGTCGGTCGAGCGGCCACCGAAATTGCCAATCTACTGCGCGGCAAGAATAAGCCGATTTACACCCCCCATGTCGATTGCGGCGATTTCGTCGTGTGCATCAACGCCGAGAAGATCAACTTCACCGGCAACAAGCTTGATGACAAAATGTATCGACGCCACTCCAACTACCCCGGCGGTCTCAAAGAGATCACCGCTGGAAGTCTTCTGGAGAAGGCCCCCGAGCAGATCATCCGCTTCGCGGTTCAGGGCATGATCCCCAAGAATACCTTGGGCCGTCAGATCCTGAAAAAACTGAAAGTTTATGCTGGCCCGAATCATCCGCATGAGGCTCAGCAGCCCCAAAACTACCCGATTGTCTGAGGAGATAGAGCATGGCGAAGTTAGAACAATTTCACGCAATCGGTCGGCGCAAAAGCGCTAGCGCTCGGGTCTTTTTGCGCCCCGGCAACGGCACGATCACCATTAATAAGCAGGACGCGGATGAGTATTTCGCCCGCGACACCCTGATGATGATTCTGCGTCAGCCGCTTGAGTTGGCTGAACTGTCGAGCAATTTCGATGTCTACGCTACCGTCAGCGGTGGTGGCAAAAGCGGTCAGGCCGACGCTGTGAAGCTTGGAATCGCCCGGGCTCTCGAGATCTACAACCCCGAGCTTCGTTCGACCCTTAAGTCGGGCGGCTTCTTGACCAGCGACGCGCGCGTCAAAGAGCGTAAGAAATACGGTCAGAAAGGTGCTCGTGCTCGCTTCCAGTTCTCGAAGCGTTGATCACCTCAGATTCCCCGGGCACGCCATCTTCGGATGGCGAGTCCGGAGAGTCGGAATCTTTCGAGCCAGGTGCGTCGCGGGGCTTCTTCTTTCAGAAGATACTATCCCAGACCACCGGGCCTCGAGGCAGCATCCAAAAGCCCCGCTCCTTCCTCTTCGGAAGGGCGGGGCTTTTGCTATTTACTCGGCGCTATTGCGCGCCGCCGCCCACGAAAAAGCCCCGCGAAGCGCGAGGGCTTGGCGGGGCTTTTGTTGAACTTTTTGTGCGGCTTTAGAATGCCAGGGGCAGGATAATCAGCAGCGTCCCCATGACGACCGCCAGGGTCTTCCAGGTGCCCAGCCGGTAGTGCATGGTCAGGGCGCCCATCTGGAGGTTGAAGACCCACATAATGGCCATGAAGTGGCCGAGCATAAACTCTCCAATGGGCGGCAAAACCATCAGGATATAGCCGGCTGAGGCATAACCCACGATGCGCGCGGTGGCCGAGAGTTTTGGCCGTGCTCCGGCGATTCTAAGCGCCATATGCAGGGCGCCCAGATGCAGCAGGAACGCGAGTCCGACCTGCAGGGGCACCGCCAGAAACATCGACGCGCGCACCATCTCCATGCTCGCCGCCATTTCTTTAGCGAGTTCGGCCAGCGCCTCGCCGAAGGCGTCGATGAAGAGCAGCTTCCAGGTATTGCTAAACAGCATGCCCACGGTCATCGAGATCAACCCGAAGCTTACCGCGGGCGCCGCGGGCCCCGTCGGGCGCACCTTCGTGAAGAAGGTGCGCGGCGACTTCAAGGCATCCCACAAGGTGCTGCCGAAGGTCGCCGGGGAGAAGTCCGTCTGCGGATCCTCCCAGGCGGTCTGGGGCGGGGCGAATTTCTCACGGCACCCCGCGCAGATACAATACCCGCGCAGATCGGTGCCGTGACAGGCCGCGCAGATATCGCCATCGCATTCGGTGCAGATGGCGATCGCTGGCGCGGCCTGGTGGTGGATACACGTGTGACTCAGGTTGGACATGCTTGGTCTACTTCTATGTTACTTCTTGCGTTTTCCAGTGCGCTTGCGTTTACGCTTGCGTTTGGAACGCGCCAATGATTTGGAGTTCGGCCCGCCCATCGCCTGGCGATGGTGGCCAGGCGGGGTGTAGCCCGGGGGCAAATTCATGCCGCCCATGCCCGGAAGACCGCCGCCGCCCATGTCGGGGCCGCCGCCGCCCATCAATTCACCCATCAGCGCGCCCATATCCATATCCTTCATCTGGCGGAGCTGGTTGAGCTGCTTGAGGCCCGGGATCTTATTGAGGAAGCCGCCTCCCATATTGGAGAACTGCTGCATCATCCCCTGCATCATATTGAACTGCTGGATGACCTGCTCGACCTTCTCCAGCGGGCTGCCCGAACCTTTGGCGATCCGGCGCACGCGGTTGGGCTGCTGGGTGAGCAACTCCGGGTGGCTCTTCTCCTGCTCGGTCATCGACTGGATGATCGCGCGGATTTTGGCCAGGTCATCGTCGTCGACCTGGGCGCCTTCGGGCATGCTCGCGCCGAAGGGCATCATCTCCATCAGCTCACTCATGGAGCCGAGTTTGGAGATCTGGGCGAGCTGGTTATAGAAGTCGTTGAAGTCGAATTTGCCCGAGAGCATGCGCATCGCGTCTTTTTCGGCGCGCGCGGCGTCTTCTTCGCTCAGGGTTCGCTCGAAGCGGTCCATCAGGCCCATGACGTCGCCAAATCCGAGGATCCGGTTGGCGAGTCCTTCGGGGCGGAACTCCTCGAGCGCGTCGAGGTCCTCGCCGAGGCCGATAAATTTGATGGGTTTGCCGGTGACCTCTTTGATCGAGAGCGCCGCGCCGCCGCGGGCGTCGCCGTCGAGCTTGGTCATGATGAAGCCGTCGACCTCGAGGCGCGCGTTGAACTCCTTGGCGGTGTTCACGGCGTCCTGACCGATCATGGCGTCAGCGACCAGGAAGATATTCTCGGGCTTGGTCTGCTGGACGATCATCTCAAGCTCGTCCATCAGGACGTCATCGACCGCCAGGCGTCCGGCGGTGTCAAAGAGGATGACGTCGCAGCCTTTCTCTTCGGCGATCTTGAGCGACTCGCGGCAGACTTCGACCGGGTCTCCGCCTTCACGGGCGTGAACCGGGACGTCGATGCGCTTGGCGAGCACGCGAAGCTGCTCGATGGCGGCCGGGCGGTAGACGTCGGCGCCGACCAATAGCGGCTTTTTGCCTTCGCGCTCTTTGAGGTATTTGGCCAGCTTGCCGGTGGTGGTCGTTTTACCGGAGCCCTGCAGGCCGACCATCATGATCTTGGTCGGTCCCAGGCGCGGGTTGCTATACATGATCGAGGTGTCGACCGGGCCGAGCAATTTCTCGAGCTCGTCGTGGCAGATCCGGATAAAGTGGTCACCCGGGGTGACTTCGACCTTTTCGCCGGCCTTTGCCTTGACCCGAACAATCTCACCAAGCGCGGTCTCTTTGACCCGCTCAATAAATCCCTTCGCGATGCGGAAGTTGACGTCCGCTTCAAGCATCGCCATTCGTATATCTTTTAGCGCACCGTCGATATTCTCTTCGGTGATCTCGCGTTTTCCTTCGAAGCGATTTCGCACGTCGCGAAAACCTTTCGCAACTACGTCGAACATAGCCATGGTAGATCCCTTTCTCTAAAATCTGATTTGCACACGAAAACGCGCGACCCTCGCGCGACAAAACCAATCGCTGTGACTCTTTGTTCCCACCAACATATTGGTTGGGCGTGCGGCCATCATGCGACAAAAATTGCGTATTTTCGAGCATAGCGGTAGGAGCGGATGGCCAATGCCCCGCGCCGCGCAACGCTCTAGAGGTAGAGTAATTGAAGCGCGGAAAAGAGCGATTATGCCGGTTCCGTCAGGCTGGGCGCAACCTAGTCACTGCCTCTAAGGCTGTCAACTCATTCACTGGTCCTTCGGCGCGGAATCCTCGCGACCAGAGGTGGCAATGGGGCGCAGATATGCTAAGAATCGGGTATCTGAATGGTGGCCGGTTTGATTGTCGTGAAGGAGCCACCCCGGTTTTGGTTTTTTAGTCCTTAAATTATACCGATCTGATTCACGCGCCTGCGCAACAAGACGCGGAATAAAGACATGGAGAATATGATGACCTTCCACGTGAATAATTCCTGGCGCCGCCTGCTCAACGCCGCGTTGGTTTCTGGACTGCTGGTCGCGGGCGCGGTCGGCATCAGCGGGTGCGAGAAGAGCCCTGAGGAGCAATTGCTCGCCGCGAAGATGGCGGTGATTAACTCTAAGCCCGATGTTGCCGAGAAGCATCTCGAGCCGGTGCTTAAGGGGGACCCCGACAGCTTCGAAGGCCTGCGCTTGATGGCGTCGGTGAAGCAACTTCGCGGTGAGTTTGCCGCAGCCGAGGAGAGCTTCCTCGCCCTGCAAAAAGCCCAGGGCTTCGATGTCCAGGGGGAGGCCGCGCAGAAGCTGAGCACCAAACAGAAGAGTCAGAAGGAGTTGCTCGAGCGCGACCTGATTAAATTATATACCGACTGGGCCAACGCCGTTGACCCCGCCGAGGACATGGCGACCTTCGAGCAGGTCGCGCGCAAGGGGCTCGCGATTTCGCCCAAGCAGCCGCGCCTCAATACGATGCTCGTGGAGGCTTACGAGAATCACGCCAAGAAGTTGGTGGAGCAGGGCAAGAAGGTCGAGGGGGCGCAGTATTACGAGAAGATTCCGGCGCTCTATACCAACTCCATGGTGCGCAAGCGCGTCCAGGAGCGCGCGTCGAACCTGCGCTTTGAGGCCGGTCGCGCCGAGATGCTCGAGTATTTTAATAAGACCGCCAAGCCCAAGCTCGTCGCCGAGGACCGCTACGACGCGGAGAACAAGCTGATTATCTTTGATATCAAGCAGGACGTCGCCGAGGTCGAGAAATACTACGCCGAGAAGCAAAATGAGCGCGTGCGCCTGAATATTAAGGATGAGAAGCAACGCGGTATTATCCAGCAATTCGCGATTCGAGAGAAGCTCAAGCCGGCGTTGATCTCGGTGGTGGTCGAGGCCACCGGCATCTCGCCGGAGGCCGACTTCTCAAAGCTCGCCTCGCCCAAGGGCTTTGAAATCGTGAAGGTCGAGCCGGGTCGCCGAGACCTGAGCATCACCGCTCAGGTGCCGCTGGACGCGGTGCTCAAGGTCGGCTCTGATGTGCGTGAGAAGATGCGCCAGGACGCCGCGGCCGCCAAGCAGAAGGCCGCCCCGGGCGACAAACCCGCCGAAGGCCAGGGCGCCGACGAGGCGAAGCAGGCCGAGGCGGAGAAAGCGGCGCCGACCGAATAATCGCCCACGCGCTCAAGGTGTCACGATATGCGACCCGCTTTGGGCGCTTGACACTACCTTGAGCGCGGTTCATAAAATGCGCGCAGATGCTCCATTTAATACACGCCCCTTCGGGGCGCGGTGGATGGGGCATCGCTGTTGAATCTGTATTTGACTTAGACTTTTAAATTAGCTTCCACCAGATAGGCAGATATGAGCGACGAAGAGGAATTCGAAGACGACGAAATTGAATTGTCCGACGAAGATGTGGAGCTTGAGGACGTCGAGCCCGAAAGTTACGACGACGATGATGATGATGATTCGGGCTTTAAGCCCAGCACCATCGACGACGGGCTCCTCGAAGCAGCTCCCGAAAATGCGCTCAAGGCCAACCCGAAACGGATGACCGCGGCGCAGCGCAAGCAGAATAAGAGTCTGGTCGAGGGCATCATCGACAAGACCTATTTTGAGTCTCCCGAGTCGGCCGTTAAGGCGTTCGAGAAGTTGCGTGAAGAGACGGATATCAACGCGGCCAAGCCCTATTCGATCGACGTCGAGTTGACCGAAAATGATACCGTGAATCACCCCAAATTCGGACTTGGCTTTGTGCTCGAATTGGTCTCGCCCACCAAGGTGGAGATCCTATTCGAAGAAGGCAATATCCTTAAGCTGGTCTGCAACCAGGCGTCTCGTAAATAAGATCGCTGGGGTGAGGACCTCGCGGCGCCCGCGCTCCGGCGCGGGCGCCGCGGCTTAAGGCTCAACGTGACAAGCATCTAAGCTTACGGTGAATGCGATGGCTGACGAAAAAATAAAGATCATCACGCGCAATCGGAAGGCCCGGCATAATTATTATGTCGACCAAGAGTTCGAGGCCGGGGTGAAATTGCTGGGCAGCGAGGTCAAGAGCCTGCGCGACGGCAAGGTTCAGCTCAAGGACGCCTACGCACGGTTTGAAAACCACGAGCTTTTCCTGCATAAGGTCCATATCGCCCCGTACCCCCAGGCGACCCACGAGAACCACGAGGCTGAGCGCGACCGGAAGCTCTTGATGCACCGGCGCGAGCTGAACCGCCTCGAGCACCAGCTCAACGTCTCGGGCACCACCCTCATCCCGCTGGCCTTGTATTTCAAAGGCGGCAACGTCAAGGTTGAGCTGGGGTTGTGTCGGGGTAAGAAACTCTTTGATAAGCGCCACGACCTCAAGAAGAGCCAGGCCAAGCGCGAGATGGCTCGGGCGGCTGCGCGCCACAATGAGGGCTGAGTAATTGTCGCCGCGTTGATGCATTTCCCTCGAAATAGCAGCAACCGGGATGAAAAATAATCCGCGCGAAGTTTGACTTCTCCGCGGCCCGTGCCTAAGTTCTCTCCAGCGCCGGATGTTTTGAAACCTTTTTGAAGGCTCGCTCATCCTAAGCGTGAAGGCAAAAAAGCTTCGGTTCTTTGAAAAGCCCCATAAGAGTATGTAGAACGCATGTCACACCGGTTTGACCCTGGTTGGCGTCGGATTTCGTAAATTTGACCTCAAACCATTAAGGGGGCGCCCTGGTTTCGACGTGGAAATTGAAGCGAACGTTGCGTGTCGTGGGTTTCTTGGTGACCACGTAAATCCTGTCGAGAATTTTATAACTGGCAATCAAAACAACCAGTATGCAATGGCTGCGTAAGCATCCCTTGCTAACGATGTGAGGTAACCCCTCACCCGTCCACATAAGTCCTCGCCTGCGGGTCTTATGGGACGTCAACCAGTAGGCTTGGTCTCAGGGGCTTCGTCCTTCGCCCTGCGACGACATTTCGAAGAGCCCTCTTGCGGCATGGCCTGTCCGTGGACAGTGTTTAGCTGGAGGTAAAACTACCAATCACGGAATACACACGTAGTAGCGTTCAGTGGATATTCTGCGGACGCGGGTTCGATTCCCGCCGCCTCCATATTTACAGAGCCCCGCTCTATCGACGCGATCGATAGGGCGGGGCTTTTTTGTTGATTGAGCGGTGATCTTTGTGGGGTCACTTGATGGACGAAATATGTGTCAGAGGTGGTGCCTCTTTGTTTTTGGGGCGGAAATTTGAAGGTTATGCTGCGCGTTGTCTCACCGCGTGACCGATTGCCTGGCTCGGTAACAAACCCGCGGCGCGCACCAACTTTAAAGGCGAAATACCATGATTGCTTGGATTCGAAATCTCTCCTGGACCTATGTGATACTCGCCTGCCTCACCCTCGGGTTGGCGCCGTTTATCCCCCCGCATATCTTTGAGAAGCTCGGCATGCTCTTCGACGGCCAACTCGCCCGGCCGATCGATATCTTCGACCTGTTTTTCCACGGCGCGCCCTGGCTTTTGTTGCTCTGGAAGGCGGGTGACACGCTCGTCGCCCGCGCGAAGAAATCCTGAGCGCTTGAGGAATTCATTTATCTAGAAAGGGTTGGGGGAACCCCCGGCCAGCGGCATCGCGTGAGCCCCCGCGCTTGGCGTCCCTATAGCGCCGCAGGCGCTGACAAAGATAAACACAGCCATCGCTAACACGGCCTACGAAGAGCGCGCGGCATAGCTCTATCCCCGGAGTCCTGTCTCCATTTGTGAATCTGTGGAGGCGCCGATTTAGGAGGGGTATTGAGAGGGAAAAATTGAATTTCGCTCCAGTTAATCTGCGACTTGCGAGGCCAGTATACAGTCTGTATACTTGGTCGCATGAAACGATATTTACTATGCCTGGTCCTGTATCTCTCTGCCTGCGCAAGCGGCTCGTTTTCGTCGTCGACGCTCGATGCGTCCGACGCCGAGGGTGCCTCCGACGCGGGCCAAATCGAGGCGTCGAGCGATGTTCTTGATGCCGAGACACCAACGGATATATCGGACGCCGCGAGCCCGCCGCTGCCCGATGTCGAGGTCGACGCGCCGGGAGGTGGCGAGGGTGGCCCGGGCGACACAAACACCGAGCCCGCCAGCGTCTTCGAGGTGAGCGCGGTGAGCACCGTGGGTGAGCGTTTTATCTGCAAGATGATCAACGCGGAGCGCGTCGACAGCCCGACGGCCAATCAAACCCACACCCGATTCAACCTGCGCGCGACCGATCTTGGCGCACCTGCGATTGTCGACGGGCGGCTGCACCTCTTCTTCGGTGACACGCATGGTTACCGCGATATCTGGCGAATCGGCGAGGACCCGGACTCGGTGGGACATGTTTCATTCGAGGCGGCGAAGGCCGATCTTTCGGTGCTGTGTCGGGACCTCGCCTTTTATGTGACCCCCGATGATCCGTCGGTCGCCCATCGCAGCGACCCCGCCATCCAGCGTGATTTTGAGGGTGGTTTTCTGGCGCCGCCGCCCGGCGAGCCGCTGTCGAATTATGTCACGCGGCGTTTGCTTGAGTCGGAGCATGGCGCGTTTGCAGGCTCCTTCGAGGTGCCGAGCGGGGCGATCACGACCGATTCAGGGACCTATATCTTCTGGTCGGGGCGGGTGCGCGAAGAGGTCGAGTGGGAGATGTCGCGCGGGTTTGTTGCGCGCTGGAATTCTGCCGGGGCGTCGCCGCTGTTCTACCAAATTCTATACGCCGTTGATGACCTCATCGACGGCCGCGCGCTGGGCGGCCACTTTGTGCAAAACGCGCCGGTGGAGCACGACGGGCAGCTCTACCTTTTTGGCACCGGGCGCTACCGCAAAGACGGCGTGCACCTGGCGCGCAAGCCGGTCACCGCGATCGAGCAGCCGGGCGGCTTTGAGATCTATAACCCGCAATCCAACACCTGGGTGGACCCGACCGCGCTCAGCGAGCCCGAGCGCGCGGCGCTCCCGGCGATCATCGACGAGTCGCACCGCGGCATCGGCGAGTTGGGCGTGCAATACGTCCCCGAGGCCGACCTCTTTGTGATGATGTTTCAGCAGATAAAAGGTTCCAATGCCATTCATCTGCTGGTGAGCCGCGAGCCCACCGGTCCCTGGCAGCGCACCCGCGTCATCGATATGTCGGACCCGCTCTTTCTCTCAAAGCACTGTTGCTCCGACTCCGGCGCCTGCCACGGCGACGCGATTTGGCGCTGCGCCGAAGCCGGACTCTACGCGCCATATCCGCTCCCGCTTATCCGCGCCGAGCAGCGCGGCGAGGACACCTGGCGTCTGTCGGTGCCCTACGTCGTCTCCACCTGGACTCCGTATAACGTGGTTCTTTTCGAGCACACCGTTGACGTCTCAATGACCCTTCAATGACGAGAGGATTGTGATGCTGAGTTATATTCGAGGACTATCGTTGCTCGCGCTGGCGATCGCCACGTTATTTGTCGGCTGCGGGGACGCGACCATGGTTTCGTCGCAGACCTCGGACGCGGCGGTGTCGGACACCGACGCTGATGCGTTCGGGTCGGACGCGGGGGATTTCCTCGACGCTGAGAACGCGCGGGATGCGGAGTTTGGGGAAGATGATGTCTACGTGCCAGACGACGGCCACGATGACGGAGACGCCTTCGCCGCCGATGACGCCGGGGCGGGGGATGCGCCGGATGCGGCGAAGTGGCCGGACGTCACGGACGAGCCCGACTCCAGCCCGGACGTCGGTCTCCCGCCCCCGCCCACGCGCTTTGATTGCCCGGACGGCAGCACCGTCACGCCGGGGTGGAACACCGTTCAGGTTGGCGTGGACCAGCGCCGCTATCATATCGATATGCCCGCGGATACCTCGCGACCCCCGGCGATTGTCTTTGGATTTCATGGGTTTACAGCGGTGATTCCGCCCGTGATTGACCTGCTCAGTTTTCGCGCCGAGATGCTCGGCCTGGGACTTCATCCCAACGCGCGCGCCGGGTTTCCGTTCATCCTGGTCCTGATGCAGGATGTGAATCGCCTGCCACCCGGGGGACTCGATTGGGATCTGCGCACCGATAATCCGAACGTCGATCTTCCGTTCTTTGAGGCGGTCGTGGGTTGTCTGACCCAACACGCAAAGGCCGACGAAGACCGTGTTTTTGCGTTCGGGTTCAGCGCCGGTGCGACGATCGCGAACCTCATTCACTCCAAATACCCGGACGTGCTGCGCGCGTTTGTCACCGGGTCAGGGCTGTGGGCCAACGAGGCGAATAACCTGCGCATCGCCCATCAGGTCACGCTGGGTATTCCGATCGTGAATTGGCAGTGGCCGGCCCTGGAGCCCATTCACGCGGGGACGGCGGCGGTGATGCTGACCCGCGGCGGCCCCCACGATCTCATCCCAGGCTCGCCGGTGCCGGCGAGCCTGGATGAGGCGGGCGGCTTCGCCCGAGACGCGCTGTTGGCCAACGGGCGGGTCGTGGTCGATTGCTGGCATAACGGCGGGCACACGCTGCACCCGGAGGTGCGCGGTTCGTTGATGCTCAACTTCTTCGCTGCGCACGCCCACATCGGCCTTTCGCCGCTGCTCTACGAAGGCCTCCCAGGGCTGCCCGGGAGCTGCGCGATACTGAGACCCTGAGACGAGGTAATACCCATAAATTGTTTCTGAATGCTGGCTTCGCGCGCACGATGGTGCGTCACCATGACCTTGATATTGAGGAGAGAATCGTGAAACGAGATATTATTCGAGGACTTTCGCTGCTCGCCCTGGCAAGCTCTACGCTGTTTTTCGGTTGCGCAGAGGACTTTTCTGAGTTCTCCGAAACCTCCGACGTGGCGGTCTCGGACACGGACGCGACGGACGCCGGTCGGGACACTGCGTCGCCGGATTCCGGTGATTTGCCCGACGCGCAGCAGGCGCCGGATAGTGGAGTTGATGCGGCCACGTCGCCCGACGCTGCCACGTCGCCCGATGCTGCCTCGGATCCGGATTCCGGGACCGGTGACCCGGGGACTCCCTCGACGCCCTACTTCGAGTGCCCAGACGGCACGACGGTAGGGCAGGGCTGGAACACGGTCGATGTCGCGGGCACCGAGCGCACCTATCATCTCGACTTGCCCGCAGACGCATCGGTCCCGCCGGCGATTGTCTTTGGTTTTCATGGCTTTAGCGGGCCAGGCTCGCCGAGGGATGACACCCATGGCTTCCGCCAGCATATGCTCAATATGGGGATTGAGCCGGACGCGCGCGCCGATCTTCCGTTCATCCTGGTGCTCATGGAAGACACAAATCTACAGCCGGTCGCTGGCCTGGACTGGGATATTCGCACCGATGACCCCAACGTCGATCTTCCGTTTTTCGAGGCGGTCGTCGGCTGCCTCGTCGAGCATCAAGCGGCCGATGAGGGGCAAGTTTTTGCCTTTGGATTCAGCGCGGGCGCCACCATCGCAAATCTCATTCACTCCAAATATCCGGACCTTCTGCGAGCGTTTGTCAGTGAGTCCGGCTTGTGGGCGAATGAGGAGGAGAATCTGCGCATCGCGCTGCAGGCGACGCTCGGGTTTCCGGTGGTCGACTGGCAATGGCCCGAGATGGCGCCGATAGATGCGGGCTCTGCCGCGATTCTATTGTCGCGCGGGGGGCCGAATGATCTGGTCCCTGGAGCGCCAGGGCGCGCGAGCCTCGATGAGGCCGGCGAGTTTGCGCGGGACGCGCTGGTCGCCAACGGGCGGGTGGTGATTGATTGCTGGCATGACGGCGGGCACACGCTGCACCCGGAAGTCACCGGAGCGCTGATGCTCGACTTCTTCGCCGCGCACGCCGCCGCTGGCCCCTCGCCCTTGCTCACTGAGACGATTCCATCACTGCCTCAAAGCTGTACGATAGAGAGACCATGAAAAAGAGCCTGAAGAATCGACGTATTCTAATCACCGGGGCGGCGCGCGGCATCGGCGCCGCGCTCGCCGAGCGCCTCGCAAAGCAGGGCGCTCGGCTGGCGTTGATCGGCCTGGAACCCGAATTATTACAGGAGGTTGGGCGGCGTTGCGGCGCCGAATATATCGGAGAGTGCGATGTCGGCCAGCGCGCCTCGGTGGAGCGCGCCGTCGCCGCGGCCGTCGACGCGCTCGGCGGCCTCGACGTGGTCGTGGCAAACGCGGGCATCGCTGCCCAACTTCCGCTGATCGGCGGCGACCCCCAGGTCTTTGACACCGTGATGCGCGTCAACCTGCAGGGCACCTATGACACGCTCCGGGTGGCCGGGCCGCACGTGGCGCATCGCGACGGTTATATGCTGCTGGTGGCCTCTTTGGGCGCCGCGGTGCACGTGCCGCTGATGGGCGCCTACTCAGCATCCAAAGCAGGAACCGAGGCGCTCGGAAACGCGCTGCGCGGCGAACTTGCGCCCACCGGCGCGCGAGTGGGGATCGCGTATTTCGCCGAGCTCGACACCGACATGACCCGCCGCGGCTTCGACACCCGCGCGGCGCGCGTCTTCGCCGGCACACCCCACGGCACGCTCACTGGTCTGGCCCCGCTGCAGCCCGCCATCGACGCGCTCGAGCAGGGGATCCGGCAGCGCTCACGCACCATAGCTTCGCCCTGGTGGGTCGGCCCGGCGCTGCCCGCGCGCGCGATAGTCCAACGCGTCGTGGACCAGGTGGTGCGCAAAAAGATCGCCAAGGTCGTCGCGACCGCGCGCGGCGAGCGCTCAACCCTGACGACCTTGCAACCCGACGGGGGGCAGTCCATCGACACGCTTGAGAGCGCGCGCGCGCCTGACGCTTCAGCAGCGCCGCCAACTTCTGATCTTGACGATTCGCAGGCCCAAGAGTCGACCCCGAGGCCACGCATCCACCCGGGCACGCCGCGCCAGCTCGGACCTATTAATGAGCTCATTTGCCGCGCCTTGGGCGTGGCGACCGGTACCGGCCGCCCGAATCTTTTCGCGACCCTGGGGCGCCACCGCAGATTATTTGGTCCGTGGCTTGTCTTTGCCGGCGCCTTGATGCCCTTCGGGAGGTTGCCGCGCAGCGAGACAGAAATGGTCATCCTGCGGGTTGCCCACCGCATGGACTGCGCCTACGAGTGGCAGCATCATGTCCGGATCGGGCAACGCTATGGGCTGACTCGGGATGATATCGATGCCCTGCGCGAAGACACCTTGAGCGCGCGGCGATGGTCGCCCAGGCGCTACGCTATCCTGCGCGCGGTCGATGAGATTCACGACGCGCGCGCCCTGGGGTCTGCCACCTGGCGGGGGCTGCAAAAGGTCCTGACCGATGATGAAATCATCGAGCTCTGCATGCTTGTCGGACACTACCAAATGCTCGCCCAGACCATATCGACCCTTGCGATTGAACCCGACGAGCACTAGAACCAAGGGCCTGCATATCCCACTTCCTGCGGCCCCAAATACTTCATGAGTCGAACTTCCAGCGATAACTCGGAGCCTACCCGGGCTAAAATCCTCGCCGGTGCGATGAGCGTCTTCGCCGACCAGGGCACTCGTGTGCCGGTCCAACAGATCTTGGAGGGCGCGGACGTCTCGCGGCGCACGTTTTATCGGTTCTTTTCGAACCGCGAAGCCGTCATGCTCGCGCTCTACGAGTTCGGCACCGAGATGCTTCTGAAGAACTGCCGCGCGTCGATCCAGCGCGCCGAGACCCCGGCCGAAGTCGTCGCCGGCTGCATCGACGCCCACCTCGCCGGGGTCAGCACCCTCGGTCGACTTGTTTATTTGCTCGGCGGCGAAGCTCAGAGCCCCGACTCTCCGCTCTACGCGCCGCGAATGCGCACCCACAAGGCGCTGGCCGAACTCGTCCGAGAAGCCCTGGCCGACGACCTGCCCGACACCTGCGACCCGCTGCTGGTGAGCAGCCTGCTCATCGCGCTTGAGTCCATCGCGCGCACGGTGCTGCAGGACGAGGGCCGCCGCGTCGAGGCCGAAATGGTCGAGCGCGCGCGCGCCGTGATGATGCGCCTGGCGACCGCCACGCTGCTCGCCCCGGCGGGCGGTGGCGTGACGCGGTTACCTGAGGAGTAAGGGCGCCGCGGGCCGTCACTCAAATACCAACGCGCCATCACTCACCCGCGCGTAGCGAAATAGCGCGCGGTCGAGAAAGTAATTCTGATAGAGGCGCCACGGCAGCCGTTTACCCTGGGTGGGGAGTTTGCCCATGGCGCGTTGGATATAGCCCGATTTCAGGTCAATGAGGGGCTGTGGGATGTCTTCGTTCGGCGGCAATCGTGGGGTGCAGACCCGATGGTGATGCTCCTCCATATGCTTGAGCAGCCGACAGGTCCACTGGCTGATCAGCTCGCATTTTAGGGTCCACGAGGCGTTGGTATAACCCAGCGAGATGACGGCGTTCGGCACACCGCTGAGCATCGCGCCCTTGTACATGGTGCGCTGGCCAGGGTCGACGGTTTGGCCGTCGACCTCGATGCGCGCGCCGCCGGCGACCTGGACCTCAAGCCCCGTGGCGCTGATGACAATATCGGCGTCGAGGTGCTCGCCGGAGCGAAGGGCGATGCCGGTCGGGGTGAATCGCTCGATATGGTCGGTGACCACCGAGGCATCGCCCCGGCGCAGCGCCTCGAAGAAGTCGCCGTCGGGCACGAAACACACCCGCTGGTCCCAGGGGTCATAGGCCGGGTTAAAGTGGGTGTCGACGTCGAGGATGTCTCCCACCGCTTTGCGCACCGGCTCGAGGATGAAGCGTCGGGCGCTCTT